>NZ_CP024091.1:1896480-2212560 GCF_002736205.1 Pedobacter ginsengisoli | reverse complement strand
AGCTTTTAAGCTATATTAAAGGGCAACCTGGTTTTATTGGCTGGGTTCTTAATAAAGTGAAATAATAAATAGGCTATGTACCAGTTTTTATCCTCACTGTCACAAACGCGACGTATAATATTTCTGTCGGTTTTAGGGATAATAGTTTCTGTTGGGATTAGCTTACTAACATACCTTGGCCCGGTAGGGCCGGTATTAGTGATTGTGGCAGCACTGTTTGTTGTTTTTATGATCTTTCTTTTTAGGGAGCCCACTATAGGGCTTCTTGTATTAATAGTTTATTGCTTTTTGTTTGGGATTTTATCTCGCGAGGTGGGGGGCAGTATAGCTTATGGTATAGGGATTGAAATTTTTTTACTGCTTACGTGGATAACTGTAATTATACAGCATAAGCGATATGACTGGAAACGTTTAAATAACCCGCTGACAAAACTGATGCTAATGTGGTTTATCATCAGCGTGGTTGAAATTATAAATCCGGCAGGTGCTAGTGTAATGGGATGGTTGCAGGAAATTAGAAGTACTGCGCTATTTCCTATACTGACCATTCCATTGGTACTTCTATTGTTTGATTCTGAAAAGAAATTAAATACGGTATTAATACTGTTGATTGGGTTGTCGTTACTGGCAACTTTAAATGGTGTTAAACAGATACATATTGGCTTGTCGCCAGGTGAACAAAGGTTTTTAAATGAGGGGGGAGCAGTTACCCACTTGTTATGGGGAAGATTAAGAGCGTTTTCTTTTTATAGTGATTCTGGACAGTTTGGTGCCTCACAGGCTTCTTTTGTGCTAATTGCTATTGTTTTAGCGATAGCTCCTTTTAAGTCGTGGAAAAGGGTGCTAGCTTTAATTGCTGCAGGTCTATCTTTTTATGGAATGCTGATTTCGGGTACCAGGGGTGCTTTTTTTGCATTGGTTGTAGGGGTGTTGTTTCTGATTTTTCTGACAAAGAATGTGAAAGTACTAATGTATGGTTTGATTATTACTTTATTGTTTGTAGGGTTTTTAAAGTTTACCACCATAGGTAATGGGAGCTATGAAATTTACAGGTTACGGAGTGCTGTAAATCCTAAAGAAGCTTCATTAAATGTGAGGTTTAACAATCAAATGATCCTTGGCGAATACCTTAAGCATAATCCTTTTGGAGGAGGATTGGGAGTGATTGGTACCTGGGGTAGAGAATATAACAGGGATAAGTTTTTGTCGACAATTGCACCTGACAGCTACTGGGTTAAAGTTTGGGCCATGTATGGCATTGTTGGATTAACCATCTGGTTTTCGATGATGATGTATATCCTTGGGAAATGTTGTGGAATAATCTGGAAAATCCAAAATGTAAGGTTAAGGTATAAGTGTATAGCGATGCTTTCGGCAACAGCAGGAATTTTCTTCTGCAGTTATGGTAATGAAGTAATTAATTCAATGCCATCTGCCGTTGTGGCTTCTGTTTCATTAGCATTTATATTTCAGAGTGTATATTTTGATAAGAAAAAATCTGTACCATTAATAGATAATGAACCTAATTTAACTATAAGCTAATGCCATTTGAAATTTTCGTTATTCCGGGCGTAATATGTTTTATAATCGCCTTTTATTTAGAGATAAAAAACAAAGGATAAATCGATTTGATCCTATTACAAGTATGTAATAGGCACAATATTGTTTAGTGGGAAAGAATATTAATATATGATGAATATTTCTTATAATTAAGTAATGAAATTATCAGAAATTAAATAAGAATATAATTTAACAGTTTATAAATGGACATTAAATCATTTTTACGACTTCTTGGTAAATATAAATGGGTTTTGATATTGGTACCCCTGTTGACGGGAGGAATTACTTATTTCCTGGTAAAGAACCTTCCCCAACAATATAGTTCTGAGGCTCAGATTGCTACAGGTTTGATAGACCAGTCTAAGCAGGTTGTGGTTAATTCTAATCGGAATACGGATATTTTTAAGATCAACCAGCAGTTTTCGAACATTATAGAACGGATGAAAATGAGAAGGATTATGAGTATCCTTTCTTATCATCTGATCCTGCATGACCTTGAAGATCCGAAGGCTAGTTTCAGACCTTATAGCAAGCAGGTTTCTAAATTGGGGCAGGCCGGTATTGATGAGGTGATCAGGATTTACAAGGAAAGACTGTTAAATAAGCAGGTGATAGCGATTGGAGACAACGCTGGTAAATATCCCTTGTATGACATCATTAGCTCTATGGGTTATGATAATGATAATATTGCCAATAACCTGAAAATATACCGTCCGGATAACAGTGATTTTGTGAATGTTTATTACGTTTCTGAGAACCCATTGTTGTCGACGTTTTTAGTAAATACCTTATCTTCTGAATTTATTAATAACTACGGACAGGATGTTAATTTAAACCAGAACAACTCTATCGAACTGTTAGATTCATTGATGAAGAAGAAAGAGGCTGCAATGAATGAGAAGAATGCAGCTTTGAAGGATTTTAAGATGAAGAATGGGGTTTTGAACCTGGACAAGCAGTCGGAGATGGTTTATGCACAGATCTCACAAAATGAAGAGCGCAAGGCTCAGGCGATAAGGGATATTCAGGCCAACCAAAGGGCTATAGCAGATATTGATGCCACCCTTAAAGGCGGGATAGATAATTTAAGTTCAGGAAACTCTACAGCAGATAACCGAAGAATTATTAGCCTTAAGAACCAGTTGAAGATAGCTAATAGTGCATATATAGATGGAAATTTTACGGCAGCAGATAAAAATAAAGTTGACTCGCTGACTAGATTGATAAACGGTGTGAGTTCAAAGATTTCGGATGAGAATGTCACTAATCCACAGGCTTCCAGACAAGGGCTGATTGAAAGGAAGTTATCTCTTGAGACAACCATTAGCCAGGCCAAAGGGAGTTTAAAATCGATAGACAATGAGTTGTCGGTTTTGAAGGCGAAATACAACACGATGGTGCCTTTTGATGCCGGGATTCAAAACTATGAGCGTGATGCCGAGCTGGCTACCAAAGACTATATGAACTCTTTGGATACCTATAACCAAAACAGGACCGGTCAGAATGTGGCGCTGAAACTTCAGCTGGCCCAGTTAGGTTTACCAGGTTTACCGCTTGCCTCTAAAGGGATAATATATATTGCACTTTCGTATATAGCGAGTTTGTTTTTGTGCTTTACCTGGGTGTTAATGATGTTCCTTTTAGATCGGAGCATCAGGGATTCAAAGCAACTTGCCCAGGCCACCAAGTCTGTGGTTTTAGGTGCTGTACCTTATCTTTCTTATCCCGATATCAATATCAGGGAGTTATGGAAGAGTAAAGAGAATGATCCTGAGTTTTTATCCTTTAAGAATTTGTTACGGTCATTACGATTTGAGATTTCAGATGCGTTGAAAAAGAACAATTCGAAGATTGTAGGGATTACCAGTCTGGATAGCAATGAGGGTAAATCCTTTTTATCCGGTAGTTTGGCTTATGCCTTTGCGATGATGGGTGAGAAGGTTCTGTTGATAGGAGGAGAGACCAAGAAGGTAATGTCAGACTCAAAAGAGCTGGCGCTAAGTCAGGATTTTGAGACTTTTTTGGTGAAGCGTGAAATCCAGACTGAGGACCTGATTACGATTTTGAATAAGAACGATGCAAATTCATCTTTGCTGGAGACACAGAGCAGTACAAGCTTAAGGAAAGGATTTGAAGTTTTAAAGGATGAGTTTGATGTGATCATTATAGATGTAGACGGGCTTAAGGATCTGAATAAAGCAAAAGAATGGTTACTTTTTACCGAGCTTAATGTTGCTGTTTTTGAATCTGGACGTTCTATATCAGAACCTCAGAAAGAGCTTTTAAGCTATATTAAAGGGCAACCTGGTTTTATTGGCTGGGTTCTTAATAAAGTGAAATAATAAATAGGCTATGTACCAGTTTTTATCCTCATTGTCACACACACAGCGTACAATAATCCTGTCCGTTTTAGGGATAATGGTTTCTGTTGGAGTTAGTATATTAACTTATCTGAATCCGATGTGGGCAATACTTGTGATTATAGGAGTACTGTTTATTATCTTTCTGGTTTTTCTTTTTAAGGAGCCTTCTATAGGTCTTTTTGCTTTGGTTGCTTACTGTTTTTTATTTGGGATTTTGTCTCGTGAGGTGGGCGGTATAGCTTATGGCATAGGCATAGAAGGGCTACTGTTATTAACTTGGGTAGCGGCACTTACTCAGTACAAGCGATATGATTGGAAACGTTTAAATAACCCGCTAACAAAACTGATGCTGATGTGGTTTATCATCAGCGTGGTTGAAATTATAAATCCGGCAGGTGCTAGTGTGATAGGCTGGTTACAAGAAATAAGAAGTACCGCATTGTTCCCTGTGCTATTTACCCCGCTTGTATTTTTGCTATTTGATTCAGAAAAGAAGTTAAATCTGGTTTTAATACTGTTGATTGGATTGTCGTTACTGGCAACTATGAATGGTATTAAACAGCAACATATAGGATTATCATCAGGTGAGCAAAAATTTTTAGATGAGGTTGGAGCTATTACCCACTTGTTATGGGGAAGATTAAGGGTGTTCTCTTTTTATGGGGATTCAGGACAATTTGGTGTTTCGCAGGCATCTTTTGTAATGATTACTATTGTTTTGGCAATAGCACCTTTTAAATGGTGGAAAAGAATACTGGCTTTAATTGCAGCAGGTTTATCTTTTTATGGAATGCTGATTTCAGGTACCAGGGGTGCTTTTTTTGCATTGGCAATAGGGGCATTGTGTGTTTTCTTTCTTACCAAGAATATTAAGGTAATAATTCTTGGAGTGATTGCGGCGGCATTGTTTTTTGGTTTTTTAAAGTTTACCACCATAGGTAATGGCAATTATGGATTGTATAGATTACGAAGTGCGCTGAATTTTAAAGAAGCCTCATTAAATGTGAGGTTTAACAATCAAAAGGTTCTTAGAGAACGTTTGCAGAGTCAACCATTTGGAGGAGGTTTGGGAGTAATAGGTACTTGGGGTAAGCTCTATAATAAAGATAAATTTTTATCAACAATTGAACCTGATAGCTACTGGGTTAAAGTTTGGGCCATGTATGGCATTGTTGGATTAACCATCTGGTTTTCGATGATGATGTACATTATGGGGAAATGCTGTGGGATAATTTGGAAGATAAGGAGTATTGGGTTAAGGTATAAGTGTATAGCCTTGCTTTCGGCGACAGCAGGTATTTTTTTATGCAGTTATGGTAATGAAGTAATTAATTCAATGCCATCTGCTATTGTTGCGGCTTTATCATTCGCGATTATTTTTCAGAGTGTGAACTTTGATAAAAAGGATGCTTCATTACCTCAAAAGGATGATGAAAAAGATAAAAACGAACCAGGTAAGAATAATGGGGCAATTAATAGTGAAATTAAAATAATTTATAGCTAATGCCATTTGAAATTTTTGTTATTCCGGGTGTAATATGCTTTGTAATTGCCTTTTTTTTAGAGATTAAGAAGAAGAACTAACAGTATTAAATATTTATGTCGATAGTTAATAAAATAAAATCAAATCCGAGGCTAAAAAAGCTATTGCATAAGATGTTGATACCTAAAAATGATCATAAACCTCGTTTGTGGGTGAGACTTTTTGTTAATCCTTTTATACATAAAAAAGGATCTGGGAGTATCATCAGACGTAGAAATAGGATGGATGTTTTTCCTTTTAATGAGTTCAGTTTAGGGGAAAAATCTATTATTGAAGATTTTGTAACTATTAATAATGGAGTAGGTAATGTATTAATAGGAAATAACTCGATTATAGGTATTGGTAGTGTTGTGATTGGTCCTGTTGAAATAGGCAATAATGTAATGTTAGCTCAAAATATAGTTGTTTCTGGTCTGAACCATGGCTATGAAGACATTAATGTGCCACCAAGTAAGCAGAAAGAAATCAGAAAGAAAATCACTATTTCTGATGATGTTTGGATTGGAGCAAATAGTGTAATTACCGCAGGTGTAACAATAGGGAAACATGTTGTTATTGGAGCAGGTAGTGTAGTGACAAAGGATATACCAGATTATTGTGTAGCAGTAGGTAACCCGGCAAGAATAATAAAGAAGTATTCTGAAGATACTAAATCTTGGATGTCTGTTTAGTTTTCTAAATAGAAGCAAGTAATTAATTAAAGATGATCAATAGAAATGTAATTATTATTGGACAGCAACCTTGGGATACTGAAATAGGCAGTAATTGCAAAAATATTGCGCTAGAACTTTCAAAGAATAATACGGTATTATATGTGAATTCCCCCTGGATAGGATTACCCGATATAAAGATCACGCTAATTTAAAAGTGAAAAAGCGCTTGAGGGTAATTGAGGGGAAGGAAAAAGGGTTAGTATTGATCAAAGAAAATCTTTGGAATCTGTATCCGGATTGTATGGTGGAGTCTATAAATTGGATTTCGAATGCTTCTGTATTTAATTATTTGAATAAGAGAAATAATGTAAAGTTTTCTTATTCAATAAAAAAGGCTTTAGAGGAATTGGGATTTAAAGACTTTATATTGTTTAATGATAATGAATTATTAAAAGGATTTTATTTAAAGGAGCTACTTTTTCCGGCTTTAAGTATTTATTATTCCAGAGATTATATTCTTGCCGTTGATTACTGGAAAAAACATGGTAAAAGACTTGAGCCTTTAATTATTGCTAAGAATGACCTTTGTTTAGCCAATTCCTTATACCTAACGGATTACTGTAAAACTTACAATGACAATTCATATTATGTTGGTCAGGGCTGTGATATTGAGCTCTTTAAAGAGGCAATAGCAAGCGATAAGCCTGCAGAACTTAGAGGCATAAAAACACCTATTGTAGGGTATGTTGGTGCTTTAAACAGTATCAGGCTGAATATACCTTTAATACATTATATTGCAAATGCAAGGAAGGATTTAACCTTTGTTTTGGTAGGGCCCGAAGATAATGATTTTGCCATGAGCGGTTTACATCATTTAGAGAACGTGGTTTTTACGGGGATAAAGAAACCGGAAGAACTCCCGTTATATGTTGGTTTTTTTGATGTGTGTATTAATCCGCAGTTAGTTAATATGGTAACGATAGGCAATTACCCCAGAAAAATAGATGAATATTTAGCCATGGGCAAGCCAGTAGTTGCAACTCAAACAAGAGCAATGGAGATTTTCTCTTCATATGTGTACCTGGCAGAGGATAAAGAAAATTTTGCGTTGCTTATACAAACAGCGCTTGAAGAAAATACAGAAGAATTGCAGATAGGAAGAAGGGATTTCGCTGCAAGTCATAGTTGGGAAAATTGCACCAATGAAATTTATAAAGCTATTTTTAAATCTTTAAAAATGAAACAATCTTAATGGATATAATTTATACTCTTTTTATTATTATACAAGTTTTGATCGGAGTCCATTTATTTGGCCCGCTTTTTCTGTGCTTTTTTGGGTTATTTAATAAGAAAACAATAAATAAAGGGCTTGTTGAGGTTGAGTTTGATTATGCAGTTATTGTTACTGCATATCAGCAAACGAGTTTAATTCCAATGGTGGTTGATTCTATTTTGAAATCAAACTATTCTAATTACATTATCTATGTTGTTGCAGATAACTGTGATATAGGTGAATTAAATTTTACAGACAAGAACGTTGTTATTCTTAAACCTGATGAGGTATTGGCGAGTAATACCAAATCACATTTTTATGCAATAAACAGGTTTCAAAGAGAACACGAAATCATAACTATAATTGACAGTGATAATTTAGTTCATGCTGAATATTTTAATGAATTAAACAGATTTTTTGCAAAGGGCTATACATCCGTTCAAGGTGTAAGGGCTGCTAAAAACTTAAATACTCCTTATGCGTGCCTGGATGAGGCTGGAGATATATTTTATAGACTTATAGATAGGAAGCTTTTATTTGAGGCCGGTTCATCTGCAGCACTTTCTGGATCAGGAATGGCGTTTACTACAAAAGTTTATAAAGATTGCCTGGAGCATAATGAGATTATTGGGGCAGGATTTGATAAAATATTGCAGTATGAAATTTTAAGGAGAGGATTCACCATAGCATTTGCCGAAGGAGCAATTGTTTACGATGAGAAAACAAGTAAAACAGGTCAATTGGTTAATCAAAGATCAAGATGGTTAAATACCTGGTTTAAATATTTCTTTCTTGGCCTTAATCTATTTGCTAAATCTATTGTGAATTTTAATTTGAATCAAGGTTTATTTAGTTTGATGCTGCTTAGACCTCCATTATTTATATTATTGATTCTATCAACTGCTTTTTTTGTGTTGGATCTATTTTTTGCTCCACTATTTGCAATTTATTGGGTGCTTGGGATAATCATATTTATTGTTTCTGTTTTATCAGCCCTAAAATATTTTAAAGCCGATAGGCGGATTTATACTTCTTTAAAAAATGTACACAAATTCATGTATTACCAGGTTTTGGCACTTTTAAAGGTGCGGAAGGCTAATAAAATATCGGTAGCTACAGAACACTATTTTAAAGAAGAAATAAAGAAATAGACTATTAAGTAAAGAATTGACAAATGAAAAAGAAGTTGCGTATTGGGATAGAGGTACAGCGTATTTTTAGAGCAAAAAAACACGGAATGGAGGTGGTTGCTTTAGAACTGATAAATGAAATTCAGAAGTTAGATCAATACAATGAATATATCCTGTATGCAAGAAATGATGTTGATGATGCCTGTGTTAAAGAGCAAGCAAATTTTAAAATCAGAACGCTTTCTTCAAGCTCTTATCCAACTTGGGAACAATTGGCTTTACCAAAGGCTGTAAAGAAAGATAATCTTGATTTTCTTCATTCGACATGTAATACATCGGCACTAAATTTATCTGTTCCTTTAATGCTTACGCTGCACGATATTATTTATCTGGAGAAAACGGATTTTAAAGGAACTTCTTATCAAAATTTCGGTAACTTATACAGAAGGTTTATAGTGCCTAAAATTGTAGAAAAGAGTAAGTTGATTGTTACTGTTTCGAATTTTGAAAAGGATGTGATTCTGAATAAGCTGAATTTACCTGAAGATAAGGTTAAAGTGATCTATAATGCAGTTAATCCTAAGTTTAATGTTAATTATTCAAAGGAAAGGCTGCTTGATTTTAAAAATGTACATAGACTACCAGACGAATTTATCCTCTTTTTAGGCAACACTGCACCGAAAAAAAATACTTTAAATGTAATTAAAGCATATACTGAATACCGTTCTGTTGCTAGTGAGGGTTTGCCATTGGTTATTTTAGATTATGACCGAAAATTGGTTGAGGATACATTAAAGGAATTGGGTAAAGAGGAATTTATTGAAAACTTCATTTTCCCAGGGTATATTCCTTCGGATGAAATGCCTCTGCTTTATAATTGTTCAAGTTTGTTTTTATATCCTTCTTTGAGAGAAAGTTTTGGGTTACCAATTTTGGAAGCAATGGCTTGCGGGGTTCCAGTAATTACTTCTAATACTTCATCTATGCCTGAGATAGCTTCAAATGCTGCAATTTTTGTAAATCCATTTGATCATAATGAGATAAAGGATGCTATAGTACGTTTTTTTGCCGACGATAATTTAAGAGTGGAAATGAAACAACTGGGCTTGAAAAGGGCATCGGATTTTACATGGAAATCTGCAGCTGAACAATTACTCTCAATTTATAATTCATTTATCATTTAGGTTCTAATAAAGAAATATTGATGAATAGAAGACAGGTGATATATAGAATATTAGGTTTTTCGGCCGTAGCAATAAGTGGTGCAGGCTTTTGGAAGTACTGGAGTATTTACAAAAAACCTGATCTTTTATATTTAATGAATAAAAAGTCGCTGATAGCAGAAATAGCCGAAACGATTATACCTGCCACAGATACACCTGGAGCTAAAATGGCAAAGGTTGAAGATTTTATTATTAAAATGGTGAAGGATTGTACTGCTACAAAATCTCAAAATAATTTTATAAAAGGATTGATTGACCTGGAAGATTACACAAAACAGAATTATAATAAAACTTATATTTCATGTAATGCGAATGAAAGAGAGTCTATACTTACTCATTTTGAGAATGCGGAAGGATCTAACCACTTGATTCGTAAATTGAAACAGAAAATATTTGGTGATAATTTCTTTGATATGTTTAAGTCTTATACAGTTATTGGGTATTGTACTTCTGAGCAAGGTGCCACGAAAGGGCTATCTTACGACTATTTACCCTCAACTTTTGAGGCCTGTATCACAATTGGAAACAAACAAAAATCTTGGGCCACAAAATAATTTAATAAATGATAAACATTATTAAAGCGTCTGCTTCTTATGATGCCATAGTGATTGGATCGGGAATTACCGGTGGCTGGGCCGCTAAGGAGTTGTGTGAGAAGGGCCTTAAAACACTGCTGCTTGAACGGGGAAGAGACATACATCATATAAAAGATTATCCTACTGCTAATTTAAATCCGTGGGATTTTGAATATAGGCTAAATAATACGACTCAGGAGTTAACGGAAAACCCTATAAGGAGCAGGACATCGGACGAGAGTGACCGCATGTTTTTTGCAAGTGATGTTGATCATCCTTACATCCAACAAAAGCCTTTTAATTGGGTAAGAGGTTATCAGGTTGGTGGTAGATCTTTAATTTGGGGGAGGCAATGCTATCGGTTAAGTGACCTTGATTTTGAAGCAAATATTAAAGAGGGCATTTCAATTGATTGGCCAATAAGATATAAGGATATTTCAGGGTGGTATGATTATGTTGAAAGGTTTATAGGGGTTAGTGGTAAACATGAAAATCTTCCTCATTTACCCGATGGCTGCTATCAGCCACCAATGGAGCTTAATTGTATAGAAAAGCATCTTGCTTCTTCTATAAAAAAGAATGAGGAACATAGGTTACTCACCATTGCCCGTGTTGCAAACCTAACAAGAGGATGGAATGGCAGGGGACCTTGTCAGAACAGGAATTTGTGTACCAGAGGATGTCCGTATGGTGGATATTTTAGTAGCAATAGCGCTACAATTCCGGCTGCAGCTGCAACAGGAAATTTGACAATCAGGCCTTTTTCTATTGTTAGGGAAATTATTTATGATGAAAAACTTGAACGAGCTACAGGAGTAAGAGTGATTGATATGAATACTCATGAGGAACTTGAATTTAACTCCAGAATCATTTTTGTTAATGCTTCGACAATCAATACCGCCGCTATTTTATTAAATTCCAAATCATCTAGATTTCCGAATGGTATGGGGAACGATAGCGAGCAACTAGGGCATAACCTAATGGACCATCACTCTTCTTCAGGTGCTTCGGGAGTTTATGATGGTTATAGGGATGAATATTATAAGGGGAGGAGACCGTGTGGATTTCTTATTCCTAGATTTAGAAATATAGGAAATGGAACGCAAGCTAACTTTTTAAGAGGCTATAATTTTCAGGGAAGAGGAGAAAGAGAAGGATGGCAGGAGAGAAAAGATAGCTTAAAAGGAGTTGGATCGAAATTTAAAGAACAGCTAACTAAACCAGGTCAGTGGTCTGTATGGATGGGAGGATGGGGAGAGTGTCTCCCGTATTTTGATAATAAAATTGCACTTTCAGTAAATGATAAAGATAAGTGGGGATTGCCATTGGTGGAGGTAGACTTTTCGTTCAGAGAGAATGAACATTTAATGATGGAAGATATTAAGCAAACAGGAGCAAGTATGCTTGAAGAAGCAGGATTTAAAGGAGTAAATACCTTTTCTTATAATACCCCGGGCGGATCTACTGTTCATGAAATGGGAACTGCAAGAATGGGCAATGATCCTAAAACATCTGTGTTAAATAAATATAATCAAATGCATGCTGTTAAAAACTTATTTGTAACAGATGGAAGCTGCATGACTTCGTCTGCATGTCAGAATCCTTCATTAACCTATATGGCCTTAACTGCAAGAGCTTGCGATTATGCAGTGAGTGAAATGAAAAAAGGTAATCTCTAATTAAGCACAATGAAATCAAAAATTACCTTCTTATTAAGTTTAGCTAAAAGTAAACATGTTTTGTCTTTAACCAGTAATGGCATAAATGCAGTGATTGGTGTTGTGACTTTGTCTATACTTTTTAGACACTTAACAAGACAAGATATGGGTAATTGGGGGTTCTTTTTAACTATTTTATTATTGGTAGATACTTTTAGATCGGGTTTTTTGTCGACAGCTTTTGTGAAGTTCTATGCAGGCTCAACAGAAGAAAGAAAAAGGGAGATAATAGGTTCTACATGGTTTATTGCAATTATGATAACCCTCATTTTTGTAATACTGAATATACCAGGTTATTTTGTTTCGGGCTATATTTCAGATCCAAGTTTTAAACTGTTTCTTCAATTTTTTAGCATTAACTATGTGCTTTCTCTTCCATTTTTTGTTTCAAACTGTATTTTGCAAGGGAAACAAAGGTATGATAGTTTGTTGTTTTTAAACTTTGCTAATCAAGGATGCTTTTTGCTTCTGATCATTTTAAATTTGAAGGGAATAAATATCCACACTGTTTTATATTGTTATTTAGCAGCAAACTTTGTATCGAGTTCAATAGCTATATTTTTTAAGTGGACAGATATAAGCATGCTTAAATTTAAAACTAAAGCTGCAATGTTGGAAATTTATAATTTCGGAAAATACAGTGTTGGGACAAATTTGAGTGCAAATCTGTTAGGCTCTATTGATTCATTTATTATTAAGCTTTTTTTAGGTCCTTCCGTTTTAGCAGTGTATAATGCAGGTACTAAATTGGTGCAAATAATTGAGATTCCTTTAAGAAGTTTTGTTTATACGGCAATGCCAACTTTATCATCTTTCTTTAATTCAAATGAAAAGGAGAAAGTAATTTCAGTTATGAAGAAATATGTAGGGATGATAACAATAGCATTGATATCAGTAAGCCTTTTGGTAATTGTTTTTGCTGATCTGGCAATACTAATTTTTAGCGGGCCTAAATATGTGGCAACCGAGGCACCCAATATATTGAGGATATTTATGATAATTGCTTTCCTTTATCCTGCAGAGCGTTTTTTTGCTGTAACATTAGATGTAATACATATGCCAAAAGTAAATTTGCTAAAGATTATACTTATGGTTTTTGTAACAGTATTAACCGATTGGTTAGCAATAGTTGTTACTGGAAACGTTTATGTTGTTGCAGCGGCCTCAGTTTTCTCAACGCTTACCGGACTTATAGTTGGATATTTTGCTATAAATCATTATTATCAAAAATTTACTTTTTTTGATATGTTTATTAGTGGATATAAAGAGATTGTTTTATTGTTAAAAAGATATTATTATAGGTTTCTTAGTAAAAATTATCAAGTTAAATAAGACCTTCTTTTTTATTCTACTGCCCCAATTGACGGATTACTTAGTGATCTGGTTCTGCCATAATAATCTACATTTACCAACTTTGATAAAGCGGAGTCGAAATTTTGTACTGAAATTGCGGTTCCAGAATTCCTGGCAAGTGAGGTGGCGGCTAATCCGAATTTAACATTATCAGTTATACCTGCTTCGCCATAAGTTTTGAAGTACTTGTTAGTAAGTGAAGTAGGTATTGTACCTCCCAGCTGATTCCAAATGCTATTTGTGTTATTTTGACCAACAAGAGTGAATTGGTATCCAAGATTATTAAACACTTCGCATTTTCCACCCTCTTGCCCGTATAAGTCTAAAATCTGAGCAGGAAAGGTGCCTGATTTTGGTAGTAAATTCCCACATGTATTGTTAAAGACTTTTGCATTAACAAATGTGGTTTTTCCTGGCATGATATTTCTTTTAAAGGTTTGAAGTTCAAAAGCACTGTATTCTCTTGAATCAGAAACAATGTTGTTGAAAATTAAAACCTCTTTTGGGGTGTTACCTAAGCTAAAACACCAAGCCCGAATAGCATTACCTTGGTGATCTTTTACGTAATTGTTATAAAATTTACCATTGCCTATTAAATAGAAAATGCCGTTGTGATTGCTATTGTCTTGATTAATATCCTTAATAAAATTGTGATGAATGTTATAGGAATCTATATTTTCCAAGACAATTGCGCTACCTACTGTTCTGGCATTTTGGAATGTGACGTAGGCGATTTCAACATCCTTAATCAGTCCTTTTATAACATTGTCTTGAGCAGAACCTCTGAATCTGATTAGAGTGCCTGTGTTGTCGCAATCAATATTTAGAAACTTTAAATTTTTACTATAAGAACTTTCTGACCCATTATAAATACTTTGTGGGATATATTGGATGCAACCATATGTTTTCATATTTTGAAAAGATACATTTTGCAAAGTAAAGTTATTAATGTCGTTGTTTAATTGAACTGGTGCGCCATCCACAGTTCTGTCTTTAAAAAGAAATCCTCTTGAAATTCCAGGAGTTCCATTACCACTGATAGTTACATTATTCAAATTAGTAAGCTTTATTTGTTTGTTACCAACCAATTGAACAAGTCCATCATTTTGAATTATAACAGGTGCGCCCGAAGCGTTAATATTGCTTATTTGTATATCATTATATGAGCCACCTTTTATTTTGATTATTGTGTTTGCTGATATTCCCAATGTTTTTCCATCAATAGATAAATTCCCTGATCCAGTACCTAAATTTAAAATGGTTGGATTTACCGGGGTAGCAATAGTGTCTTTTGGAGGAGGAACAGGCTTTTCAGTTTCAGGAAGAGGGGGTTCCTCTGCATGAATTGTACTTTTTTTACAGGCTAATAAAATGATAATTGTAAATAAGAAAAGATAACTCCTTGTTTTTATTGTCATAATTTGCACGTAGAACAACTTTTTTGTTATTATTTATTTTCGTTCGAAATAAATAACATTTACCATTACTATATAGCCTAATCATAAATCCCTACCATATGATAAGTGGCGTAATATTTGTAATGGGGAATGTTTTTCTCAATAAAAATATGCTTTTTAATTGAAAAACAATACTTTTTTATTTTTTTATTGATTTATTGGTTTTTGAGTGGGTATTGCTTGAACTTGCAATTTGTAGTTCGTGTTTTGATTAAATTTTGTGGAGAATTTTCTACACTTTTTTAGTATTTCCTTACCCTCAATATTCGTTTACTTGAATGTATATTTATAATTAAATGGGTGAAATAATTAAGATTGATTTTACTTTTAGTTATTAATTGTAAAAGCTTTATCTCTTGGAAAGAATTGTAATATTACTTAGTTTAAGCTATCTTTAAGGGCTCTTGAAAATAAATGTCAAGGCGAAAGTGTATCTTATTCATCTACTAATTATTAAAATAGATATAAAAGCTTTACTTAATGAATTTTGTTTTTGTTAGTTTACAGCGAATAAATACGGATCGGGAATCAACCTCCACAAGCTTAGCTAAAGAATTGGCAAAAAAGCACACCGTATTATTTGTAAATCCTCCAATTGATAGAAAAACATTCTTGTCAAAGAACAATGATCATTATGTGGAAGAACATATAGTGCAAATAAAAAACGGGAGTACGGGAATTAAGAAGTTAGCCGAAAATCTATATATGTTAAATACAAGTAGTTTGTTAGAATCAATTAACTGGATTCCTTCGACAAAAGTATTTTCCCTTTTTAATTATATAAATAACAGACGGTTTGCCAGAGATATTAAAAACTCCTTACAGGAGCTAAACTTTGAATCTTTTATTCTTATCAACGATAAAGATATATTTAGAAGTTTTTACTTAAAAGAACTACTAAGGCCATCTCTATACATATACCTTGACAGAGATTATACTCTTGGTGTTGATTACTGGAAAAGACATGGAGCGAATTTAGAGCCTAGATTAATAAAAAAGTCAGATCTTGTGGTATGCAATTCTAACGACTTTGTAAAAAGCGCTAAAAAATATAATGCAAATAGTTTTTATATTGGAAATGGCGTTGATCTTAAGCTTTTTAATAGTGATGTTTCTCATGATATCCCTGAACAGCTAAAAACATTAAAACAACCAATAATAGGATATGTGGGGGCACTAAGTTCTTTAAGACTGGATCTGAATTTAATTGTTCAAGTAGCAACTGCTATGCCCGAATGTAGTTTTGTTTTAATTGGTAAAGAGGATAAAGAATTTAGTAAGAGTGTTCTGCATGAGATGGAAAATGTTCATTTCCTTGGTAAAATCGATAAGAAAAATATTCCTTCTTATGTGCAATATTTTACCGTTTGTATAAATCCTCAGTTACTTAATGAAATTACGATTGGTAATTTTCCTTTAAAAATAGTAGAATACCTTGCGATGGGGAAACCAGTAGTTGCAAAATCTACGAACACAATGAAGGAAGTATTTTCAGAGTATAGTTATCTTGCTGATGATGCCCAGGAGTTTACAAATTTGATAAAAAAAGCTTTGTCTGACGATAATTCTATTAAACATTCGGAACGAATTTCCTTTGCAAAGAGCTTCAGTTGGGATAAGGTAGTTTCATTATTAGATGAATCAATAAAATCTTCCGCCAATAATAATTCAACGCTGATCTGATGTTAGCATAATTATTGACTTAGTCTAATTTAATCAGCAACCCTAATCACCACGCTCATAAATGAACCGAGACAAACAGTATAATAAATGGCTAGAAACGTCGCACCTGACACAAGATCTAAAGTCGCATTCTATATCCGGAGGCTTTAATACCGTTGCTGGCCAGATATTGTCTTTTGGAATAAATATTTTGTCGACGGTTATATTAGCAAGGTTATTGGTGCCGGGAGATTATGGATTGGTTGCTATGGTAACCACAATAACCGGATTTATCACTGTATTTAAGGATCTAGGCTTATCTTCTGCTGTTATTCAAACAAAAGAGTTAAAAGATGATCAGGTAAATTCAATTTTTTGGATAAGTGTAGGAGTTAGTTTTGTTATTGCGCTAATCGTTTCTTTACTGGCACCACTCTTAGTCGCGTTCTATCAAGAAGATAGGCTTCTTAATATGACTCTTGTATTTGCAGCAAGTATTTTTGTTACTGGATTTTCGCTTCAACATAACGCTTTAATGAAAAGGCAGATGAGGTTTAAAACTTTATCTAGAATTCAAATTTTTAGCACAGTAGCAAGTTTGCTAACTGGTATGTTCTTGGCATGGAAAGGATTTGGCTATTGGTCAATTGTAGCTATTTCGGTTTCTAATCCAATATATTCAACAATCTCTCTTTGGTTTGTGTGTGATTGGCGACCTCGGCTTGGTTTTAATTCAAAGGGGATAAAGACATTAGTGTCTTTTGGTGCTGGTTTAACTGGTTTTGATCTGGTAAATTACTTTTCCAGAAACATGGACAATGTTTTAATCGGTAAATTCTCTGGCTCAAGTGCATTAGGTATGTACTCTAAAGCCTATCAGCTATTGCTTTTGCCAATTACTCAACTTCGTGATCCGCTAAATGCGGTTGCATTACCGGCTTTGAGTAATCTTCAAAATGATAAGTGGAAGTATAATCACTATTTCTGCAGGTATCTTTTTACTCTGGCTTTTTTCTCAATGCCTATTGTTATTTATTTCGCAATTTTTTCCAATGAGATTATCTTTATTGTTTTAGGGCAAAAATGGATTGCGGCATCTTCAATATTTAAATTGTTGGCGATCTCAGCTTTTATTCAGCCTGTTGCAAGTACTCAAGGACTTTTACTAATTACTACAGGGAAAGCAAGGAAATATTTTTATCTGGGTATTATTAATTCAACTTTAGTGGTGGCTGGATTTTGTGTTGGGATAAATTGGGGTACTACTGGCATTGCTATATCTTATGCAATTGTAACATATGCTTTGTTTATCCCTTTATTGCTTTATAGTCTAAAGGATTCTCATCTGTCAATTTTCCAATTTCTGGAAGAAATCTTATTGCCTGCGGTGTTTGCTTTGATTAGTGGAGCAGGTATGTTTTTTGTAAGAGCCAATTTAGAGGGGGGCAATTCATTTGTGATTTGTATTATCGGGTTTTTTGTTGGGGCCATTATATATATAGGATTATGGTTTCTGACAAATTTTACCAGGAAAAAGATAAACAGGATTCTTGAGATTGGTCAGTTCCTAATTAAAAAGAATAAATTAAAAGCTTAAATAATCTAAAAAATGAACTACAGATCAATTGAAGATTTAAACCGTACCATTACCACAAATCTATCTAAAGTACCTTTGGAGATAGATTTGATAGTTGGTGTTCCAAGAAGTGGATTGCTGGCGGCGAATTTGCTTGCTTTGCACTTAAATCTTCCCTTCACTGATGTTGAAGGATATATTAGTGGAAGAATTCTTCAATCTGGCGAGAGGATGAAATCTTATATCAAGCCTTTTAGCGAATATAAAAATATACTTATTGTTGAGGATAGTATTTGGTCTGGTAGCTCGATCATTAATGTTAAGAGTAAACTCAATGGACTTTATCCAGAAAAAAAGGTGCTGTATACAGCCATTTATGCCGTAACAGAGGCAACTAATAATATTGATTTTTATTTTGAAATATGCCCAGGACCAAGAATTTTTGAATGGAATATGATGCATCATGATCTGTTAGAGAAATGTTGTTTTGATATAGATGGGGTATTGTGCATAGATCCGACAGAAGATGAAAACGATGATGGACCTAAATATGAACATTTCTTAGAAAATGTAGAGCCATTTTTTAGACCGAGTAAGACCATTGGTTATTTAGTTACAAATAGATTAGAGAAATATAGAGCATTAACTGAGGATTGGTTATTAAGGCACAATGTAAAATATAATCATTTGATTATGCTGGATCTTCCCGACAAGGCAGCAAGGCTAAAGGCTAATAATCATGGTGGTTTTAAGGCCTCAGTATATATTAAAAATGACTGCTATTTATTTATTGAAAGTTCAATATGGCAATCAAAACAGATAGCAGATATTTCAGGCAAACCCGTTTATTGTACAGACGAAAGAAAAATGGTATTTCCCAATAGTATAGGTAAATCTAAATTTTTGTTGAGAAAAGTAGTTAAAAAGCTGATTGGGAAATAAAAATTAGCTTAATATCCAATATTTATACATTGAAATGCTGGATTTAAGAACCTGTTAAAATGATTATATTGTTAAATATTTTATGATAGAAAGATGAAAAAAACAAATCAAATTATTAATAGTATTTTAATAACATTTATCGTTTTTTTTGCTTGTTGTACTCCTGACAGAAAGGAGTATGTAGAGGTTGGGGCTTTGAGAGATAAGCAAGTCAAGATGAAGGATATGTTTGGTATTAATGGTTTTGAATGGGATTTCTACGATTTGCAATATAATTTTGATACCACAAAGTTTAATTTAGTAAGGAATTTTAGTGGTTTTAGACATTTTCTGGACTGGGAAAGAATTGAACCTGAAAAGGGTGTGTTTAGATTTAACCATAAGCCAGAGGGTGGTTGGAGTTATGATGAGGTTTATCAACGTTGTTTTAAAGATAGTATGCTTGTTGTAGTAGATCTGCAAGTTACACCTAGTTGGCTTATAAATACTTATCCTGAAAACAGACGGCAGAGAGACCTTATGCCGATCAGTTTTGGAGATAAAAGAGACGCACCATCGTCCTATATCGAGATTGCAAAAGCAGGCTTTCAATTTGCAGCCAGATACGGACAAAATAAGAAAATAAACAAAAACCTTATAAAAGTTCCAAAGGAAGCTCATGAGCCAATAATAGGTTTAGGCTATATAAAGTATATAGAAAGTAGCAATGAGCCTGATAAATGGTGGAAAGGTAAAGATTGTGAACAAAGCCCGGAAGAATATGCTGCTCAACTTTCGGCATTTTACGATGGTCATAAAGGTAAATTAGGCAAAGACGTTGGTGTTAAGACAGCCGATTCAACCATGAAAGTTGTGATGGGGGGGCTTGCAAAACCCAAAGTTGAATTTGTAGAGAGAATGGTTGAGTGGTGTAAAAAAAATAGAGGATACAAAAAGAATGGTGATGTTGATTTGTGTTTTGATATTATCAATTATCATATGTATTCTAATGATTATACGGGATGGTTTGCAAGGTTTAAAAGTAAAAAAAGAGGAGTTGCACCTGAGACAAATGAAATGAGCGAAATCGCAAAAGGTTTTGTAGATCTGTCTTCGAAATTAGGAGATATGCCTGTTTGGTCAACTGAGACCGGATATGATATAAGTGAGAAAAGTGTTCAGAGAGCTATTCCAATAGGTTCTAAATCTAACCTGATTACACAAGCAGATTGGTTACTTAGGTTAGGCTTATTGTATGCTAGATTAGGAATTGATAAGGTTTTCTACTATCAGCTATATGATAATAATGATCCTGGAACCGATCCTGGAACTTCTTTTGGTTATTCTGGTTTAGTAGAGAAAAGTAAGAAAAGAAGACCTGCTGCAGACTATATCTATCAGGTGACTAATTTGATGGGCGATTATTACTATTACAATTCTATCAATGATGATCCTATAGTTGATATTTATCAGAATGGGAAAAAGAGAATGTATGTGTTGGTTGTTCCTGATGAAATAGACAGAAGAGAGAAATATTTTTTAGACCTGAACCAAGCAAAAAAAGCGATTATACATCAGTTAAATCCAGGTTCTGATAATATGATAACTAAAGAAGTGGCAACTAAAAATGGAGTAGTGGAAGTTGAAGTAACTGAAACCCCAATTTTTATAGAGGCGAAATAGCTTGATTCTACAATCATAAATACTTTTAGTGCAAATGAGTCTAATTACCATAATTACTGTAAATTTTAATCAAATTAAGGTAACTGAGGATTTTTTAAAGTCTGTATTGCGTAATGCAGGAGATGAAGATATTGAGCTTATTTTGGTTGATAATGGGTGTAAAGTAGACAATGAAGCTTATTTTAAAAAGATATATCCCGAAATAGTTTATATAAGATCAGAGAAGAATTTGGGATTTGCAGGTGGCAATAATTTAGGGATACGGGTAGCTAAAGGTGAATATATATTGCTGTTAAATAATGATACAGAAATAACTGAAAATATGATTCCGGTTCTTTTAAATGAAATGGAGTTGAATCCGGATATTGGATTGATTTCGCCATTAATCTTGTATCATGAAGATCCACAAATTATACAATATGCTGGTTTTACTGAAATGAACTATTTAACAGGAAGAAATAGAGGGATAGGAAATAAGGAGGTTGATCACGGACAATATGATCTGGATAGCAGAGAGACAGGTTACTGTCATGGGGCAGCAATGATGTGTAGCAAGAAGGATCTTGAGGGCGCAGGTTTAATGGCTGAAGATTTTTTCCTTTATTATGAGGAATTAGACTGGTGTGATAAGTTTAAGAAAGCAGGAAAAAAAGTATGGTTTACCGGTAAAACAAGAATTTACCATAAGGAATCAATGAGTGTTGGTAAAGAAAGCATAATTAAGACGTATTTTATGACCCGGAATAGAATGCTTTACATAAGAAGAAATACGAGTTTATTGAATACAATTATTTTTAGTACTTATTACATCTGTTTTGCATGTCCAAAACAGATAATGTCTTATATCCTCAAGAAACGGTTGGACCTAATAAAATGGGTGTTTAAAGGGGTGCTTTGGAATCTTACGAATTCAAAAAACAGTGCTAAACTAGGATTTAAAATTTAAAGAGAAATGATAGTAGGTTTTTGGGTTTCTCTTCTTATTATTCTTTACACGTTTATTGGATATGGGTTTGTTTTATTCTTACTTATTAAAATAAAGAGACTATTTTATACTTCTGCTCCATTAGATGGTAATTTGGAATTTCCGAAGGTGACTATATTAATAGCTGCCTATAATGAAGAAGAAATTGTTGAGGCCAAGGTAGAAAATACTTTAGGGTTAGATTATCCGCATGAAAAAAAACAAATTATTTTTGTGACGGATGGCTCAACGGATAGTACTACAGATAAGCTTAACAGATTTAATGATATAGTTGTATTACACGAAGATTCAAGAGCGGGTAAAATGGCTGCCATTAAAAGGTCAATGCCATTTGTTGAGGGTGAAATACTAATTTTTACGGATGCGAATACATTTTTAAATAATGATGCGATTAAGGAATTGGTTAAACATTATCAGAATGATAAAGTTGGTGCGGTAGCCGGAGAAAAACGAATTTTTGTAGATGAGACTGCCGATGCAAGCTCCGCGGGTGAAGGATTTTATTGGAAATATGAATCGTTGTTGAAAAAATGGGATTATGAATTGTATTCAAATGTGGGGGCTGCCGGGGAATTGTTCAGTATAAGAACCACGCTCTATCAAAATGTTGAAGCAGATACTATTATCGACGATCATATGATTGCTATGAGGATAGCTGAAAAAGGCTACATTATAGCATATGAACCAAAAGCATATGCTATGGAGACAGCCTCAGCAAATACTGCGGAAGAACTAAAACGTAAAATAAGGATTGCAGCGGGAGGGATACAGTCAATTTTTCGTTTAAAAAAAGCAGCAAATCCTTTTAATAATCCAATTTTTACATTTCAGTATATTAGTCATCGAGTGTTGAGATGGACTATAACTCCATTTTTATTAATTATACTGCTTGTTGTAAATGGACTTATAGTATATTCGTATGATTCAATATTTTATAAAGTTATATTCATTTTACAAATCCTATTCTATACTTTAAGTATTCTTGGGTTCTTTTTTGAGAGTAAAAATATACGCATAAAGGCTCTTTTTGTGCCCTATTATTTTTGTTTGATGAATTATGCGGTGATTGCTGGAATAGTTAGGTATTTTAAAAAGAACCAAAGCGCTGCATGGGAGAAATCAAAGAGAAAATAGTTTTCATACTATTTGTAATCCCAATAATTTAAACTGATCTCTTGTGCTTCAAAAGCAATACAGCCTGCATATTCTTTATCAGGCTTAAAACTTTGCAGACTGTATCTTATTTTTTTTCTGGTAATTGAACTACTTAAACTGTTAAGCTCATTCATATTGTCTATAAGACCTTCTCCAGAAGCTTTGAGGATGGCCTCTTTTCTTGTCCATATAGAATAGAAGCCCGAACTTGTATTGTTTTTACTCATTTGCTTTAATTCCTCAGGACTAAAACAAGAGAAGGTAATATCTTTATAATTGAAATGATGATCTATGTGCTCAATATCGATACCTATTTTAAGTGGACTGATTCCAATAATGATATAGTTTTTACTATGGGTTACATTAAATTCAATACCACTAACTGTTGGCTTCTTATTCTCCGAGTTATAAAAGCATATTTTTGCTGGTGCTATTAAGAGAAATTCTGATAGAATATTTCTTAAAGCATATTTAGAGGCTATATATCTCTTTTTGTCATTTTCTTTGTGGAAACGAAATGCCTTTTCAATTTCAGTATAGGAGAGATTTGAGTTGTACACATTGCTGATCTGATTGAAATATTCATTTATGTTTATTCGGAATATATTAATTGCATTCTTGTCGAATGCTTCGTTTTTTGTAGCAATAATCCACTTTACCTTATCATCATTTATTAACTCCATAACTTAATAGCTTTTAAACCTTAGTGTTAATTACTCTTTGAAGAACTTTAGCCAGCTTTTGATCATTCGGAGAAAGTAAAAATGTTTTATGATCACCTGGAACCGAATGGATATCTATTCCTTTTTTACCATATCTACGCCAGCCTAAGTAAACGCGATCATCTAAAAAGTAAATCCGTTTTTCTACCCTGAACAAATCTATTAAAATGTCGACAGGTTTTAGCTGATATTTTCTATAAGCAGATTCATAGCTTTCGTAAATCTCTCTTTTATAGGTGAAAACCTCTTTGTCAGTTTCTTTGTTTTTTAAGAAAACAGGCTTTAATTTTCTTTTAGATATTTTTAGCTGATATGATAAGGTTTGCATTGGATTATCCAAAAACAGCTTTGCTATAAAAGGTCCCTTTTTTAATTGGCGAACTATTTTCTCTTTTACTTTTTCCATACCAGTTGCGGATGAACCGGCGTAAGTATCGAATATTCCTAGCATTTTTATTTCCTTTCCCATTTCTAGTAATTGCCTGGCCATCTCGTAAGCTATTTTGCCCCCCATAGAATATCCGGCTATTAAAAAGGGACCATCTGGATTTGCTCGTAAAATCTCCTCGTTATATTTAGCAGCAATATCCTCAATAGTTTCTGGTAATTCACTATCACCATTTAGCCCCAAACCTTGAAGTGCATAAACCGGCTGGTCTTCATCCATGAATTTAGATATGGATTTGAAGACGAAAACATTTAAACCACCGCCATGAACCAGATATACCGGAGGTTTACTTCCACTCGTTTTTAATGGAACTAAGGAATCCCAGTTTAATTTGTCTTCTGGAGTTAATAATTTAGCAAGTGTTTCGATAGTGGGGTTCTCAAATAAGCTTGATAGAGGAAGACGCAGGCCTGTTTTCTTTTCTATAGCTCCCATAACTTTAACAGCAATAAGAGAGTGGCCTCCAAGTTCAAAGAAATCATCAGTAATTCCTATTTGACTAATACCAAGGTTTGTAGTCCATATTTCTAAAAGCAAATCATGTTCTGGGGTATGAGGTTTTACATATTTGTTTTCAACCGCTTGATTTGTTGTTACTTTAGGGAGTGCTTTCCGATCTAATTTTCCATTAGCAGTTAAGGGAATTTTATCAAGCTCGATTAAAATTCTTGGTACCATAAATTCAGGAAGCATTATTTTTAAATGATTAATTATAGCTTCCTTATTAAAAGTTTCACTTGTTACAACATATGCCACTAATCTTTTTTCGTACTTGATATCTTCGTCAACAATTATAGCACTTTGTTTCACATCTTTATGCTTAAGCAAAGCATTTTGTATCTCACCCAGTTCTATTCTATTACCTCTGATTTTAACCTGATCATCTATACGTCCTAAGAATTCAATGGCCCCATCAGGTAGCCATCGTACTAAATCCCCTGTTTTGTAGAATCGAGCCCCTAATCGTTCTATGAACATTTTATTTGTCAGTTCATGGTTGTTTAAATAACCTCTTGCTACTCCAAAGCCCCCTATATACAATTCACCCGGAACACCAATTGCACAATAGTTTAGATCTTTATTAAGAATATGAGGAATATTATTTCCAAAAGGTTTGCCAATAGGAGCAGATGCCGGATAATCCTTATTTTTATCTACTATATGTATTAACTTGCCAATTGTAGTTTCGGTAGGACCATAATGGTTTACAACCAGACAGTGACTATCGGCTTTTAGAATTTCTTTAATATACTCGCCTGGCAATGATTCTCCACCAAACATTAGTAGTTTGTTAGGTAGTAGTAAATCGCCCTGATGCTTTAAGAACCTCCAGTGCGAAGGAACGATCTTTAAACAGTCGATGCTGTAATTACTAAAATATTGATGTATATACTCCGGATTATTAAATCTATCCTTGGCAAACAGATGTAATTCTCCTCCTGATATTAAAGAATTAAACAAAATTGTATTGCCCAAATCTGTTGCGATTGTAGATCCAAGAGCAAAGCTTTTACAATCTTTTAAAGTGCTTAATTTTGAATTCAATCCATAAAAGTAATCTATAATGGATCCATGCTCAATCATTACACCCTTTGGATTGCCTGTTGACCCGGAGGTGTAGATTACATATATCAGTTGTTTAGCTGATATATCAACAGATGGAGCCGTTGTTTCTGTTTGCCATATTTGGTTTTTATCGTCGTCCAGACAAATAAGTTCTCGATTTCCTGGTTCTTTGATTCGCTTTATCGTTTCAGAATCACATATTAATATGTTAGCTGTTGATTCAGAAATCATAAAGTTAATTCTTTGTTCAGGGAATTCAGGATCAATCGGAATGTAAGCAGCCCCTGCCTTTATGATTCCCATTATTCCTATTATTGCCTCTACAGATGGCGTTATGCATATTGAGACAAGTGTCTCAATTTTAACTCCCTTACTTATTAAGTAGTTGGCAAGTTGATTAGATTTTTCATTTAACTGGGCATAAGTCAGTTTTCTGCCCTCATATATTACAGCAGTGTTATTCGGATTGTCAAGAACTGTTTTATCAAACAGATCTAGAATTGTTCCAGGAGCAATTGGGGTATCATCTATTATGATAGGAAATGGGTTCTTGTTTATCAAAGAATCTTTGATAAGTACTTCGGGATTATCCGTTATGGCCTTTAATAAAGATTCAAATTCCGACATCATACTGTCAATAGTCTCGGATCTAAATAGATTGGTATTATAAGCCCATTCAAATGTCATGGCATTTTTAGAACCGGTAACATTTAAAGAAATTTCGAAGGTTTGAGCAACTCTTGCATTAGAAAAAAGTTTATGAGTTAAACCCTCAAATGATACTTTTTCATCCATACCCATGTCAATGTTAAAAACTATGGGTACCAGAGGTATGTGTGCCTTATCTCTTTTAATAGGTAGCTTTTTGAGCAGTTCACTAAAAGTTAATCTTTGGTAATCGTAAGCGTCATATACTTCACTTTTTCTTCTTTTTAAATAATCCAGAAAAGAAGATTCCGGATCTATTTTGCTATCAAGTGGCAATAGATTAACACAATGACCTACTAAACCAAAATTCCCTGTTGCAGCCTGACCAGATGATGGAAGGCCAATAACAATATCTTGCTGACCGGTTCTGTGATGTAACAAGATTTCAAACACACTTAAAAGTGTAATTACCACACTACTACCTGCTTTGGCTGATAAGAACTTTATTGGATCCAATAAATCATTTTTCAGGATATAATCATTTCTTTGGCCAGTATAAGTTCGAACAGAAGGCCTTACATAGTCTATAGGTAAGTTAAGTATTGGAACATTGTTTTTATACTTATCAACCCAGAAATTTTGGGTTTCAAGATATTCTACACTATTTGCAAAGTTTATCTGTTGCAAAGTATAATCACTTATTTGTTCAGCTGTTTCTAATTGTGGTAATGTATTATGCACGTATGAATTATACATTTTACTTAAGTCTTCCAGAATAATGCCGATTGACCAGCCATCACCTATAATATGGTGTATTATGAGAGTAAGGTAATGAACATTATCTTCAAACTTGTGAAGATATATTCTAAACAGCGGGCCTTCATAAAGATCGAAAGGCTTACCCATTTCATTACGAATAAACTCATGGTAACGATCAAGACTTTTAGCTGGATCAGTACTAGTTAAATCATCTGTAGTAACTGGAGATGAAATGTTTTTATATATTATTAAGTTTTCTCCATTTTTACTAACAGTAGATCTTAAGGCTTCATGCCTTTCAATTAAGTTAACAATAGCTTTTTGAAATGCTTCTGGAATGAATTCCCCTTTTAACTCAAGTGAAACTGATTCATTATATGCCAGACTAGCCTCATTGCCACCTAGAATGCAAGATAGCCATAGCTCTCTTTGTGGTTCATTTGTTATTGTTATTTTTTCAATCTCATTTTCACCAAATGGATTAAAATCTATTGCAACATATTCAAAATCCTTATTCATCAATCGCTGTTTTAGAAATGGATTTGTAAATATTGATCTTTATTCTGTTCATCTTTAATGAACCATGCCGGATTTCCTTCAATATCCTTTCCCAATCTGGCACCTAGAACAGGTGGGTTATCTGCATTGATGACGATTTCGCCTTTACCAAATTTTGAATACGTTTTTAAACTGGTTTCATTGGCAAGTGTGTTTGCAAAGAAGCCAGCCTTAATCATTTCATCCATGCTCTCTATAAAGCAATCAATTAACTGTTCAATGTCGTTATTTGATGTTGCTTCGGTTACAAAGCAAGGGAATCCATCAAGTATATGGATGCCCTTTTGCCTCATTAAGGTAAACATCAACTCGCTATAAGGAATCTCCTCATTAAATTTGACCTTCCATAATGACCCGTAATTTGCAACAAAGAAGGGAAGGTGTCTTTTTTCTATTTCCTTGTTAAGTGTTTTGGCAATGTGGTCTCCTTTCTCATTTAGCTCCAATTGTAATTTGGGACCTTTCTCTTTCATATATAGTAAGGATGCTTTTGCAGAAGCCAACGCTAAAGGGTGACGAACAAATGTTCCGGCGAAGTAAGTTACCCCAACCTCTGGGTATGAACTATCACCATAATTCCAGGTTCCACCATCAAGTGCGTCCATAAATTCCTTTTTACCTGCAATCACCCCAATTGGAATTCCTGCCCCAACCACCTTGCCATAAGAAGCGAGATCGGCTCGGACATCAAATAAGGCCTGTGCCCCTCCGGGATGCATCCTGAAACCAGTAATCACCTCATCAAATATTAAAGCTGAGCCACTTGCAGAGGTGATTTTTCTTACTTCTTTAATAAAATCTATTGGCACAAATTCAGGGCGCCTGCTCTGTACTGGTTCAATGAGCACTGCGGCAATTTCATCGGCTCTTTCTTTAATTATCGATAGTGCTTCATCTGTTCCATAATCGAGTACAAGGATGTTTTTAACAGCCTCAGGCATTATGCCGGCTGCTGCTGGAAACGATTTGAGTTTTTTTGTTCCTCTAACCAATACCTCATCAATAATGCCATGGTATGATCCTGTAAAGGCAACAATCAATGATCTCCCGGTAACTGTTCTGGCAATTCTTATACATCCTAATACTGCCTCAGAGCCAGTACTGCAAAGTGCCGATCTGTCAAATCCAGTAAACTCACATACTAATTTACTTACTTCAGCAGCAAGCTCATGCTGCGGACCCACCTCATATCCATTTTCAACTTGATCGTGCATGGCTTTTTTGATAACCTCTGGCTGGTAGCCAAGTAAGTTTGAGCCAAATCCATTTAATACATCAATATATTCATTGCCATCAAGGTCCCACATTTTGCTACCGCTTGATCTGTTTATCACAATAGGATAGGTAAGTTCTTTTGTTAAAGGTTTAAAGCCTGAAACAACTCTTGGGTCTGCCATATAATTCCGGCTCTCCTCAGCATATTTTTTACTTTTAAATGTTTTCTGATTGTAGCTCTCAATTAAGTTTTCAAGAAAGCTTAATTGATCTGTATTCAATTCGGTAGATTGACGCTCTATTCTAGGGGTTGCTCCAAATGGTTTTTGAATTTCTGATTTTTCCTGAATTGTTAGTTCGGGTTCCTCTTGTTGCTTTGGTAGTGTTGATGATACTGCAACAGTATTTACAGTAGGGTTATTCCCATTCATCAATAAAACCTGTTTAGATAAAATCTCTAGCTGTTGTGCAATTAAGCCTAAGGCTGAATTGTTGTACTCGTTTGTGTTCACAAATGAGACAGGAGAAATAACTTGTTGGTTATTTAGATTAGCAATAGGGATGTTGTTTTGAACCGGAACAGGTTCATCCTGAACGGTATTTCTATCTATATAATCTGTTAATAAATCAATTGTTGGATATTCTTCATTTAATTTCCTAAATGTAATAGGTAAATTAAACTCTCTTTTAAGGGAGATTGCTATTTGAGTAAGCAATAAAGAATCTAATCCTATTTCAACAAAGTTTTGATTAGGAGCAACATTTCGCATTTCAATTCCAGATGCATCTTCTAATACTTGTCTGATTTTTACTGCTAGATTATTCTTTTTCATTGCAAGCGTAGTATTGGTGTTTGGTTTAGTATTATTGTCAGGTATTATTTTGTTTATGTCTACGGAATCAATCCAGTGTCTCTTTCTATCAAACCTGTAAGTTGGAAGATCCAGAAAA
Organism: Pedobacter ginsengisoli; assembly: GCF_002736205.1. Taxonomy (NCBI): domain Bacteria; kingdom Pseudomonadati; phylum Bacteroidota; class Sphingobacteriia; order Sphingobacteriales; family Sphingobacteriaceae; genus Pedobacter; species Pedobacter ginsengisoli. The sequence goes on along the minus strand of NZ_CP024091.1, from coordinate 2,182,863 downwards.
GATCTTTGCTGATCTTTATAAAAATTATCCCAATTAGGTTGCAAGCCATAATTCCAAAGCTGACCTAAAGTATTTAGGATAATGCAATAATCGTTCTCGTTATTAGCGAGACTTTGCATTGCTCTTACGGAAATCGATTTTAGTGCAGCAATTTGCCTTACAAGGGTCGTGGTTACTGATCCGGGACCAACCTCTATAAAAATTGGAGAATTGTAAGTTAATACAGTATCAATGGCTGTAGAAAATTGTACCGTGTTTCTTAAGTGATTTGCCCAATACTGTGGATCTATTGCCTCCTCATCTGTTAGAATTGAACCTGTTACAGTAGAGATGATTGGTGTTTGAGGAGTTGAAAGTGAGATTCCAGAAACAACTTTTTGAAAATCATTAACTATCGGATCCATCATAGATGAATGAAAAGCATGGCTTGTAAAGAGCAATTTGTTAGGAATCTCTTTGTCATTAAGTAGCTGGCTGAATTTCAGAATATCTTCTTGTGGCCCTGCTATAACGCAAAGTTTAGGGCTGTTTACTGCTGCGATCGATAATCCTTCACTTAATAGGTTGGTTACTAGATTTGACTCGCTCCTTACAGATAACATAGAACCTGCGGGAAGGGCATTAACCATTGCTCCCCTAACGGCTATTAATTTTAACCCATCCTCTAAAGAGAATATGCCGGCAAGATGTGCTGCAACGTATTCTCCGATACTATGTCCACAAAACAAAGTAGGAGTAATGCCCCAATTCATCCACAGTTTTGCCAATGCATATTCAATTACAAATAATGCAGGTTGCGTGTATCTGGTTTGTTTTAATAACCGTTCTGCTTCAGCATTAGGCGAACTGGTAAATATAACTTCTCTGATGTCGAGGTCTATATATTGCTTAAGTATCTCAGCGCAACGATATATAGCTTCTCTAAATAGTGGTTCGTCTTTGTATAGATCAACTGCCATATTTAAATACTGAGCGCCTTGACCAGGAAATGTAAACACAACTTCTTCCGGTACTTCCTTAAGATTACTTATATTACCTTCTTTAGTTCTATTTTGATCGAGTTGGTTTATAAAAGATTCTTTGGTGTTCCCTACAGCGAATCTTCTATAAGAAAAGTCGTTTCTGGTTTGTTTTAGGGTGTAGGCAACATCAGCTATATTAACATTCTTATTCTTTATAATATAATCAGAGATTGAGGATGCATATTGGTCTCTGCTAATTTCTGATTTCGCCGACCAGGTAATCAGATCATATGGCCTTCCTGTTGATGATACTGATTCCAAATTTTCATATTCTTCAATAATCACATGTACATTTGTTCCCCCAACACCAAATGAGCTTACACCCGCAATTCTTTTAGTGTCAGAGTTCCAATCGGTCAGATTATTGTTAACATAAAAAGGACTATTTAGAAAGTCGATGTTTTTATTTCCTTGTTTGTACCCAAGAGAGGCAGGTAGTTTCTTGTAGTACAAGGACAAACAAGCTTTAATTAAACCAGTTACTCCTGCAGCTTGCGTTAAGTGACCAAAGTTGCTTTTAACTGATCCTATTGCACAAAATTGATTTCTATCCTGTTGACCAAAAGCTTTAACTAATCCATCAAATTCAATAGGATCACCAATAGGGGTGCCAGTGCCATGTGTTTCAATATAGCTGATTTCTGATGGGCTAATACCAGCGTCTGCTATAGCTTCTTTAATTGCATTTGCTTGTCCATCAGTATTCGGAGCAGTAAAGCTTCCTTTTTCTGCTCCATCGTTATTTAAACCAACTCCTTTGATTACACCATAAATAATATCGCCATCACATTTTGCATCTGTTAACCTTTTAAGTAAAACAACTCCAGCACCATCACTAAATACAGTTCCTGTTGCATCATTATCAAAAGGACAGCAATGGCCATCGACGCTTAACATGCTGCCTTCCTGGTAAATATGACCACTGTTAATAGGAGAAGTAATACTTGCAGCTCCTGCAATAGCTGCATCACATTGGCCTGATCGCAAACTGTTAACTGCTTCTGCTACTGCAAGTAATGATGTTGAACAAGCAGAGTTTACACTTACGGCTTGTCCTTTTAGGTTTAAATGGTAAGCCGTTCTCGAAGCAATGTAATCCTTTTCGTTAACAGTAAGTACCTGCAGGTTACCAACGTTTTCAATTAAATCAGGATATTGTAATAAGTTGTTTACATAATATGTGTTGCTGCCACTACCTGCATAAACGGCGATTTTTTTTGAATAAACTGGGAATAAATGCCCCGTTTTTTCCAATACTTCCCAAGCTATTTCTAGGAAAATTCTTTGTTGCGGATCCATTAAATCGGCAAGCTTAGGGTTGATTCCGAAAAAGGCAGAATCGAATTTCTCAGCATCGTTAATTACTCCTCTTGCTTTAACATACGCTTTATCATTCTTTATATGATCTGGAATGCTAATGTCAAGTTCTTCGTCGCTAAAGAATTTGGTTGTTTCTTTACCTTCTGTAAGTAAATCCCATAAATCATTGATAGTTTCTGCGCCTGGAAATCTACCCGCCATCCCTATTATCGCAATATCTTGCGAATCATTGCCAGGTTCACTTTGTTTAACGAAGGTGGACTGCTTAGGAACTTTATTTTCAAGAAATTCGGCTATCCCGGTTGCAGTCGGATATTGGTATAATCTGGTTATTGGTAAATGATAATTGAATTGATACTTTAGTTCGGCCACCGTTTTTTGAGCTAGAAGGGAATTGCCTCCAAGCTCAAAGAAATTGTCTTCAATTCCTATTTTATCATACTGAAATATATCTATAAACAAGCCTATAATATCCTTTTCAATCTTTGTTTTTGGACTTTTGTACAATACATTTAGTTGGGGTCTTTTAAGATCTGGTTTTGGTAATGCCTTCCTGTCTACTTTGCCACTTGTAGTTTTAGGAAGCTCGTTGAGCCAAATAAAGGCCGATGGGATCATATAATCAGGAAGGAGTTTGCTTATGTGGTACCTAAGTTTGTTACTGTCTCTCGGAGTTTTATTTCCTGTTAAGTAGGCTACCAGAGCTTTTCTGCCTGGATAATCTTCTCTTAATATTACTATAGCCTGATTAACGCTTTCTTCTTTCATTAGGGTAACCTCAATTTCACCTAATTCAACCCTGTTGCCCCTGATTTTAATTTGACTATCTATCCGGCCTTTAAACTCTATTTCTCCATTATCTAAAAGCCTGCCCAGATCTCCTGTTCTGTATACTTTAATTTGTCCAAGTTTTGGGTTGGAGAGTTCCACAAATTTCTCATTTGTGAGGTTTGGCTGATGAAAATATCCATTTGATAAGCAAGGTCCCGAAATACATATTTCTCCAGTTTGTCCATTTTCAAGGAAGCCTAATTTTTCATCAATAAAATGAATGGATGATTGTGCTATTGTTTCCCCAATTGTGGGTATTGATGCCCACTTATCAGGATTGCCTGTGAGTTTCAGCTCTGTTACCCAAATGGTTGTTTCGGTTGGTCCATATACATTTACCAGAGTAGAATTTTGTATAGATGAAAAGAATTCTCTTATGTTTGGTGTAATTTTAAGTAGTTCACCACCAGTTATCAACTCTTTTAAGTTAACAGGAAATCGTTTTTCTTTGGTGGCAGCTTCAGCTAAATATTGAAGCGTAACATAAGGTAAAAAAGCTTTGTTAATGTTGTTAGAAATAATAAAATCCAAAAGCTTTGTGCCGTCAAGCCTGTAATCATCATTAATAAGATACAAGGTGGCACCTGTAGTTAATGGGACAAAGATTTCTTGAAATGAGGCATCAAAACTGAGATGGCAAAACTGTAAGGCATTTATACCTTTACCATTAAGCGCATGGTCTTTTTGCCATTTTAAAAAATTACTCAAACTTTTATGACTAATACATACACCCTTAGGTTTACCTGTAGAGCCAGATGTATAAAGGATACATCCATTTTCGGATTGCAGAAAACCACTGTTTTTGCTAGTATCAGGATATAATTTATCAGAAACTATAACATTAAGCCCCAGACAAGTAAATACATTGAATTCATTTTGTAACGAGATGCATGTGCTTACTCCAGAATCTTCTTTAATTTGTAATAGCCTGCTTTCAGGATAGCTTGGGTCTAATGGTAAATAAGTTTTTCCAGCTTTCAAGATTGCCAATAATCCAACAATCATTTCTATTGATCGCGTCGCGCTTATTCCTATGACTTCCTGGTCAAGTGTTTGATTTAAAATAATATTGGATAAATGCTCTGCTCTTTCGTTTAATTCAGAATATGTAATTTTTTTTTCGTTAAAAACTACTGCTATGGTTTCAGGTAATTCCTGAGCTGTAGTATTAAATGATTGTTGAACTAATAGTTCATTCTGAGTGTTCGAAATTTGGTCTTTAAACATATGAGCGTGATTAAATGAGTTAATCTGATATATGTATCTTGCAAAAGTTGTTCCTTTTTATTAATTTTCATTTCCTGTCTGTTCGGTATATGTTTACTAAAGTAAGAGTAAGCACCTGAATTAAGCTATTTCCAGATCCTGGTACAAGGAAGAGTAATTATGAATTGTTGCTGCAAAAAAAAAGGATCCTTATTGAAACAATAAGAATCCTTTTGGAGATTTTAGCTTTTAAAGGCTAAATTATTTTTTCTCTGGTGGAGTGGATACAATTTCTCCCCATTCGTTAACATAGGCCATCATGCTTTCAAGATCACCACCAGACGAATTTTGCTGACGTTCAAGTTTGCGCTGCTCTTTATCTTCTTTTTTCTTTTGTCTGTTTTTTTCTAATTGCTTCTTCATGAAGGTAGCCTGAGATTTAGCCATAAATTTAATGTATTAGTTAAAAAAATAACTCTTCTCTGGTTTTACTGTTTGCCAATGTGTAAGTGTATTTTGCTTACTATTAATGCGGCTATTAATTAATTCTCGGGCGACAACGGATCAGCAGCCAGGAGGAATTGAAACCCAATCAAGAGATTTGATTGACAAGTAAATATTAAGAGAATAGTATAATGATACCCCGTTTACTGCAAATATACTAATTTCTCCTTAAAAATCAATAATTGATCCTTACAGGCCGACTGAAATAGTGTAGGTTACTGTAGCACGTGCTTTTAGCTCTTTGGTTGTAGCAGTTCTTAATTTAGCTGAAAGATTATAGCTAAATGAAGTGGAGGTAAGGAAGGCTCTGATATCTGAGTTTCCAGCCGTAATTGGAATGCTGAGTTTAGAGGTCACCACATTTGATGATGGGTTTGCTGTGGCAATTGATTGCACTGTTTGTCCAGATGCCTGAATTTTTACTATTATGTTCTCTATATTTTGAATGTTGTTTAAACTATCTGCATTTAAAAACTCTAAGTTGAATTCTTTAATTCGAATGGTTTTTACATTCTTCAGCCCAAATCTTGGTGAGGCATTATTAATTAAAGAATCAAGATTTAGATTTTTTACATTAAGGTCTCCAATCACTGCTCCGGATTCTGTACTTGAGATCTTTGGTATCGTAAAAGAAATCCCTCCGGTAGGGGTAATGAAAAGATCACGTTCGATGGACTCTTTAATATTATTACAAGATAAAAGTATAGTTGTAATTATTAAAGCTGACGCCAGTAAAGTCTTAATTTTAGTCCTCATATAAATTACTTTAATTTGATTTTTCATCTGAACAAAGATTCAAATTATTCTCCATACCATCAATTAAATCGTATGGAGAATACCGGGGTTAAAATTGATTTTTTTAATAAACTTCCTATTTATTTGGCAATTATAGTATGCAGAATATTGTATTGTTATGTTGTTTAATTATCTGTAATACAGTATTATTAATTGTTATTTACTTAAGTTTTTAATTATCTAAAGACCCATTTTAGTGTGCTTTATGAAGTAAATATTCAGAATATTATTCTGTATGTGGTGTAATGTTGTTGTTTTACAGTTATTTAAGTTTGTTTACATGCATTAGTACTGCTGCCTGTTGTATGCGGCAGAAAAATCACTTCTCATACTTTTAAAGCGTTCAACTACGGTAGTAATAAAAGCTTCATCGAGGATTTGAAAGATCTCGTTTGCTCCTCCTCCACTAAGGTCCAGTTCCGATAATTTATAGCTTTGCTCAAGTGTTCCCTGCTCAAATTTGATGATATATTTTTGGTTCATGTTAAACAAGGTGATCTTGCATTCTGGATGTGGAAGTTCTGCTATTACTCTCATGTTTTTTAGTTTTTATAATAATTTTTAGATTAAAATTTGACACCCATTTCTTTAATAAGAAAGTCAGCTTTGTCAATTTTTGAAGCTACCCACAATACATAACGTATGTCAACGCCAATTGACCTGCTGTAACTGTCGTTCCATGCATAGTCGTTTATTGTTGCTCCGTATGCGCGGTCAAAGTTTACGCCTATTAACTCACCGTAGGCATTCATTATAGGGGAGCCAGAATTTCCACCGGTTGTATCCATGTTGTAAAGGAAGGAGACGGGTACATCATTAAGATCTTTCTTTGCGTACGGTCCGAAATCTTTTGCATTCCAAAGTGTTTTGATTTGCTCTGGATATGCGAAATCAGGGTTTGCTGTTGCGCCTTTTTCGACTATTCCCTTTATTGTGGTATATGGTCTCATGTATGAGGCATCTGCCGGTGAGTATCCTTTTACGTAACCATAGGTTAATCTAAGGGTGCTGTTTGCATCAGGAATAAAATCTTTTTTTAAGAACTTCTCTTTGATGTTAACATAATCGCCCATAAGTTTGTTTAAAAGCCCATCTCTACGGTCTTTTTCAGGTTTTAGCTCATCAATCTGTTTTGCAATATCATCTTCAAACAGGAGTAATCCATCGTTATAGGCAGATATAGATTTTGGAGACTGTAGTAAAACATTTAAAACATAATTAACTTCTTTTAGCTTGGTTACTTCAAAAATACTCTCAGTATATTGATCAATAACGTCCAGACTGTTGGCTCCTTTACTGGTGACTTTGTTAACGGCAGTTACCTTTTGTATCGGACTAAACTGAGAGGCATCCTCAAGCATTCTTTTAAATATTTTTTTATCAGCATCTATATCGTACGATTCATAGGTGCTTGATAATGTTTGCTTAAGCTTTTGAATGTTTTGATCGAAGTACTCTTGTTTTTGAGCTGCCGGCTGAGCTTTAAGCGCAGTTTTGAATGCGTTTATGTTTTTAGCAACCGTTAAAAGGTTTGTTGAGTTATAAATCTGGGTAAGCCAAAGATCTCGTTGGGCATCTGAGTTGATGAGTTTATAAAGATTATCTATTTCGGTCATCAGATTTCCGTATTTTGCTTTGGTATTAACGTTATTGTTGATAAACTGAATTAAGGCTTCCTCTTCCTTTTTCTTTTTTGAAATTAAATCTATCCCTTTTAGCCCTTGTAGTTTTCCTCTGTAGTTTTTTAACACGTTGGCATTTCTTTTTATACGGGTAGCCAGCTTAATCTCAGTAGTTTTGTCTTTTTTGCCAACAGTTTCCATTGTTGAGTTTTGGAAGTCATAAAGGTTAGATACGTATGGCAGCAGGAATTTTTCCTGATATTCTATAAATGCAGATGGACGATGACGAAAAGTTTTGCCGGGATAACCTAAAATGAAAACGAAGTCATCTTCGTTGGTTCCTTTAGGATTTACTTTTAAAAACTTCTTTGGTGTGTAAGGTATGTTGTCTTTAGAGAATTTAGCTGGAGAGCCATCTGGTGCTACATAAGCACGCATAAAGGAAAAATCACCGGTGTGACGAGGCCATACCCAGTTATCTGTTTCACCACCAAATTCACCTATTTGCCTGTTAGGTACATATACAAGTCTAACGTCCTGGATGGTTTTGTAACGGAACAATACATATGTTTTTCCTATAAACATTTCCGATACCTCGGCTTTAATACCTGGGTCTTTCTTTTCTGCATCTATAACAATGTTTTTCATTACATCATTAATCATTTTTAATCGCGAAGCAGGGTCTTCTATTTGCGCTACAGCTCCCAAAACACGATCAGAAACGTCTTCATAACTATCAGTTATACGGCATGTTAGTCCTTTTGCTTCAATTTCCTGTTCACGTGATTTGGCTACAAACCCATTTGTTAGATAGTCATGTTCTGCAGTGCTGGCAAGTTGTACTGCGCTAAAAGCACAATGGTGGTTAGTGATGATTAAGCCTTCATTTGAAACAAACGATCCGGTGCATCCGCCAACATTAACAAGTGCATCTACCAGGCTGGTTCCTTTTGGATTGTATATGTTATTTTGATCTATTTTTAAACCTGCTTTTTTCAAATCAAGTTTATGGATTTCGCTTAAAGGAAACATTCCTTCTTCCCAAGGCTTGTAACCCGATTGGATTATTCCTAGTGTAAGAAGTGAAGTGATAATTAAGGTTTTCTTATTCATCTTTATGGTAACTATGTTAGTTAAAAATTGCAAATTTAGCGATTTTAATTCTGTTTTACTTATTGATAGCTGTATTGATCAGTGTAAGACATCAATTGGGATTTCTTTGGTATAAGTCCACAGTGAGTCCACGTTAAGTCCACCTTTTTCTTGAAATAACGTGGACTCATGGCGGATTGAAAGCCTACTAACAGCGGATTCATTAGTACTGATATAACAACTACAAGTCCAACAGTCAGCATTGATGTATATGGATGTCAGGGGAATATTGATCGTGATTTCGTATTTTTGCATTTCATTTACATAGATTAAAAATGGCAGAGGATTTACACATAGTAACCGACATTAGTAAAGAGGAGCAATACCTTTCTTTAATTCCCCAAATCAAAGCGCTGATAGTTGGCGAAGATGATCAGATTGCTAATCTGGCTAATATCGCGGCAGCTTTAAAAGAACAGTTTAGGTGGTTTTGGGTTGGTTTTTATCTGGTGAAAGGTGATGAATTGGTGCTTGGGCCTTTTCAAGGGCCTGTGGCCTGTACCAGGATCAAAAAAGGTAAAGGCGTTTGTGGTACTTCATGGCAGCAAGCCGAGATTTTGGTGGTACCTGATGTTGATGAATTTCCTGGCCATATTGCATGTGCCTCAGCTTCAAGATCAGAAATTGTTTTACCTATTTTTAAAGGTAATGAAGTTATAGGTGTATTAGATATTGATAGTGAATATCTTTCTCATTTTGATAATGTTGATGCTAAATATCTAAAGGAAATAATTAGTTTTATAAATGTCTAAGTTGCCTTACTCTTTTTATCAAAGCCATGATGTAAACGATCTTGCTATTCAGTTACTTGGTAAATTGTTATTTACTAAGCTTAATGGTGAATTGACCGGGGGAATCATTGTTGAAACAGAAGCTTATAAAGGAGTGGAAGATAAGGCTTCTCATGCATATGGAGGACGCTTTACAAATCGTACTCAGGTTATATACGAAGAGGGTGGTTTGTCCTATGTTTACCTGTGCTATGGTATTCATCATCTTTTTAATGTTGTTACAGCTCCAAAAGGAACTCCTCACGCTGTTTTAATTAGGGGTATTGAACCAGTACACGGAATAGATATAATGCTACGCAGGAGGAATATGGTGCTATTAAAGCCAAATATTACTGCAGGTCCTGGAGCGCTATCAAAAGCAATGGGGATAGATAAAAGCTTAAATGCAAAAGATCTGTTAGGTGATGAGATATGGATTGAAGATAAGGGAGGTGTTTTTCCAGATGACCAGATTGTTTCGTCAGCGAGAGTTGGTGTTGATTATGCCGGAGATCATGCTTTGTTTCCATGGAGATACTACATTCGGGGAAATAAATTTGTAAGCAAGCCAAACAAATAAAATATTTAGAGTATATATAATAGCTATTGTTGATAACAAATAAGGCAGGTGATTTAATTATCTGCCTTTTTTATTGATATTTGAATCGATGAATTTTGAGAACAATTTAGCCTTTGCTCAACGCCTGGATCAGGCAGATCCGCTTAGTAGTTTTAGGCATGATTTCTTATTTCCGCAACAAAATGGAAAACCATTTATTTATCTGTGTGGTAATTCTTTAGGTTTACAACCTAAAGTAGTACGTAAAGTAGTTGATGAACAATTAAGTAGCTGGCATAACCTGGCTGTAGAGGGGTGGTTTCAAGGGGATAATCCGTGGATGTTCTATCACAAGGAGTTAAAAAAACTGATGGGTCCACTGGTTGGAGCAAGTGCTAAAGAAGTTTGCCCTATGAATACTTTGACTGTTAATTTGCATTTGCTGATGGTCAGTTTTTATAAGCCTCTTAAAGGTAGGTTTAAGATTATTATGGAGGCAGGTGCCTTTCCGTCAGACCAGTATGCAGTTGAGAGTCAGGTTCGTTTTCACGGCTACAGTCCGGAAGAAGCGATTATTGAGGTAGCACCAAGATTAGGTGAACATACGTTAAGAACGGAAGATGTTCAAGCTCAGATTGCACAATATGGCGATGAAGTAGCTTTAGTGTTGTTTGGAGGGGTAAATTATTTTACCGGTCAGTGGTTCGATATGGAAGCCATAACAAAAGCAGGACATGCCGTTGGAGCTATTGTGGGGTTTGATTTGGCTCATGCTGCAGGGAATGTTCCCTTGGAGCTACATGATTGGGATATAGATTTTGCTTGCTGGTGTTCTTATAAATATCAAAATTCAGGGCCAGGAGGAATAAGTGGTATTTTCGTTCACGAGAAGCATTTTAAAGATACTACACTGAACCGTTTTGCCGGTTGGTGGGGCTATAACGAAGAGCAAAGATTTAAAATGGAAAAGGGCTTTTTGCCAGAAATTGGCGCTGATGGATGGCAAGTAAGTTGCACTCAGGTGATGCCTATGGCGTTATACCTTGCATCATTGCAAGTGTTCGAAAAAGCAGGGTTTGTAGAGCCGTTAAGGGTTAAAAGTATATTTTTAACTTCTTATATGTTTTATATTATAGATCAGATAAATAAAAAATTAAATAATGAACAGTTTGAGATTATAACTCCTTTTAATGAAAACGAACGTGGTGCTCAGGTTTCTATTATTGCAAAGCAGAAAGGTAAGGAGATTTTTGAGGGATTGGTAGCAAATAATGTTCTTGGAGACTGGAGAGAACCAAATGTGATTAGGTTGAGTCCCGTTCCTTTGTATAATTCATTTGAAGATGTGTTTCGCACAGGCGAACTTTTATTACAGATTACCAAAAGTATTGTTTAATACTATTTAAGAGATTTTATTATGATAAATTATAATCCAAAAGACTGGTTCACTTTTATCTTTCATGCACACAAGTCTGATACAATCAGGAAATTGTGGCCATTAATGATTAGCGTAGCGATATTTTCAGGCATAATTGCATTTCTGGAGTTAAACTACCTGAAATTGGCTGAAACTACTTATGTTAAAAATATTGGAATGATGCACAATTTACTTGGTTTTGTAATTTCCATGTTGTTGGTGTTTAGAACAAATACTTCATACGATAGATGGTGGGAAGGTAGAAGGTTTTTAGGTGCTTTAACAAATGTAAGCCGTAATTTTGCAATAAAGATTAAAGCACTAAAATTAAATAAAGAGCATTTAGAGTTTTTTGAATATGGAATTCCAAAATATGCCTTTGCTTTAAAGGAACATTTGAGAGAGAAGCAATATTTTGGTAAAAACAGTTTTCTTATTGAAGTTGATGGAGGCAAGCACATTCCAAATCAGGTAGCCGCTAGTATTTCGTCAAGGGTTTTTGACTTGCAAGCAGCTGGGGTAATTAGCCAGGAACAGTTAATTATACTTAATGCAGATGTTCAGCAGTTTACTGATATATGTGGTGGTTGTGAGCGAATTAAGAATACACCTATTCCATATTCTTATAGTGCTTTTATTAAGAAATTCATTTTCATATATGTTATTACCTTGCCTTTTGGCTGGGTTTTTAGCTTAGGTTACTTTGTGGTTCCTATTGTGCCATTTATATTATACGTACTAGCTAGTTTGGAGTTAATTGCGGAAGAGATTGAAAACCCTTTTGGATCTGATGCTAATGATTTGCCGGTTGATGAGATTTGTAATAACATTGAAAAACACGTAGAGCAGATATTACGTTAAGATGGTTAAGATTGCATGGCATCCTTTATTTGCATATCCTTTACCAGAGGGGCATCGTTTTCCAATGCTTAAGTATGAGCTAATCCCCGAACAATTGCTGCATCAGGGGTTTATTAGCAGGAGGAACTTATTTGCTCCGGATAAATTATGTGAGGATGTAATTTTGCTGACTCATGAGAACGAGTATTGGCAGCAATTAAAAAATCTAACGCTTCCTGCAAAAGAACAAAGAAGGATTGGCTTTCCATTAACAGAACAATTGGTAGAGCGTGAGATTAGGATTGCACAGGGAACCATTGATGGAGCTATTTATGCAAAGCAGTTTGGGATAGCTTTTAATGTTGCAGGAGGAACGCATCATGCAGGAAGTAATTGGGGTGAAGGATTTTGTTTGTTAAACGATCAGGCTATAGCCGCCAATTACTTGCTGAATAATGGTTTTGCCAGCCGTATCTTAATTATAGATTTAGATGTTCATCAAGGAAATGGTACTGCAGAAATTTTTAATGGTGAGCCGCGAGTATTTACATTTTCCATGCATGGAGATAAGAACTTTCCTTTCAGAAAAGAGCAATCTGATTTGGATATAGCATTGCAGGATGGAACAGAAGATGAAATGTATTTAAATAAATTAAATTCATGTTTTCCTCTTCTTCTAAAGCATAATCCTGACTTTGTGTTTTACTTGTCAGGAGTTGATGTCCTTAAAAGTGATAACCTTGGGAAGCTGGGATTATCAAAATCGGCTTGTCTGGAAAGAGATAGAATGGTGTTACAATTTTGCAAGAATAACAGTTTGCCTGTTCAGGTAAGTATGGGCGGAGGATATTCGCCAGATATAAAAGATATAGTGGATGCGCATTGCAACACATTTAAAGTGGGTATAGATATTTTTGAATAATTATGAAGATTGTTATTGCAGAAAAGCCTTCAGTGGCGCGTGAGTTGGCTAAAGTCTTCGGTGCTACAGCAAAAAAAGATGGTTATATAGAGGGTAAGGGATATTCTTTTACATGGGCATTTGGACATTTGCTTCAATTGGCTCCACCACAAGAGTATGGATTTATAGGATGGAGAAGGCAACACTTACCGATGCTGCCTAAAAAATTTAAGTTAGGGATTAGGAAAATAAAAACTAAGGATGGCTTAGTTGAAGATCCTGGTGTTAGAAAACAGCTCGATATCATTAAAAAATTGTTTGATGAGGCTACTGAGATAATTGTAGCAACGGATGCTGGGCGGGAAGGTGAACTTATTTTCCGCTACATTTACTATTTTTTGAAATGCAAAAAACCTTTTAAAAGGCTATGGATTTCGTCGCAAACTGATGAGGCAATAAAGGAAGGCTTTAGAAATCTGAAACCAGGAACAGATTATGATACGCTTTTTAATTCGGCACATTGTAGATCTGAATCGGACTGGTTGGTGGGGATGAATGCAACACAGGCGCTTAGTATATCGGCTGGTGCGCGATCGGTCCTTTCATTAGGACGGGTTCAAACACCTACTTTGGCAATGATTTGTTCGCGTTTTCTGGAAATTAAGAACTTTGTGCCTCAATTATATTATCAGCTTGCAATACAGTTAGATAAGGATGGTCAACTGTTTAAAGCAATATCTGTAAATAACTTTGACAAAAAAGAAGAAGCAGAAGAATTGTTTGCAAAAATTAAAGATACTACATCTGGTTTTTCAAATGGTGGTAAAATTTTAACCGTTGAAGCAAAACCAAGAAAGGAACCACCACCTTTATTGCATGATTTGAGTAGCTTGCAACAAGAAGCTAATAAACGTAAGGGATTTACTGCCGACCAGACTTTAAATTTGTTACAAGGCTTATATGAAAGTAAATTGGTTACTTATCCGCGTACAGGTAGCAGATACATTGGCGATGATGTGTACGCGAATGTTCCAAACCTAATAGATAAGTTGAAGGTACATAAGGATTTTGGAAAGCAGGCTGAATTTCTGCTAACAGTGCCATTAAATAAGAGAAGCGTAAATGCCAAGAAGGTAACCGATCACCATGCAATTTTACCTACAGGCGAGTCTCCTTATCAGTTAAGCGGTGATAAGCAAGCAATTTATGACATGGTAGTGGGAAGGATGCTTGAAGCTTTTCATCAGGAATGTGTAAAGGAAATCACAAAGATAACAATTGAATCAGGCTCAGTTTTTATGGCAAATGGAACGGTAATTCGTTCTGCAGGATGGAGATCTGTATTTAATGAATCAGATGATGATAAGAAGGATGAAGAAAATCCATCTTTACCGAAGGTAAAGGTAGGCGAGGAGCTTCCGGTTGTAAATAAAGCTTTGTTAGAAAAACAAACTAAGCCTAAACCTTTGTATAACGAGGCATCTTTATTAAAGGCACTTGAAACCTCTGGAAAAGATATAGAAGATGAAGAGTTGAGGTATGCAATGAAAGACAGTGGATTAGGTACACCTGCTACCAGGGCAGCAATTATTGAAACTTTGATTAACAGAGATTACATTGTAAGGGAAAAAAGGAATTTAGTGCCTACTACTAAAGGTTTGGCGGTTTATGACGTGGTAAAGGATCAGAAAATTGCGCAGGCAGAGCTTACTGGACAATGGGAAAAAAGGCTGGAAGAAATTCGCTCAGGAGCCTCTGTTGCCGATTTTAAAGCTGAGATTACTGACTATACCAGAACCATTACTAATGAGTTATTACAATCGGGAACGGGATTGGCAGAGAAGTTTGCAAAGGAGGAGAAACCTGTTGAGAAAGTAAGTTAATAGATTGTATTTTTGTAAGTATATTCACTAGCATCAAGTTATTCTGAAAAAGAAGATTATGTATTCTTTATTAATTTTTGCTGTAGCATTTACACTCCTAACAGTTTGGGTGCTTAGCTTTCCTATTTTTGGACGTGTGCCTGAAGGCAATCGTTTAGAACGCATAAAAAAGTTGCCAAATTATAAAGATGGAGCACTTGAGAACTTATCGCCGACACCCATGAAGCCAGATAATGTAAGTTATTGGGATATGATAAGGGGAATGTTGAAAGGAAATGATAAGGGTAGTCCGAAAGGTTCTGTACCTACTGTTAAGCCTAATTTTGAACAGGATGATTCCAATGTTAAGGTTATTTGGTTTGGCCACTCTTCTTATCTTGTACAAACAGATGGACAGAACATACTTGTTGATCCGGTTTTAAGTGAAAGACCTTCTCCAATTTCTTTTATTGGTACTAAAAGATTCCAGGGAACGGATTTTATAAAGGCAGAGGATTTTCCAGAACTAGATGTTGTACTGATCACACACGATCATTATGATCATCTGGATTATGAAGCTATTTTAAAGTTAAAGGATAAAACAAAGAGATTTATCGTTTCGTTAGGTGTAGGCTCACATTTGGAGCATTGGGGAGTACCTGCAAATAAAATTACTGAACTGTCGTGGGGAGAGGAAACAACTCAAAATACGCTCAAGTTTATTGCACTTCCTGCTCGTCATTTTACCGGAAGGTTGTTTAAAAGAAACCAGACAGCATGGTCTGCCTTTATTTTACAAACATCAAAAAATAAATTGTATTTAGGTGGTGACTCAGGATATGATACACATTTTAAAAATGCAGGTGAACAATATGGACCCTTTGATATTGCAATATTAGAGTGTGGGCAGTACAATGCTTATTGGCCTTTAATCCATATGTTTCCTGAACAAACAGTACAGGCCGCCATTGATTTGAAAGCTCAGGTTCTATTACCTGTCCATTGGGGAAAATTCAAATTAGCTATGCACGATTGGAATGAGCCGATAATAAGAGTCGTAAATAAGGCTGATGAAGAAAACTTGAAAACTACCACGCCATTAATGGGGGAATCTGTGATTTTGGATAAGTACTACCCTGCAACAAAATGGTGGCTGGCCGATAACTTATAATAGTAAACAATATTGATAGATAGCTGTTGTTTAATTGATACTCATCAATAACTTAAATCAATGAAAACTGATTTTGTAGAAATTTTTCAAACCATTAGAGCATCACTGCAGCCATTTGCTACTGTGGGTTTTAGTAATAGAATAAATAGCGAAACTTCTTTTGATCTTTGGAGTGATAGGAATGTTGTGATTGATGGAAAGAAAAGAAATGAAGTTTTCTTTGCAAGCGTTATTATACAAAAGGGACATGTAGGGTTTTATTATATGCCCGTTTATACAGAGCCTGAGATGAAGAAGATTTTTAATCCCGAATTGCTTAAATTGTTGAAAGGTAAATCATGTTTTCATATTAAAAAGCTGGATGATACATTGATGTTGCAAATAGAAGATGCACTGGCTGCAGGGTTTAAACTTTATAAAGAAAAAGGTTGGGTATAGAACCAGTTTGGAAACAAGATGTAATAACCAGTTTTGAAGATCTTGGTATTGCAATTCATGATATTGAATCGAAGGAATATAGTTTACTGTCCATTGGGACAGGAGAAGTAATAGTTAATCTTATTTCAATTAAAAATAGCTATCGACCTGAAGACCTGCTTTTACTACAAGATCAATATCAAATAAAAAATATTTCTTTATTGCACCTATGGGAAGATATATGGCTAACAAGAAAAGTTCAGGTTATAGGGCGGATTTCATCCATTATTGGGCTGAATAAGCGTATTCATGCCCGCAAAACTAAAGTTATTCAAATTACTCAGAAGCAGGTTGATGATTTTTTAGATCATAATCATTTGCTCGGATCCGCTAAATCTAATTACAAATTTGCATTGAGTTTAAATGAACAGATTATTGCTGTTGTTTGTTTCAGTAATCTTAGATATATGAAAGGATTAGCACCTGGTTATAGATCAGCAGAATTGATACGGTTTGCAAGTTTAAGTGGTTATACCATAATTGGAGGCTTTACAAAGCTGCTACAGTATTTTATTAGGAATTATAAACCTGATGATATTATGAGCTATGCAGATAGAGACTGGTCGCTGGGAAAGGCTTATGAACAGTCGGGTTTTAAGCTGACCGATATTACACCCCCTGCAGAAATCTGGCTAAAACTGGACACTTTGGTTAGGCGTTTCCCACATCGATTAGCAATCGAATTTGTTAACGGAAAGCCAGATGTAGCTGCTGAAGAGTATGTAAAGGTTTATAATACAGGTAATTTGAAATATATTTTATACTTATAATGCGCCAAAACCCTTTATTAATCATTTTAGGCCCAACTGCATCTGGTAAAACTAAACTTGCCGTAAAAGTGGCTGACGCACTGAATGGAGAAATAATTAGTGCCGATAGCAGGCAAATATTTAAGGGAATGGATATTGGTACCGGTAAAGATCTTGATGAGTATATGCTGAATGGAAAAGCTATTCCGTATCATTTAATTGATATTAAGAAAGCCGGTGAAAGGTATAATGTAAATGAATTTAAAGAAGATTTTTTCTCAATTTTTCAGAAAATATCTGAAAAGGGTGCAATACCAATTCTTTGTGGTGGCACTGGGATGTATGTTCATAGCATTCTTCAAAATCATGAGTACACCGCTATACCTGTAAACAATGAGTTAAGAGATTCTTTAAAAAACTTTGATAAAGAATTGTTACGCAGAAAATTGTTTGATTACCCAGCAGAATTGATAAAACAAGCAGATCAATCATCTCACAAAAGATTGATTAGAGCAATTGAGATTGCAGAATACCTTATGCATAACAATTTACAATCAATTGAAAGACCTGAGTTTAATTCGCTTGTTATAGGTTTAAGCTCTGATATTGAACTTCGAAGACATAAAATCATTAGTCGGCTTGAGCTTAGGTTTAAAGAAGGGATGATTGATGAAGTGAAAAAATTGATTGCCGATGGCGTTACCAAAGAGGATCTTGTATTTTATGGCTTGGAATATAAATTTATTGCAGCTTACTTATTCGATGAGCTTAGTTATCCTGAATTAAAAGAAAGGCTTGCTATAGCAATTTGTCAGTTTGCTAAGCGCCAAATGACATTTTTTAGAAAAATGGAGAAAGATGGAGTTGAAATAAACTGGTTTAATATAGAATTGAATGCTGATGAGTTATTTGATGAAGTTATAAATACCTTCAAACTGAAATTTGGCTGCCAAAGTTAAATAGTATGATAATAATTTTCTTTTTAATGTGTGGCATGCAATTTGTAAATAGTGAGATGTATAGGGAAAACTTATACACTAAATTTAAATGAACGATCAAATGAAAAAATCTACAAAATTCTTTGCTACTGCAGTAGCTGCGGTGGCGTTGTTCTTTACAACTAATGCCAGTGCTCAAAAACTAGGTATTGGGGTCAATCTTGGAGTCCCAACTAAGGATGCTTATAGCTTTACAATTGGAGCTGATGCCAGACTTCAATTTGATGTTTCAAAACAAATATCCATTCCCGTAACTACAGGCTATACTCATTTCCTTGGAAAAGAAGTTGGGGGAGTTGATGTTCCTGATTTTGGTTATATCCCACTAAAAGCGGGGGTAAAAGTATTCTTTGATGAATCAGGGTCAGGACTTTATGGATTAGGTGAGCTTGGGGCAGCGTTTGGAGTAACTAATGGTTCTGGAACTTCATTTCTTTATTCTCCTGCATTAGGTTATTCATGGAGTAACGGACTTGACTTGGGGGTAAAATATGAAGGCCTTTCAAAAGGAGGTGGAAATTTAGGACAGGTTGCTTTGCGAATAGCTTACGGGTTTAAATTATAACAACTGAATATAGAATAAAGAGCCCTGCCTGTATTTTCAGGCAGGGCTCTTTATTTGCAGTACATTATGTACAGCTTGAGTGTTGAACCTGCTAAGGTTAACCGAGGCAAATTATCACCCTGAAATTGAATATTTTATTAAAAGGCTGATATTTTTTCACATATTTTTTTAGTTATTTATAATAAAAATGGGTATTTTAACCACAAAACGAAGTAATGGGTCTATTTTAGAGCTATGCAAGCATGATTTTGCTAATTTAGATCTGCTTTTAGATTCATTGATTCATAAAAATATAGATAAAGTATGAAAAAATATCTTGCGGCCGGGGTCATTTTGATGGCTCTGTCTTGTACAAACACAGATAAAAAAAATACACAAGCTTCAACAGATAGCGTATCCGAAAATAAAGTAGTAGCCGCCCCAGCTGTTGTTGAATTAACCGACAGTAAAGTTCAAAATATTTATGATGGTTATATCTATTTAAAAGATGCTTTGGTTGAATCAAAATTTGAAGATGCTCAAAAAGCAGCAACACAACTAAAAAGCAGTCTTACAAATTTTCCAGGATGTGAGAATACTGCTGTAATTGCAGAAAAAATAGCTTCGGCAAAAGATATTGCCAATCAAAGAAAGGAATTTACATATTTGAGTTTAGATGTAATTGCGATGTTTAAACATGCAGACCTAAAAAAGGGTTCTATTTATGTTCAACATTGCCCTATGGCCAATAATGGTGATGGAGGAGATTGGCTTGCTTCCGAAAAACAGATTCAGAATCCGTATTATGGAGATGCGATGATGGATTGTGGGGCAGTTTTGGAAGAAATTAAAGCCAGTAAGTAGTTATTAATCTTACTTGATTTTGACCCACATTTAATAATTATTTAACAGCTTTGTTATAGTTGATTAAATTCTAATAGAAAAGGATTAGTTAGTTTTGTTTATTATAAATTTAAGATATATATATGTCAGATATTGCAGAAATTAAGATTGGTGGGAAGGTGTACGAATTCCCGGTTATAACAGGTTCCGAAGGAGAGAAGGCCATTGATATTTCCAAACTAAGAGACTTAACAGGTCATATTACGTTAGATTTTGGTTATAAAAACACAGGGTCAACAAAAAGTGCTATTACATTTCTTGATGGTGAAAAAGGAATTTTAAAATATCGTGGTTATTCAATTGAAGAACTAGCTGAAAAATCTACATTTCTTGAAGTAGCATATTTGCTTATATATGGAGATTTACCGTCACAAAATGAGGTAAGCGAATTTCAATCTCAAATTAGCAGACATACCTTAATCCACGAGGATATGAAGAAATTCCTTGACGGATATCCTTCAAAATCTCATCCAATGGCGCAATTGTCTTCATTGGTTTGTTCATTGTCAACTTTTTATCCTGAATCATTAAATGCAAATTCATCACCAGAAACGATGGATTTAACAATGATTAAATTGCTGGCTAAATTCCCTACAATTGTATCTTTCATTTATAAAAAATCATTAGGTCACCCGCTTATTTATCCTAAAAATAAGTTTGATTACGTTAGTAATTTCCTAAATATGATTTTTGGGCAACGTACTGAGGAGATAGAAATAGATCCAGTGGTTGTGAGCGCAATGAATACTTTATTAATTCTGCATGCTGATCATGAGCAAAATTGTTCTGCATCAACAGTGAGAATGGTAGGCTCGTCTGACTGTAACTTGTATGCATCGGTATCTGCAGGTATCGACGCACTTTGGGGTCCATTGCATGGTGGTGCTAACCAAGCTGTAATTGAAATGTTAGAGCGTATTAAAGAAGATGGCGGAGACACAGAGAAATGGATTAACAAAGCAAAGGATAAAAATGACCCTTTCCGTATGATGGGCTTTGGTCATAGAGTTTACAAAAACTTTGATCCAAGAGCTAAAATCATTAAAAAAGCATGTGATGATATTTTAGAGAAATTAGGTATTGATGATCCTGTTTTAGAAATTGCCAAGAAACTTGAAGAAGCTGCCTTAAGTGATCCTTACTTCGTAGAACGTAAACTTTATCCTAATGTTGATTTCTATTCAGGTATAATCTACAGAGCACTTGGTTTCCCAACAGATATGTTTACTGTTCTTTTTGCTCTTGGTCGTTTACCAGGATGGATTGCTCAATGGAAAGAAATGCACGAAAATAAAGAACCTATTGGTCGTCCTCGTCAAATATATGTAGGTCATACCAACAGAGAATTTGTTAGTATAGAAAACAGAAAATAGATTAAACGACATATCTTAAATAAAAAAACCTTAGCTGTTTAGCTAAGGTTTTTTTATTTACGCAAAGTAATATATAAAACGTTCTATTACCCATTCAGAAATAAATGCCGCCATCATATACAGGAAACTGAGCGTAATCATCTTCTTAATAGTCACTTTCCTGGAACGCTGATAAAATACGGTTAAAGCTTTGTATAGATACCATATAATTCCAATAGTTACGGCCCATTTAATTAAATCACCAAAGGTAGATTCAGTGCCAAACAAATCTCTCCTTAAAGGAACTGTAACTATCTGAGTAATAAAAAATGCAGTTGTTCCGTGTATTGTAAATATAAGATGGTCTAAATAATAGATGTGGTTTCTTCTAAAATTCCACATAATAAATAGGGCAAGCAATGGCATCAATAAGAAGTATTGCTTTGGTCTGTAATGCTCCAATTCTTCCTTTACAGACCAGTTTCCTGAGGCCGATTTTTGGTTTATTGTAATTTCCCGTTTCTTAAATAGTCTATCGATCCAGGAATCGCGATCTGCCTCATTTAATTTTTGCTGCCTCAGCAAATATGAACTATAAGTACTGTCTTGTTTAATGATGTGATATTTCTGATAGGACCTTAGCAAATTATCGTATTCATCGGTCTTTAAGCTATCAATTGTATGTTTAAGTGCATTAATTTTCTTTTGCTGATCAGCGAAACTTAGCGATTTAAAATCAACTAAGTCCAATTTTCTTTGTACATAGGTTGCTGATTTTCCAATAAAAGAATCCTCATCAATGTCTTCATCTTCTAAAGTTTTTTTTATTGCTTCTACTTTTGATTTTCCTGAATCCTTACTTGCCGAAGAATGGATCTCTATTGCATCACTTTTATGTTCCAGTTTATTTGGAACTACAATGAAATAAACAATGGAGACAAAGATGTACATGCTAACAGGGTTGATGTACCTGGCCCTTTTACCAGCTAAATAATCTAATGTAACTTGTCCTGGCTTAGTAAGCAGAGGCGATAAAGTCTGAAAAAATTTATTATCGAAATGGAAATAATGAGCAATGCTATGGCTAATGAACTGCCAGAAGTTTTCTTTGAGCTCTAGGTTTGCCTGACCGCAATTGCTGCAATAATGTTTTTCTACAGTTTGCCCGCAATTAAGGCAGTTGTGTTCTTTTCTATATTTACCGGTTGACATAAATCTATTAAAACAGGTTACTAAAAAATCTTAAAACAATTGAGTTAATGGCTCATTGCCTTTATAGCTGATGCCTCCGCACGGTTATGTTTATACTTGAAAATAAATGGAAAAATAACAGCAAGTAATAGTGCATATGATGCAAATGTAATCCAGATTCCTTGCCAATCCTTACTATGGTCAGCATAAGTAAAAAACTTATCAATAATTACTCCGCTTGTAAAACTTCCAAAAAGAGCCCCAAAACCATTAACCATCATCATAAATAAGCCCTGTGCACTACCTCTTATTGAGGCATCTATTTGAGTTTCCATAAACAAGGAACCTGAGATATTGAAAAAATCGAAAGCCATACCATATACTATACAAGACAAGATGATCATCCATAATCCTCCTGCTGGATCAGCAAATGCGAATAACCCAAATCGAAGTACCCACGCTAGCATACTCAGCAGCATAACGTACTTAATTCCAAATTTTCTTAAAAAAAAGGGTATGGCAAGAATAAAGAGAGTCTCAGATATCTGAGAAATAGACATAATAATAGCTGGATATTTAACTGCAAGTAAATTTTCATATTCAGGAATATTTTTAAAGTCGTGCAAAAAAGTATCACCATAAGCATTTGTAAGTTGCAAGGCAGCCCCCAGAAACATAGAGAAAAAGAAAAATACAGCAAACTTCTTTTGCTTAAACAAAGTAAAAGCTCTTAAGCCCAGGGCATCAACAAATGATTTTGAATCAATTTTGGTAGCAAGTGGGGGAGCCTTTGGTAATGTGAAGGCATAGAGGCCTAAAAATAACGAAACGCCAGATGCAATATAAAATTGATTAGAGGAAGCCTCATTTCCTGAAAGGCTTACCACCCATAAAGCAGCTATAAACCCAATAGTCCCCCAGATTCTTATAGGTGGATAATCTTTAACTACATCTTTTTGAGCACTTTTTAGAGCCGAATAAGCCACAGTTATAGATAGCGATAACGTCGGCATGTAAAATAACATGTTAATCAGGATAACCCAGAAAAAAGTTGCAGGGTTATCTACCAGTGGTAAAGAGAACAAACTAATAGCTCCGAGAATGTGTAAAATGCCATACAGTTTCTCTGCATTGATAAAGCGATCTGAAATAATCCCCATTAGTGCAGGCATAAAAATAGCAGAAATACCCATGGTAGAGAAAATAGCCCCAAACTCCGATCCGGACCACTTTTTATTTTGAAACCAATAAACTCCGATAGTAATGAGCCAGGAACCCCATATAAAGAATTGCAAAAAATTCATTAGAGTTAAGCGAAACTTAACATTCATAAATAATAGTTTAGTCGGTTTTGAAAGTTATGGATGAATATATAACTATTTTAAATTGTTATGCTGAATTTCTTTTATTTATTTCATCACGAATTCTTGCCGCTTTTTCATAGGCTTCTTCTGCAATGGCATCCTGAAGCTTTTGCTGAAGTTCTTCCATACTTAAGGACTTGTAATTACTTCCTGGAATAGAAGTACTAATATCTTCTGAACCTTGTTCTTTAGGAATGGCATCTATATTTTCAAGAAAAAGAAAATCATTTCCTTCAATTACAATCCCGGCAGAGGATAGAATAAATTCATAGGTGTAAATTGCTGCATTAAAGCGGACAGCTAAAGCTATGGCATCTGATGTGCGGGCATCTATTTCATGGGTGGTTTCACCATCCGTGCAGATCAGCTTTGCAAAGAAAACACCCTCTACCAGATTGTAAATTAAAACTTCCTGTATTTCAATGTTATAAGTCTGCGCAAATGTTTTGAACAGGTCATGTGTCAGCGGCCTGCTTGGAGTCATTTTTTCAATTTCTATTGCAATAGCCTGTGCTTCAAATGCACCAATAATTATGGGTAAACGTCTTCTTCCGTTTACTTCACCAAGAACAAGAGCATAAGCTCCTGATTGAGTTTGGCTATATGATAAACCAACAATATCGAGTTTTACTTTTTTCATATTAAATAACACCATGCAAAGTCAATTTGGCTTTGCATGGTGTTTAATAATTAACCTTTATGTGCTTTTAATGCTTCAATTAATTTCGGAACAACTTCAAACGCATCACCAACAATTCCATAATCGGCAACTTTAAAGAAAGGTGCCTCAGGATCTTTGTTGATTACAACAATAACTTTCGATGAACTAACACCAGCCAAATGTTGTATAGCACCTGATATACCTATAGCAATATACAAATTTGGACTGATAGCTATACCAGTTTGTCCAACGTGTTCTGAGTGTGGTCTCCAGTCAGCATCTGAAACAGGTTTAGAACAAGCAGTTGCTGCACCTAAAAGGTCAGCTAATTCTTCAATCATTCCCCAGTTTTCAGGCCCTTTTAATCCTCTTCCTGCCGATACAACAAGTTCTGCATCAGGCAAAGAAACTTTATTGGTGGCTCTTACTATTTCTTTAACAATAGCGGTAAGATCAGTTGCTTTAATTTCCGGACTAAACGCTTCAATAGTTGCATCAACTCCTGATTCTTTAACGCCAAAGGCATTAGGATTTAAAGCAATAATTTTAACTGAAGAAGTTAATTCTGTAACTGCAAAAGCTTTGCCCGAGAAAGCATTCTTTTTAACAAGAAATTTTCCGCTATCGGTTTGAGGTAATTCTATAGCCCCATCAACTAATCCTGCCTTAAGCTTTACAGCTATACGAGGAGCTAATCCTTTTCCTGAAAAGGAGTTAGACAAAACAACTACATCTGCATTCTCGTTCTTAGCTGCTTCAGCAATAATTGAGGCATAGGCCTGATTTATGAAATTCTTAAGTTGATCATTAGAAACATTCAAAATTTTTGATGCTCCGTATTTACCTAATGCTTTAAGTTCATTCTCATCAACATTACCAATAGATATAGCGGTTAAACCACCACCTTGTTTATCTGCAATGGCTTTTGCATAAGATACTGCTTCAAAAACAGATTTCTTAAATTTGCCATCTACTTGTTCTACATATACTAAAACTGACATACGATCTTTATTAAATAATTTTTAAACTCTGAAATAGAACTTCAGTTAGATAACTTTAGCCTCCTGATGTAATAAGTCGATTAATTTAGCGGTCTCTTCAGCAGGAATCAGTTTAACTGCACCACGAGGAGCAGGGGTTTCAAATTGCTGCACTTTAGCAACCTGTTCAATTTCCTTAGCTTCAACAACTACCAGAGGTTTAGTCCTTGCAGACATAATACCTCTCATATTAGGTATTTTAGGCTCTGCTGTTCCCTCTGCACAGCTTGCAATGAATTTTCCGGTTACAGAAATAACTTCTTTACCACCTTCAATTTCTCTGTCAATTGTTGCAGTAGTTCCATCATAATCTAATTTTTTAATGATAGAGATAGACGGGATGTCAAGGAATTCGCCAATCATTGCTGCAACCTGAGAACCATTATAATCTATAGATTCGCGACCGCAAAGAATCATATCAAATTCAGTAGTTTTAGCATATTCTGCTATCTGATAAGCTGTAAAATAAGCGTCTCTTGGACTAGCATTAATTCTTACGGCGTCATCAGCACCAATAGCAAGGGCTTTTCGTATGGTAGGTTCTGTCTGGCTTTCTCCAACATTTATTACGGTTACCGTACCCTTACCACCTTCACAAAGTTCAATAGCTCTTGATAAGGCGATCTCATCATAAGGGTTAACAATAAATTGTACACCTGTAGTATTGAATTGTGTATTATCGTTGGTAAAAGTTATTTTTGTTGTTGTGTCGGGCACATTACTGATACAAACTAATATTTTCATATGTATAAATTTGTTTTAAAGGTAATGAAGCTGTTTTAGCTAAAATTGTCTTTTTGCAAATCTAATTAAAAAAGCAGGGATAAAAAATGCAAAGTACCCGATTAGCCAAACTATTAAACTTTTTAGAGAGCGATCCTAATGATCCGTTCATTTTATATGCCCTTGCTACAGAATATAATTCAGCAAACGATACCGAAAAAGCATTTGAGTATTATTTGAAACTTGTAGCTGAGCACCCGGATTACGTTGGAACGTACTATCATTTAGGTAAACTTTATGAAAAATCGGGGAAAACCGACGAAGGGATAGAGATATATCAAAAAGGAATGCTTGCGGCCAGAAATAAAAGAGATATGCATGCTTTTTCTGAGCTACAGGGTGCATATAATTCTGCAGCAGGGCTTGATTATGAAGATGATTAATTAATAGCACATTGAGCAGTAAGAGGCAACTTTTGTTTATCAGAAATGTGATATTGTTCACATTCACTGCTTTTGGAGGTGCACAGGCACATCTTGCTTTATTGTTGCGGTATTTTGTAAGGGATGTTAAATACATAACAGAAGAGGAATTGCTTGAACTAAATGCCCTTGCTCAGGTATTGCCTGGTCCTGCATCTACTCAAACATTGGTTGGTATTGCTTATAAAGTAGGAGGGTTAAAACTTTCTTTAATAACGTTTATAATCTGGATTTTCCCTTCTGCAGCAGTTATGACCTTTGCAGCTATCAGTTATGCAAAGATTGATCATAAAGAAAAATTCGTAGAGATACTCGAATACATACAGCCGATAGCTTTGGGGATAGTTGCGTTTGGGGCATATAACCTTTCAAAAAGAGTACTTGTTTCTCAATTGTCCGTATTTCTTGCTATTTCGGCTATAATTTCAACTTTAGTATTACGAAATGCTTACGTTTTTCCTATGGCAATTTTAATAGGAGGCATGATTTCATCTGCTTTAGATGCCCCGAAAGAAGAAAGTGAGATTCGGGTAAAATTGTTTTCAAATATAAATCGTAAAAAACTGGTCTATTTTGTTGGTCTATTGTTGTTTTTGGCTCTATTGGGTGCTATTATTAACCGTACATCGCCATTTAGCTTACCTATTAGGCTGTTTGAGAACTTTTACCGTAACGGCATCTTTATTTTTGGTGGTGGGCAAGTACTTGTCCCACTTATGTTTACTGAATTTGTGCAGATGAAACATTATCTGCATTCTTCAGGCTTTCTATCCGGCTTTGCATTGCAGCAAGCTTTACCAGGGCCTACATTCTCATTTACAAGTTATGTTGGAGCGTTAAGTATGAGAAACTTTGGCTATGGAATAACAGGACAGATAACAGGAGGCATAGTTGCTGTTTTAGGGATCAACCTACCAGGATTGATTCTGGTATTATTTATTGTTCCGTTTTGGGAAGATCTTAAAAAGATAGCACGCATTAAATATTCACTGTCAGGTATAAATGCGGTAAGTGTGGGCTTTATTATTGCTGCATTTATTCTGCTTGTACAACCAATAGGATTGGATTTTACTTCAATAACAGTATTAATAGTAACATTTCTTATTCTGAATTTTACCAAAATAAGTCCTCCATTTATTGTTCTTGCCGGTATATTGTTAGGCTACTTTCTATAGCTAAAAGAATAGCTGTTTAAAACGGAGCATCTTCATCATGCATGTCGTCCATACGTGATGGCTTAATGATCACATTCCCTGCAGGCCTGTCAAAATCTTGTGATGGATGCATACCAGCACTTGGACTTTCCATAGAGAATGAACTAGGAGCTGAGAAGCTCTCTTCCAAATCCGCAAATTTCACATACTTACCAATAAAACGAAGTGGTACAATTCCGGTTTCACCGTTACGGTGTTTTGCAATAATTACTTCACCAATACCTGCTTGAGAACGCCCTTGTTCATCTTCAGTAATACCATAATATTCTGGTCTATATAAAAATAGTACCATATCGGCATCCTGCTCAATAGACCCAGATTCACGCAAATCTGATAGCATTGGTCGTTTCCCGTTAACACCTGGACGACTCTCTACCGCACGACTCAATTGTGATAAGGCAAGTACAGGTACATTTAGTTCCTTGGCAACTGATTTAAGAGCCCTTGATATACTACCAATTTCCTGCTCACGGTTACCGCCACCACCTTGTCCTTCTCCTTTACCATGCATCAACTGTAAATAATCGATGATGATAAGTTGTAGGTCGTATTGAGATTTAAGCCTTCTGCATTTTGCTCTGAATTCGAAGATGTTAAGAGCAGGAGTATCATCTATTAATAAAGGAGCTTCTGTTAAAGTTCCTATCTTGCTGTGCAGCTGTTGCCATTCCCATTCTGCTAAATTCCCTTTCCTTATTTTTTCCTGTTCTATCTCAGTTTCCCCTGATATCAAACGATTTACCAACTGAACTGACGACATCTCTAATGAGAATACAACAACAGGTCTTTTAAATTCTACAGATGCATTACGAGCACAGGTTAGCACGAATGCTGTTTTACCCATTGCCGGGCGAGCCGCAATAATCACTAAATCTGAAGGTTGCCATCCACCTGTAATACGATCTAGATCAGTAAAACCGGATGGAACACCCGTTAGTCCATCGCTCTTACCACGAAGTGCTTCCAGAGTAGCTAAAGATTGTTTTACAATCTCATCCATCTTTTGAGTATCTCTTCTTAAGTTGTTTTGAGCGATATCAAATAAGTTCTTTTCAGCATGATCCAGCAAATCAAATATATCGGTAGTATCCTCATAGGCATTTTGAATAATCTCTGATGATATTCTGATCAGTTCCCTTTGAATATATTTTTGGGAAATAATACGTGCATGGAACTCTATATTAGCGGCCGAAGCTACTCTGTTTGTAAGGTTAGTAATGTAATAAGCACCGCCAATCATTTCTAATTGTCCCAGTGATCTCATTTCAGAGGTAACAGTTAAAATATCTACAGGCTTAGATTTTTGGAAAAGCCCCTGAATTGCTTCAAAGATTTTTTTATGCCCTTCATGGTAAAACACTTCTGGCTTTAAAATATCAATTACGGTAGATAGTGCATCTTTTTCGAGCATCAATGCACCAAGAACAGCTTCTTCAAGGTCTATAGCCTGTGGCGGAATCTTCCCCATAGCAGTCATAGAGTTGTTTAGTCTATTTTTTCGTGCTGTAAAGTTCGCCTTGTCTTGTCCTTGTGTTCCGTTATCGCTGCTCATGGATACAAAAATAGACAAAAATTAGGTCCCTTCTTAAAATCTTTATGAACATTCCCACAAGTAAAATACATTCATCTTTATATTAGTTTCATGAATTCGAAAAAATTCCTAACAGTAATATGTTGATAAGCAAAACAATCGATCTTACAAATTAGGTTAAATTAATCGCAATTTTTGAGCTATTTTTGCGCTTCAATTTAAAAGAAATGGAAAACTCAAGAAGGTCAGCCAGACCTAAAGAAAATAATGAGTTCGTATTTGGTATACGTGCAGTAATAGAGGCTATTAAGGCTGGTAAGGATATAGAGAGCATTTATATACAACGTGGTTTAACTGGCGAGATTATTTTGGAGTTAAAGCAATTACTAAAAGAGGTTGATGCCCCTGTACATAATGTTCCAGTAGAAAAATTGAACCGGATGACGAAGAAAAATCATCAGGGAGTGATTGCTGTAATTTCGTCTATTACATTTCAGAAAATAGAAGATATCATTCCATTAATTTATGAAAAAGGAGAAACACCATTGGTATTAATCCTTGATGGAATAACAGATGTAAGAAATATGGGGGCAATTGCCAGAACTGCTGCCTGCGCAGGTGTTCATGCTATAATTGTACCTACTAAAAATTCGGCTCAGATTAATGCAGATGCAATTAAAACGTCAGCCGGAGCTTTGTTTAGTATACCTGTATGCCGACACGCTAGTTTGCAAAAAACAGCATTGTTTTTACAGGAATGCGGATTACAAGTTGTTGCATGTACTGAAAAAACAGACGATTTAATATATGTTCCGGATTATACAGTTCCAACTGCTATAGTAATGGGAGCTGAGGATGAAGGGATTTCAAATGAAATTATGAGAATGGCCAATCACTTGGCTAAAATCCCGATGATGGGTGAAATCAGTTCATTAAACGTATCAGTTTCGGCAGGTATTATTTTATACGAGGCAATAAGACAACGCTCACTTTAGGCTTAAAGTTCAGGTATTGAATTCTTAGTGCCGGTGAAAGTCCTGCACTAAGAATATCTTCTTTAAATGGGTTAAATATATTTTGTCCCGAATTTCGACTTTACATCAGCAACAATTTGCTTTATGCTTTGTTCAGCTGATCTTGGGCAAATTAATAAGGTATCGTTTGATTCTACAACAATATAGTCATGCAGATCCTGTAAAATCACAAGTTTATTATTTGGTACATTTACCATGCAGTTAGATGAGTTAAACATCATCACTTTTTCTGAAGGGATTACCGCATTACCAACATAATCATGTTCGGCAATATCATATATAGAAGCCCACGTTCCAAGGTCAGACCAACCAAAATCTGCAGGAAGCACATAAACATTGTCTGCTTTTTCCATAATCCCGAAATCAATAGAAATGTTGGTGCATTGTAAATACGCATTTCCTATAAATTCAATTTCACTTGGTGTATTATATAAATCATTTCCCTGATGAAATATCTCGTACATATCCGGTAAATGTTTAGAAAAAGCATTGTTAATTGATTTTGCAGACCATATAAAAATCCCGGCATTCCATAAAAAGTCGCCACTTTGAATAAAGGATTTTGCCAGATCTAAATTTGGCTTTTCAGTAAAGATTTTCACTTTATGAATCTGTTCGTCCGTTTTTAAAGTACCAGATGTATATTGAATATAGCCGTAGCCGGTATCAGGTCTGCTAGGTTTTATGCCTAGGGTAATCAGGCAATCATTTTCCGCTGCTGCATTTAATGATTGTTCAATAGCCGCAATAAAAGCATCCTGATTAGTAATTGTATGATCAGAAGGTGCTACTACTATTGTTGCATTTGGATTAATCTGAGCAATTTTCATTGATCCATAAGAAACACAAGGCGCTGTATTTCTCATTATAGGTTCTGCCAGTATTTGATTTTCATTTAAATCTGGCAGTTGTTCTTTAACGATATGTGTATATATCTCGTTAGTTACTACAAATATATTCTCTGGCGGGCAGATCTTTAAAAAACGATCGTAGGTGCTTTGTATAAGTGTTTTTCCAACACCAAAAAAATCAATAAATTGCTTAGGGTATTCTGTTCTGCTAACGGGCCAAAAACGGCTTCCAACCCCACCAGCCATTATTAAGGCATAATTGTTATTATTCATATCTGATATTAGCGTCTCGTTAAATTATACCTTCCTGTAAAAGGTCGTGAAAATGTATCATGCCAAAATAGGTTCCATTATCTGTAACCAGTAACTGGGTAATGTTATTATCTTTTATCATATCCAAAGCATTCATTGCTAAAACCTCTCTGTCTACTTTTTTCGGATTTGGGTTCATTAAGTCACTAGCTTTAATGTCGGCTAAATTAGAATGTTTTTCCAACATTCTACGAATATCACCATCAGTAATTATCCCCAAAATCACATTGCCTTCAATAACAACAACAGCACCCAAACGGTTTTGACTAATTTCTATTATAACATCTTTAACTGATGCCGAAGGATGAATACTTGGTTTTTCGTTCTTTAGCGCAATATCTCCGGCTTTTAAGTATAACTTTTTACCAAGGGCTCCACCTGGGTGGTAGCGTGCAAAATCCTCTTCATTAAAATTACGTGCATTTAACAATGCAATAGCTAAAGCATCTCCCATAGCTAACTGGGCAGTGGTACTGGTAGTAGGTGCCAGGTTATGCGGGCATGCTTCTTTTGTAACTGATGTATTTAAAATAAAATCGGCCTGCAATGCTAAATCAGAATTCGACTGGCCAACCATCCCAATCATAACATTACCAGCCTGCTTAAGGAGTGGCGTTAATACCTTAATTTCTGGAGTATTACCACTTTTAGAAATGCAGATAACAACATCATTTTTTTGGATCATTCCAAGGTCTCCGTGTACAGCATCTGCAGCATGCATAAAGATTGCCGGAGTACCGGTTGAGTTAAAAGTTGCTACAATTTTTTGAGCAATAATGGCGCTCTTTCCAATTCCAGTAACAATTACCCGCCCCTCACTTGCAATAATCAGGTCAATAATCTTAACAAAATCATCATTTATGTTTTCAATTAAGCCTAAAATAGCCTGAGCTTCTAACTGTAAAGTGCTAACAGCGTCCTCGATAATAGATTTTTTACTTTTCAAACAGAATTATTTAGTATATTGATGCTTTGAATTTGTGCAAAATTATGTTATTTTGAAGTAAAAATAGCACTGAATATTTTATACACGAAATGGATGTGAAAAAGTCGTTGTTTGACAACTTACAAACCTTTTTTGGTTTTGATAATTTTAAAGGTGATCAGGAGTCTATCATCACCAATATTCTTGAAAAAAGAAATACGTTTGTTATAATGCCTACAGGTGGGGGGAAGTCCATTTGCTACCAGTTGCCTGCTTTAATGGAAGAAGGAACTGCCATAGTAATATCGCCATTAATTGCATTGATGAAAAATCAGGTTGATCAGTTAAGGGCATTTGGAGGGAGTGATAGTATTGCACACTTTCTAAATTCTTCTTTAAATAAAACCGAAATTACCCAAGTTAAAAGTGATCTGCTTAATGGACAAACAAAATTGTTATACGTTGCCCCCGAATCACTTTCTAAGCAAGATAATATTGATTTCTTAAAATTAATTAAGATTTCTTTTGTGGCGGTTGATGAAGCTCACTGTATATCGGAGTGGGGACATGATTTTAGACCAGAGTACAGGAAAATCAGGCAGGTTATACAAGGTCTGGGCGAAGAAATTCCAATTATAGCATTAACAGCAACCGCAACTCCTAAGGTTCAGCAAGATATTATAAAGAACCTGCAAATGTCTGATGCTACCTTATTTAAGTCATCATTTAACAGACCTAATTTGTTTTATGAAATCAGACCTAAAAGAGATGTTATTAAGGAGATTATCAGGTATATAAAATACAATACCGGAAAATCAGGTATCATTTATTGTCTGAGCCGCAAAAAGGTAGAAGAAGTTGCCGAAACCTTAAATCTTAATGGTATTAAGGCATTACCTTATCATGCTGGTCTTGAACCTAAGGTTAGGGCCGAAACTCAGGATAAATTCCTTATGGAAGACGTAGAGGTTATTGTAGCAACTATAGCTTTTGGTATGGGAATAGATAAACCCGATGTTCGTTTTGTTATCCACCACGATATTCCTAAAAGTATGGAAGGGTACTATCAGGAAACTGGAAGGGCTGGCCGCGATGGCGGAGAGGGTGTTTGTATTGCTTTCTACGCTCAGAAGGATGTAGATAAGCTTGCAAAGTTTATGAAAGATAAGCCTGTATCTGAACGTGAAATAGGTACCCAGATATTAAAGGAAGTTATTGATTATGCCGAATCAGGGGTATGCCGAAGAAAACAGATTCTTCATTACTTTGGCGAAAACTTTAATGAGACCGGTTGTAATTGCATGTGCGATAATTGTAAGAAGCCTAAAAAACTATTTGAAGCAGAAGAATCTCTGCTTGTTCTGTTAAAGTTAATTAAGAAAATAGGAGAGAAGTTTGATGACGCCCATATACTAAGCGTTATTTTGGGAAATGAAACTGCTCAAACAATTGCTTATGAGCATAGTAAACTTCCAGAATTTGGTTTAGGAGTTGTTGAAGGTGAAAATCATTGGAAATCACTTATCCGACAGGCTGTGTTGAATAATTTCTTATCAAAGGATATAGATAATTATGGCCTGCTTAGGTTAACCAATAGCGGATTAAGCTTTATTGAAAATCCATATGCTCTTAAATTTGTTCTGAATGAACCAATAGAAAATGCTGCTGACGATGACGAGGATGATGTGAAGCATGGTACCGGAGCAGTGGATGCCCAGTTACTACAATTACTGAAAGATCTAAGAAAGAAAATAGCTAAACAAAAAAATGTACCTCCTTTTGTAGTGTTTCAGGACCCATCTTTAGAAGAGATGTGTACTCATTACCCAATTACAATGGACGAATTGAAGCAAATTTCTGGAGTTGGGCATGGAAAAGCACTTAAATTCGGGAGCTCTTTCCTTGAACTTATCAAAAAATATGTAGAGGATAATGATGTTGAGCGTCCTATTGACCTTATAATTAAAACTCAGGCCAATAAATCCCAGCTTAAAGTATCTATAATTCAAAATATAGATAGAAAAATTGGATTAGAAGATATTGCAAAATCAAAAGGTATCACATACGATGATATCCTGAAAGAAGTAGAAGCAATTGTAAACTCAGGTACTAAACTAAATCTTAGCTATTTTGTTGACGAAGTAATAGACGAAGATCGCCAGGATGAGGTATTTGATTATTTTCAATCAGCAGAAAACGACTCAATTGACGATGCATTAAAAGAATTAGGAGAATCAGATTATTCTCGTGAAGAAATACAGCTTATGCGTATTAAGTTCATGTCAGAACTTGGTAACTAACAATAAAAAACAACAATGATCAATTTCCCTTTAGATAATTTCAAAAATCAAGAATCAGGTAATTTCTTTTTAATGGCTGGCCCTTGTGCTATTGAAGGTGAAGAAATAGCCTTACGCATAGCCGAAAAAATAGTCACTATAACAGATAAACTACAAATACCATATATTTTTAAGGGTTCTTACCGTAAAGC
The DNA here is from genome assembly GCF_002736205.1 of Pedobacter ginsengisoli. Taxonomy (NCBI): domain Bacteria; kingdom Pseudomonadati; phylum Bacteroidota; class Sphingobacteriia; order Sphingobacteriales; family Sphingobacteriaceae; genus Pedobacter; species Pedobacter ginsengisoli. The sequence continues at coordinate 2,148,049 of NZ_CP024091.1, read as the reverse complement.
TAACCGCTCTAAAGGCAGTTCTTTTACCGGAATTGGCGACGAGAAAGCGCTTAAAATTTTAGAGAAAGTAAGTAAAACCTTTGGCGTGCCAACGGTTACAGATATTCATGAAAGCGAAGAGGCTGCAATGGCTGCTGCTTATGTTGATGTCTTGCAGATTCCTGCTTTTTTATGCCGACAAACTGATTTGCTAATTGCTGCGGCTCAAACCAATAAGGTTGTTAATGTTAAAAAAGGACAATTTTTATCTGCGGGATCAATGAAATTCGCTGTAGAAAAAATTGTAGAGGCCGGAAATAACAAGGTTATCCTTACCGATAGAGGTAATACTTTTGGATATCAGGATCTTATTGTAGATTATCGTGGATTGCCAGAAATGCAATCTTTTGGTGTACCTGTAGTTATGGATTGTACACATTCTTTACAACAGCCAAATCAAAGCACTGGTGTAACTGGAGGTAAACCTGCATTAATAGAAACAATTGCTAAAGCTGCAATTGCTGTTGGAGCTGATGGTTTATTTATTGAAACGCATCCTGATCCCGCAAATGCAAAATCAGATGGAGCCAATATGCTGCATCTAGATTTGCTTGAGGATCTTTTGGTTAAACTAATAAGATTAAGAAAAGCGGTTATTTAACCGCTTTTTTCTATTGATTAGAGCTTGTTTATAACAAAAGAAGTTCTCCTGTTCAACTTTCTATTTTCTTCAGTATTATTTAAAGCAATTGGCTTTGTTTCGCCATATCCTTTGTAAGTCAAGCGATCGGCGGCTATTTTATTTTCTAAAAGATAATCATAAACAGCTTTGGCACGCTGCATAGATAGCTTTTCATTATCCTTTACGTTCCCAACATTATCAGTATGGCCCTGTATTTCAATTCTAATATTTGCATTATTCCTTAAAAGATCAGCAAGGGTATTTAATTCGGTAACCGATGCAGGTAACAAGTTGTATTGGTTAGTATTAAAGAATATGTTTTTGAGTATTACATTGGTGCCCACTTTAAGTTTTTCCAATAAAATCTCCAATAAAAAGGGTTTGTTGGTATAAGAGTTATTCAACTCATAATTTTCAGAATAAAATAGATAGCCATCAGCGCTGGCATTAAAGGCATAATTTCCTCCAATTGGCATTACAGCAAGGAAATCACCGGTTTCTTTAGAAGTATAGTCATTATATTCAGTTTTCTTATTTTTCAGATTTACAACCTGCACTCTTGCCTCTATAAATGCACCTGTTTCTTTATCTTTAACAATACCTTTTACGTAAGTAATGGGAAGTGGTTTTTTATTTTCAGGCATTTTAAACCTATAAATGTCCATATCGCCAAATCCCCCTTTTAAATTAGAAGAAAATAGGCCTTCTGTGCCGTCAGGAGTTACAATTAAGCCGGTTTCTTCATTAAATGTATTAATAGGATAGCCCATATTTTCTGGCTTTCCCCAATGGCCTGAGTCCTCTAGTCTGCTCAAAAATATATCCTTATTTCCTAATCCGGGCCAACCGTCCGACGAAAAGTAGAGTGTTTTACCATCAGGATGAATAAATGGAGTATGTTCGTCATAGGCTGTATTAATTTCAGGGCCAAGATTTTTCGGAACATCCCAGTAACCATCATCTTTTAAGGTGCTTTTCCAGATGTCGTATCCCCCCAAGCCTCCGGGCCTGTTGCTTACAAAATACAATGTGGTGCCATCAGGACTAATTGCAGGTTGTGAATCCCAAAAAGGTGAGTTTAAAGGTGATCCAAGATTAAAGGGGTCGCCCCAGGTGTTGCCTTCTTTATGGCTCACATAAATATCACACCTGCCTAAACCATCGGGTCTGTTACAGCCTGTAAAAAATAAATAGGATCCGTCAGGCGAGATAGACTGCGCCCCTTCATTAAATTTTGCAGTATTAATTTTATCACTTAAAGGAGTGGGTGTATTCCACTCATTATTAACTTTATTAGAAATATAAAAATCCTCATTTCCATCTATATTTCTGCTAAAAATTAACTTCTCTCCATCTGCAGTAATAGAAGGGAAGTAGTCTCTATAACTGGAATTTATCTCTTTACCAAGGTTAACCGGTTCATATTTCTGAGGTGATTTTATTGCTGAAATAGAAAATTCACAATCTTTAAGGTATTTATTAGCTTTGTTGATGAACTCTTTATCAGTTCCTTTATAGTTTTTAATAAAAAGTTGAATGTGAATTAATGCATTAGGGTAGTCACCGGTATTTAATTCAGATTCAGCTAAACCATAAAACAGGCGTGGATCATCATTGCTTGCGCCAATATTTAATGCACTTACATATGCAGCTTTAGCTGCCTCAAAATTCTTTGTTCTGCGATTAATGTCCCCAAGCTGTATAAAAGCAAATTGAAAGGAAGGATCCTCCTTTACAGCATCCAATAAAGCGGTAACAGCAAGATCATAATTGTCCTGCTTTAAATAGTTCTGAGCTTTATCAAAATTGGTTTGCGCTTTCTTAATATTGGTGGTTTGAGCACCAGTATGCAAAGCAACAATGAATAAGAAGAATAGGAACAATGTTTTCTTCATTGACGCTATATTATCGAAAGTATTAAATATAGCGAATTAGATAGAAAACCTATGGGATATTTAAAAATTTATGTGTCTGTAAAGAAATTTCCCATTTTGGGTTGGCCATTACATAATCAATGATCATGGGAGTAATCTCTTTTGATTTCGACCATTCTGGCTGCAGATAAAGCTTACAATTTTCAGAAACTGTCTCAGCATATTTCTCTGCCCATTCAAAATCACTTTTATTAAATACAATTACCTTTAGTTCATTTGCAAAAGGTGTAATGTCAGGTCTTGGAGCCTTAAATTTCTTTGGCGATAAGCAAATCCAATCCCATTCGCCCGACAGGGGGTATGCACCAGAAGTTTCAATAAAGGTTAATATTTTTCTTTCACGAAGCTTTTGAGTAAGGTAATCCAGATTGTAAATCAAAGGCTCGCCACCGGTAATAACCACTGCCTTACCAGGAAAAGTATCTGCTTTAGTAACAATATCATCAGCTAGCGTAAGCGGGTGTAATTCGGCATCCCAGCTCTCTTTTACATCGCACCAGTGGCAACCAACATCACAACCTCCTAAACGAATAAAATAAGCTGCTTTACCAGTATTAAATCCTTCTCCCTGTATGGTATAAAATTCTTCCATTAAAGGAAGTAGTGTGCCGTCTGCTGGTATTTGATGTGCCATATATAAGGTTGCAAAGTTAAATAAATATCCGAGGGAAATTAGATTATATGTATATTGAGCAACATAAATGACCTATTTGTGAAGAAAAGACAATCTTTTAGTCATTGATTTTAAAATAGTTGTTTAAAATTTAATTAGAGTTCCGATTTTGAAGTGGCATAAAATAGAGACAGAAATACCCGACGAAGAATTTGTAAAGCAAATTAACGTTGATGGTAAAAAGCTCTGTCTGATAAAGCATCAGCAAAAACTTTTTGTAGTACAAAACACCTGTCCGCATGCCGGAGGTATTTTAAGTGGCGGATGGTGTAAAAATGGCAATCTAATTTGCCCTATTCATCGCTGGGAGTATAATCTTGAAAACGGAAGAGGAGCAGAAGGGCAGGGCGATTACATTGATATTTACCCATTAGAAACAAGATCAGATGGGATATATGTAGGCTTTAAAGAAAGCTGGATTAAAAAGCTTTTTGGATAATAACAGCCTTAATAAAGGCTGTTATCATTTAACCATAAATTTCTTTTTTCGCCGAGGCTAGTGTGTTTTTTAGCAAGCCAACAATGGTCATTAAGCCAACACCACCAGGAACAGGTGTTATCCATGAAGATATAGGAGCAACGTTATCAAAATCTACATCTCCGTAAAGTTTGTATCCCGATTTGGTAGTAGTTGAAGTTTCTCTGTTCATACCCACATCAATAACTATAGCACCAGGCTTAACCATATCGGCAGTGATGAAGTTTTTCTTGCCAATTGCGGCAATAATAATATCCCCTTGTAAACACATTTCCTTTAGGTTTGTAGTTCTGCTATGGGTAAGACTTACAGTACAGTTACCAGGATTCGCATTGCGGGCCATAAGTATACTCATAGGGCTGCCTACAATATTGCTTCTGCCTACAACTACACAATGTTTACCAACTGTATCTATTTGATAAGATTGCAGCATTAGCATAATACCATATGGCGTAGCAGGAATAAAGCATGGTAAATTACGCATCATGCGTCCTAAATTGATTGGATGAAAACCATCTACATCCTTACGATGATCAATAGCCTCAGTTACTTTTTCCGGATCAATATGCTTAGGTAATGGAAGTTGAACAATCAAACCATCTACACCAGCATCCTGATTAATTTCTTTAACTTTTTGAAGTAATTCCTCCTCAGTAACATTAACGTCGTATCTGATCAGAGAAGACTTAAAGCCAACTTTTTCGCAGTTTTTCATTTTGCTGGCAACATAAGTTTCACTGCCACCATCATTACCAACAAGAATAGCCACCAAATGAGGCTTTCTGCCGCTGGTTGCTAAAAAATCTGCAGCTTCAACTGCTATTTCCTGTTTAATTTTCTCTGATACAAATTTTCCGTCTAGTAATTTCATTCTGGTTTTTATAGGAGTTGTTATTTAGTACTAACTACTAAATACTAGTTCAAAAGTTAATCTAATTTCAATACCGCCATAAATGCAGTTTGCGGAATTTCCACGTTTCCTACCTGGCGCATACGTTTTTTACCTTGTTTCTGTTTTTCCAATAGCTTACGTTTGCGGGAAATATCACCACCGTAACACTTAGCAGTAACATCTTTACGTAAAGCGCTTAGCGTTTCGCGGGCGATAACTTTTGCTCCAATAGATGCCTGTATCTTAATTTCAAATTGTTGACGTGGAATTAATTCTCTAAGTTTTTCACAGATTTTCTTTCCAAAATCGTATGCATTACTGCGGTGAATCAATGACGATAACGCATCAACCGGTTCTTCATTAAGCAACATATCTAGTCTCACTAAGTCCGATTTGCGATAACCAACCTGATGGTAGTCAAACGAAGCATAGCCTTTTGAAATCGTTTTTAGCTTATCATAAAAGTCAAAAACAATTTCTCCCATAGGCATTTCAAAAACAAGCTCTACACGATCAGAAGTCAGGTAAGATTGATTTACAATAGTCCCTCTTTTCTGAATACAAAGTGACATTACAGGGCCAACAAATTCAGCCTTGGTAATAATGTTCGCTTTAATAAAAGGCTCTTCAACAGAATCCAATTTGCTTGGATCTGGTAAGTCCGAAGGGTTATTTACAATAACTTCCTCGCCTTTTGTAGTATAAGCAATATACGATACGTTGGGAACAGTTGTAATAACTGTCATTCCAAATTCACGCTCTAAACGCTCCTGTATAATTTCCATGTGTAGCATTCCTAAGAAACCACAACGGAAACCAAAACCTAAAGCTGCAGAACTTTCCGGCTCAAACACAATAGATGCATCATTAAGCTGCAATTTGTGCATAGCCTCACGTAATTCTTCAAACTCATCAGTATCAACAGGATAGATTCCAGCAAAAACCATTGGTTTAACCTCTTCAAAGCCTTGAATAGATTCTAAAGATGGTCTGTCTACAGTAGTAATTGTATCACCAACTTTTACTTCACGGGCCTCTTTAATCCCTGAAATAATATAACCAACGTCACCGGTTTTAACTACATTACGCGGGGCCATATCCAGTTTCAGGATACCAACTTCGTCTGCTATATATTGTTTACCTGTGTTAATGAATTTAACTTTATCACCTTTTTTAATTTCACCGTTTACTACTTTGTAATAAGCAATAATTCCTCTGAACGGATTAAAAACCGAGTCAAAAATCAATGCCTGTAAAGGTGCTTCAGGGTCGCCAACAGGGGCAGGAACACGGTCTACAATCGCCTGAATGATATCAGGGATACCCATACCAGTTTTTCCTGATGCAGGGATAATCTCTTCACGCTTGCAACCAATCAAATCAATAATCTGGTCTTTTACTTCCTCAGGCATTGCACCTGGTAAGTCCATCTTATTTAGGATCGGGATAATTTCAAGATCGTGCTCTAAAGCTAAGTATAGATTTGAAATGGTTTGTGCCTGAATTCCCTGAGATGCATCAACAATAAGCAGTGCGCCTTCGCAAGCTGCTATAGAACGCGAAACTTCGTAAGAAAAATCCACGTGTCCGGGCGTATCAATCAGGTTAAAATTATATTCAATATCACCAACCTTATAATTCATTTGTATGGCATGACTTTTAATAGTTATGCCTCGCTCACGCTCAAGGTCCATGTTATCCAATAACTGGGCCTGCGATTCACGTTGAGTAATCGTCGCGGTGTACTCCAATAAACGGTCAGCCAAGGTGCTTTTCCCGTGGTCAATATGTGCAATTATGCAAAAATTACGTATATGCTTCATCAGTGGCGCAAAGATAAGATTTTGAGCGGATTATTATGCAGGTTTGTTAGCTAGCGAGATTAAATTTTTTACTGTCTCACTATCAGTAAGATCGTAACTAAATTCATCAGCCACACTTCCCATGCTCAATCTTGGGTTTCTAAACTGCATTTCACTCTTTACTGCATGCCTTGCAGAAGCATGAAATTCTTTGGCACCTGTTAGTTTAATAATATCGGCAATATTTGCTGCCGAAACCCCTGCACCTGGCATAATAATGATTCTTCCATCAGCCTGTTTAATTAATCTGGCAAGCATATCTGCTCCCTTAATTGCCGAGGCTTCACCGCCAGAAGTAAGAATTCGCTCACATCCAAGTTCAATAATATCCTCTAAAGCCTTTTCCATGTCATTACTCATATCAAACGCTCTGTGAAATGTTACAGGCATAGGTTTAGCTTCAGCAATAAGCTCAGCACATCTTTCCTTATCCACACTTCCATCTGCCTTTAAAATGCCAATAACAACACCGTCGCAGTTTAATGATTTACAGATTTTTATATCATCTTTCATTAAATTAAACTCCAAATCAGAGTATAAAAAATCACCGCCACGTGGCCGTATAATAGGATATACCTTTATTGACAACATCTTTTTTGCCAAAGCGATTGTTGAATAACTTGGTGTTGTACCACCTTCAGGTAAATTATCGCATAACTCAACCCTAATTGCACCACCTTCCTGAGCTGCAAGAGCAGATCTTACAGAATTGGCGCAAACCTCCATATTTACCATATGCTAATAATAACTTTTTCCAGGAATTAAAAGGTCGTTTTTCTGCTCAGTACAAACGGCATAACTAAAGCCCTGCTGAATTGCATAAGCACCATATTCTCCTTTTTTATTGATGGCAAGGAAGCCTACCTGTATATTTTTTGCAGTTTCAGGTTTCTTTTTAATGATTCTCATTACCGCTTCTTTGCAGGCATCTTCTGGTGAATAGCCCTGTCGCATTAGCTCTACAACAAGAAAACTTCCAACATTACGGATCACTTCTTCGCCAACTCCGGTAGAAGTAGCACCACCAATTTCATTGTCTACATATAAACCAGCACCAATTATAGGGCTGTCGCCTACACGTCCATGCAGTTTATAAGCCATTCCACTGGTTGTGCAAGCGCCAGAAATATTTCCTTTTGCATCAATAGCAAGCATACCTATAGTATCGTGATTGTACTGATTTCCGGGTAATTTAGTTGGAGCAGCTTTTTTATAAAGCTTGTTCTCTATGTTCATTACCGGAGCATATTTTGCCGTTTTAAGCCATTCTTTCCAAGCCTTCTCACTTTCTTTGGTAAGTAGGTTTTCTTTTTTAAAACCGTTTTCTAAAGCAAATTGAAGGGCACCATCGCCAACCAGCATTACATGCGGGGTTTTTTCCATAACCAACCTTGCAACAGATATAGGGTGCATAATATGCTCCAAACCAGCTACAGAACCACAGTTACCCATTTCGTCCATAATACAGGCATCAAGAGTAACGTGTCCGTCTCTGTCGGGCAAGCCACCATAACCTACTGATTGATTTTTTGGATCAGCTTCGGGTACATGCACACCCTGTTCAACTGCATCTAAAGCCCTGCCACCGGATGATAGAACTTTCCATGCTGCCTGATTGGCTGCAATTCCAAAATCCCAGGTAGAGATTACGATAGGTTTAACATCAACCGAGGCCGATTTAGCCGGAACTATTTCAGCTATACTACTTTTATTTACCGCAAGAAGGGAGGCCGATATTGCAGTTGTTTTTATGAATTTTCTACGATTAAACATTGTAGGGTTAAAGTAACTAAATAATTTTAAAATTATCAGCATCCCTTAAAAAAGGAAAGCTACGGCGGGTTTTAACCAATTCTTCGTAACCTATACTAAAGGTATATAAGTCTTCATCTTCGGGTTTGTAATAAACAGTTTTTCCCATCGGGTCAATACATTGCGAGTGGCCGCTGTGGTAAACTTCTTTTCCATCATGTCCAACCCTGTTTGCGCCAATCACATAACTTTGGTTTTCAATGGCACGGGCAGGAATAAGTGCATTCCAATGGCTCGATCTTTTATCAGGCCAGCTGGCAATTAATAATAATATATCATATTCGGCATTCTGGTTGCGCAACCATACAGGGAAACGAAGATCATAGCAAATTGCCAAACGTATTTTCCAGCCTTTCAGATCAACAATTACCTTGTCGCTCCCAGCTGTATAATTTTCATCTTCATCGCCTAAGCCAAAAAGGTGGCGCTTATCGTAATGGCTAAAAGTACCATCTGGCAGCATCCATATTAAACGGTTATAATATTTATTATTTTCTTTTATAATTAAACTTCCTGTTACAACACATTCATATTTTTCGGCAGTTTGGGCCATCCACTGCATTGTTTTTCCGTTCATCTCTTCGGCAAGCGCAGGAGCATTCATGCTAAAACCTGTATTAAACATCTCGGGAAGTATGATCAGATCAGTTTTTTCTTTTATCCCCATTGATAACCGGAGGGCAAGATTCTGCAAGTTTTTATCTATGTTTTCCCAAAATAGATATGCCTGATAAATTGTAATTTTGAGATTGCTAATGTTCAGGTAATTTGGTTGATCCATTATTCTAATTTAAAGGGATGTAAATTATAATTTCATTAGTCCTTCAACGGCTTTTTCCAATGTTTCGTGTTTTTTAGCAAAACAAAAACGTAATACCTTATGATCTGTTTTTTTAACATAGAAGGCTGAAACTGGTATGCTTGCTACTCCATTTTCCCTCACAAGCTGTTGTGCCATATCCGTATCTTTTTCGTCATTCAAGTGCGCATAGCTAACACATTGAAAATAAGAGCCATGACAAGGTAATAATTTAAATTTAGTTTCTCCAAGTAATGAACGGAAGAAATCCCGCTTTTCCTGGAAAAAATCAGATAAGCCTATGTATGTTTCAGGGGCTTTAAGGTAATTTGCAACACCAACCTGCATAGGCGTATTTACACTAAAAACATTGAATTGGTGTACTTTTCTAAATTCCTTTGTTAAATTTGCAGGAGCAAGGCAGTAGCCTAATTTCCAGCCGGTTGTATGCAGTAATTTACCAAAAGACGCCACAATAAAACTTCTGTCTCTTAGTTCAGGATACAGTGCAATACTATGATGTTTTTTGCCATCAAATATGATATGCTCATATACCTCATCACTTAAAATAAGTATATCAGTATTCTTTGTTAATTTAATGAGTGCTTTAATGTCCTTTTCTTTTAAAATGCTACCCGTAGGGTTTTGAGGACTATTTAAAATGATCATTTTTGTATTAGCAGTAAAGAGTTTCTTTACCATTTCCCAATCAATATCATAATCAGGCGGTGCCATCTCGTAAGGTTTTACCAGTCCGCCCAATAATTTAATTGCAGGAGCATAAGAGTCATAAGCCGGTTCAAAAATAATCACTTCATCGCCAGCGGTAATGCACGAAGATAATGCTGTAAAAATGGCCTGTGTACCACCAGCGGTAACAGTAACCTCAGTATCCGGGTTATAATCAGCATTATAAAGCGTGTTTGCTTTTTCTGCGATAAGTTCCCTTAGAGATTGTAATCCGGGCATTGGTGCATATTGATTAAAGCCCTTCTTCATTGCATCAGTTACAAAATCTATCAGTTTAGGGTCGCATTCGTAATCGGGAAATCCTTGCGATAGATTTATAGCATTGTGTTCTTCAGCTAGTTTAGACATCACTGTAAAAATAGTGGTGCCAACTGTTGGTAATTTGGAATGTATTGAGATCATGTTTAAGCGAAAATAGAAATAATATTTATCCCGTTATATCAGAATTATTTAATAATTTCAACCTGCTATGACTTTTAAAACAAAAGAGAGCAGGTTACTGCTTATTTTAGGAAGCTTCTTTGTGGCAAATGCCATACTCTCAGAGTTTATTGGGGTAAAGATATTTACAGTAGAAGGTACACTTGGTATCGAAAAGTTTAATATTAATTTACTGGGCGTACCCAATCTTTCGTATAATATGTCGGCAGGAGTTCTAACCTGGCCCATTATATTTATCATGACAGATATTATTAATGAGTATTTCGGGGTAAAGCAAGTTCGTTATTTGTCAATTTTAACAGCCATTTTAATAGCATATGCGTTTATTGTTGTGGGTGGGGCTATGCATCTGCAACCATCCGATTTTTGGGTTACCCAAAACATTAACGGCCAGCCCTTAAATATGAACAATGCCTTTGCCGGTATATTTGGGCAAGGTATGTGGATCATAGTAGGGTCTATAGTTGCTTTTCTTGTAGGGCAGATTGCTGATGTGCTTATTTTTCATAAAATTAAGAAAATTACCGGCGACAAAGCCTTGTGGTTACGTGCCACCGGTTCAACATTAGTGTCGCAATGTATTGATAGTTTTGTAGTTATCTTTATTGCCTTTTACCTTAATCCTCAGTACCACTGGAGCTGGCAAATGGTTGCAGCCATAGGTCTTGTAAATTACACCTATAAGTTTGTAGTAGCTATTTTAATGACCCCAATACTATATGTTGTTCATGGTATTATAGACAGGTTTCTTGGAAAAGATCTGGCTCATAGGATGATAACAATGGCAGGCAGAGGGTAGTTAACTACATCCTGTTTACTGATAGTATTTTAAATTCCTGTAAGCCGTCGGGCATTTCCCAGGTTATAATGTCATTTGTTCTGTAACCGAATAATGCAATTCCTATTGGTGCAAATACAGATACTTTTTGAACTTTAATGTTAGCCTCTTCTGGCATTACAAGTTTAAAGGTAAATTCCTGACCAGTTTTAGTGTTTGCTATACGAGCTTCAGATTTTAAACAAACTACATCCGAAGGAAGTTCTTCTTCTGAATATATAGTGGCTTCTTTTAATTCGTTGCTTAGCTTTTCTTTGTTGTAAGCACTCATATTTGATTTTTCTAAATGTTCTTTTAGTAATTTAAAGTCGCTTTTTGATAATGATAATGATTTAGTTTCCATGATCTTAAATGTGTTGTGAATTAATATTTGTTGTTTTTTTTTCAAAAAGTTAAATACGCAATTCAGGCTGCTGCTGAAAAGGCATTAAAATTGAAAAATGAGAAAAAGCAGATTTGTAACAGGTGCTTTTAACCCCCGCATCGAAAAAAGAAAATCGAAATGATACGGGGCTTAATTAATAAAGTCCTTGCTTGTGGTTTGAAAACTAAAACCGAAAGGATAGTTTTCTCTAAAAAACCTCTTAAAAAGCGCATACGCATGCAATTGGTGCCTGTTGTAGGCATCAATAATAGCTTTTTGTATGTTCTTTTTGTAATTCATGAATCGCTAATGTCGACACCTTTTTCCTCATTTCAAAAGAAAATCGGTTTTTACATTAAAAAATGATCCTGAATTTACTTACTACTTTGATGCAATAGGGTAAGACAGACACTTTCGGGTGCCGGGGCATTGGCAGAGCGTTAGTAGGGCTTTCGTAGGGCCTTGGTAGGGCTAAAGCCTAATCAACGCCCTATCAAGGCTTTACTAATTGACAGGCAATTTACTGTAACCATAAAGACAGCTTAGCATCAGTTATTAGCTTTTTATTCTTCTGTCAAAAACAAAAGGTTCCGATTTTAATAATTTTATTGATTTAAAATCCTGATGATTGGGGTTTATCAGGTAATTGTATTCTGCTATGATGATAGAAGAGGGGACTTTTAAAATGGCGGATTTGCATTCGCTGATCCAGTCTTCTCCAATTTTTTGAGTTAAAGGGATGTTGTGGTATTCAATCCAGTTAGCAGGTAGTTTTTTAATATCTACGGTTATAATTCTTATGTCGTCTGGAATTTCTATAGTCATTACCTGAAACGATTGGTTTAGCCCTATCTGATTTCTGTGGACAACATTTTCCAGGCAGGCAAGTGAGCGGGAGCCTGCGCTGTATATTACTTCTACATCATTAGGATTCCAGCGGGCGGCTCTGCCCGAAGCAAATAATTTAGATGCATATTTAGCTAATGCAATTCGAAATACGTGCATAATTAAGCTAAATCACCGTATTCAATTCTTATCAGTTCTTCTTCAATTAGGGTAATGCCGGTAATGGTATCCATAAGATCAAAAGGGGTTTGGTTGCCAAGGCCGTACGAAGGAGTGTTTAGCCACTGATGAAAAAGCTTGGCAGACCCAAAAATTTCAATGCCTTTATCAAAAAGAGAAAACGATTTTAAAAGCTTTTCACTTAAAGCAGCATCTAATTTTGATGAGTTTGAAACGTAGTTTTGTATAGTTTTTACATTAGTTTTAAAAGTATCCTGAAATTCTTCTTTGGTAAAACCTGAAAGATTAAGAAAATCAAGAGCGGCTTTTGCCGATAATCCGTTTTTAGAATTGGTAAGTACGCTTATTGGATTGCCATACAGCGACTGATAAGACGCAATAACCGCGCTCTCTGAAACAACAGGTACTTTTGATTTTGTTTTATATGGTTTTGGAGTAGTTGCCATAATGCTTTTATCTAATACAAAACAAATATAGGAATTTTTTCTATTATTTATGGAATTTTTTCCAGTTTGTTTTTGCTGCTATTCATCACGGTTGTTTAAAACCTGTTTAACGAAGCTGAGCATGTGGTCCAGATCAAAAGGTTTACTGATAAAACCATCGGCACAGGCTTCTTCTAAAACCGCTCTTTCGGCAGCATGGGACGACATAATTATGATAGAAATATGCCCGGTTCTTGTATCTGATTTTAGAGTTCTGCAAATATTTATACCATTGCCATCGGGCAACATTACATCTAAAAGTATCAATTCAGGTAGCTGAATGGCTATTTTTTCAAAAAAATCTTTTGCACTGCCCGAAGTAGTAACCTCATAACCTGCTTCTGTCAATAGGTATTCAACTATAAAACGGATATCTTCGTCATCCTCAACAACATGTATAAGTTTGGTCATAGCATAATCATTTGTGTAAGCTCCCTTAAAAAATAACCTGTAAGCTTATAAAAGGTTTTAAAAAAAAGAAGGCCGGGTACAAAAAGTGCAATAGAAGTGAAGTTATGCGCGTTTATTTCCAAAATAATATATATTTGGCTTATAAATTAAAAAAACGAAACATGGAAAAATTTTCAAAAGTTAAAGAATTGTTAGCTTCTGTTGAGGCTGATGCTGAGAAATTTTATAACTCTGGTAACAATGCAGCTGGTACAAGAGTACGTAAAGCTATGCAAGATTTAAAAGTTCTTGCTCAGGAAATCCGTACTGAAATTACAGAGAAAAAAAACGCTAAATAAGTACTAATTTATTTAAATATCAGTAGCGGTTTTTGCCGCTACTGAATATTTTATCTATTATATGCCATACACACCCAATTCCAGCCGATATACTCAAATGCAATACCGCCGCTGTGGTAACAGTGGTTTAAAGCTTCCAGCAATTTCATTAGGCCTATGGCATAACTTTGGTCATGTTGATCAATTAGAAAATTGCAGTAACATATTAAAACTAGCTTTTGATAATGGTATCACTCACTTTGATCTTGCCAATAACTACGGCCCGCCTCCAGGTTCAGCCGAAGAGAATTTTGGTAAATTATTAAAGAGAGATTTTGCCGGTTACAGAGATGAAATGATTATTTCGAGTAAGGCCGGCTATACCATGTGGGATGGTCCTTATGGCGATTGGGGCTCTAAAAAGTATCTGGTATCGAGTTTAGATCAGAGCTTAAAAAGAATGGGATTAGATTATGTTGATATTTTTTATCATCATCGTCCGGATCCTGAAACTCCGCTAGAAGAAACCATGGCAGCGTTAGATCTTATTGTTCGTCAGGGTAAGGCATTATATGTAGGTATATCTAATTACAAGCCGGAAGAGGCTGCGCGTGCTATTCAAATTTTAAAAGAATTGGGTACTCCATGTATTATTCATCAGCCTAAATACTCTATGTATGAGCGTTGGATAGAAGATGGTTTGTTAGATCTTTTAGGTAACGAAGGGGTAGGCTGTATTCCATTTTCGCCACTGGCGCAAGGGTTGCTTACTGATAAATATTTAAAAGGCATCCCTGAAGATTCAAGAGCTGCAAAATCTCATGGATTTTTACAGCGTGATCAAATTACTGAGGAGAAACTAAATCAGCTGAATAAGCTGAATGCGATAGCTCAGGAAAGAGGGCAGAAGCTGGCTCATATGGCATTGTCGTGGATTTTGCGCGACCCAAGAATTACTTCTGTATTGGTAGGTGCAAGCAGACCTGAACAACTTGCTGATTCATTAAAGTGCCTTGAAAATACCAGCTTTACTGAAGATGAATTAAACAGGATTAATCTAATTTTATCAAATTCTTAAAGCTTAATGGATTCACCTCAAACCCTGCCGGTTTTAAATGCTGAAGAACTTCGTGTTTTAGGTGTATTAATGGAGAAATCCAAGACCACGCCTGAATATTATCCGATGACAATCAATGCTATTACAGCGGCCTGCAATCAAAAAACCTCACGTAAGCCAGTTGTACAATATGATGAGCAGACTGTAATGTTGACTCTGGATACTTTAAAAAGAAAGAGTTTAATTTCTACTGCAACAGGTGGTGCAAGTAGAAGCATTAAGTATAAACACAATTTTGCTATCGTTTTTCCGGTAACCCCTCAGGAAGTGGCTATAATTTGTTTGCTGATGCTAAGAGGAGCGCAAACCCCGGGCGAATTAAATACCAATTCTGGCAGATTATATGAGTTTGAATCGTTAGAAGAAGTACAATCTGTACTTGAAAGGTTATCGGATCCGGAAATGCCTTATGTTTTGCAGCTGCCTAAGCGTGCCGGACAAAAGGAAATGCGTTATGTACATTTATTGAGCGGAACGCCTGATTTAACACAAGATGATTCGCCTGATGATAATTACAGTAAACCGGCAAGTGATTTGGAGCAGCGATTGGCAAAAGTAGAAGAAGAGCTTGCAATAATGAAAGCCGACTTTGATAAGCTTATGAAAGAATTAATGGGGTAAAGGAGTTTTGGCTGAATCAGTTTTTGTGCTGTCTTTAGCTATAACTGCGATGCTATCTGTTTTTGCTTCAGCAACCTGAGGCTCAGGGGCTCTTAGTTGCATTTTCTCTGTATTACCGCAAGCACTTAGCAGCAATAAAAGACCAAAGAGAGGTAAAATACTTTTCATAAGTTTTGACTAAATAGTTAATTTAGTCAAAAGTATATACTAATATTTAAAAGTAAATACTTTTAAAAGTATATGACATATCTATGGCTAAATGTTGTTCGGTTTTTCTGGATGTACAACGCCAACTCTTAATGCCTTTAAGCCGCTTAGCCCCTGTAAATCCTCCAAATCAAGTTCTTCAAGCCCCAGATCCAGCACTCCTGTTTCCTGTAAATAGGTAATAAATGGAAGATAATCATCAATATCACGTTTATTAAAATAGATCAGCGCTATCTTATCTGGTTGTGTTAAACGTTCATTAGTACCTCTGATGTGAACTTTATCAATTCGTTTTTTTATCATTTGGTACCTGATGTTATATGCACCCTCTACATCAAATTTACGCTCATCGGCTCTGAAACTAATGTCTATTGTATGATTATGGATAAACAAAAGCTGAGTAGTGTAAAGCTTAGTTGGCATGGCAGGCAGTAAGGCATGGGTAAGCCTAACTACATTGGCCATAGATGAAAGTTGCCACAGCCTTAGGTTTTTTAGGTGAAAATGATTAAATATTTTATCAGGAGAGATGGATTGGCCTATGTAAATATCATATTCAACCCCATCGGTTCTGAATTTTTCGAAATAACAAGGATATGATTGCTGTAATTTCTCTTTTTCTGCTTCAAAAAAGTTATTAATTGCGGTATTTATCATCTGCATGGAAACTTCAAGGGCATATCTGTTTTTATGAACATCGCCATCTGCAATTCCGGTTAGCAGTAAATAATCATCAATTAATTTTTTGAGCTTAGGTTCCTGCTGTGATAAATGGAACAGATAATCACTAGATTCTTCCTTCAAAAAGCTATTCAGATTGGTTTCGTCCTGGGTGTTTAATACTTCTTGTAAAAGTACCTGTTGCCATTTTCTTGAATTGAAAATCATCTCTTCCATTAAAGAAGAGTAATGATGATCTTTTAGTTGATCAAGTATTTGAGATAGTATGTTTAAATGATGGCTCAGATCGGCCTTACTGGCCATATTTCTTTCAACGGTAGAGTTTCTGATGTCAATAGCACCATAAAAAGGATATACCTCTTTAAAGCTAATGTCTTCATTTCTGATTGGCAAATGCTTCTTTTTGTCGTGCATATGATGCCACGCCACTTCATTAAATTTCCATTGAACAGAAGGCTGGATGGAGGTGAACTTCTCTTTTATTATATTCTCTAGTTCCAGGTTAAATTCATCAATATAAATCTGTAATAGCTGCGCTATTGGTGCTATGGCAGGCTCAAGTAGCGCAAGTATTTTTTCATCAAAAGTTTCACCTTCCCAGGTGTGTACGGCTAATACACCAACAATTGAATGGTCGTAAAAAACGGGAGTGAGGGCAAGTGATTTAACCCCTAGTTTTACAAAGTGATGAAGCCAGTGAAATACAACTGGATCTTCGGCCAGAATATCAGGAGAAAAGAATGAGTCGGGGTTAGCAGAATAGCCCTCTGCATACTGCTGAAAAGTTTCAGGATCTAAATTGTCTTCGCCCCAAACGGAGAATAGTATACCCGTTCCTCCTTTTACATTGCCATAAACAGGTTTGTTGTTAACTTTTACGAAGGGAAACAGATCAAACTCAATTTTATTATTTTGGACTATTGTTTTTAGTGATTGGATAACGTCGCTGTAAGTAGCCTCCTGGTCGCCAGGAGTACGTGTTAGCCGTATGTTTTTTATATTTTCTACCGCCTGAATAGCAGTTACATCTGATACTGTAATTACAGAGATGCCTCTAAAACGGAAAAGATTAAGCGGTAATATTTTTTCAAGTATTTCGTAGCTGGAACCTTCTCCTATATATTGTTGAAGCTCCCTGAAATTAAGCGGCGGTAATTCGCCTTTAGGGGTAACTTCTATAAAATCTGTATTAAGGTTTACATGAAAATAGCCTAAAAGGCCTGTATCGGATTTTATACCTGCATGGTATTGGTGCATTTTTACAGGTACATGAAAATTATAAAGTTCCTTTAAAATGAAAGAATAAACCAGTTGCAACCGCTCTTTATGATATTCGGCTGGAGTTTTGGAAACCACATATGAATCCTGATCATTCTTTTTGTTTTCTAGCAATTGGTACATCAGTTCTGTACCGTAAAATGTTACGGGCTGTAAAGGAAAACATAAGCCCCAGGCTAGCTTTTCTTCTGTTGCAAGTGCTGGAGTAA
This sequence comes from Pedobacter ginsengisoli, assembly GCF_002736205.1. NCBI lineage: Bacteria > Pseudomonadati > Bacteroidota > Sphingobacteriia > Sphingobacteriales > Sphingobacteriaceae > Pedobacter > Pedobacter ginsengisoli. The sequence goes on along the minus strand of NZ_CP024091.1, from coordinate 2,130,193 downwards.
GGCAGGCATACATGTTTTCGAGCAGGCTTTCGTAATTATGTATGTTTTCAAGTGGAATATCTGTGTCATCAACATCATATTTCTTAAATTCTTTAAGGGCTGTTTTATATAATGCACCTTTAACGGTTTTTTCGCCTTTTACCCTTTCTTTAAGGTATTGTATAAATGGCCTGAAGGAGATTGCAGAATCAACTTCAAGTGAATGTGCTTTGTTTCCAGAAACGTCTAGGACAATTGTTTTCATTTCGGATATTTTACTTCATTAGGATGAAGGTACTGACTTTAGATGTATGCAAAGTCAATATGTAACATTCTGATTCAAATTTATTTAAAAATATTCATTTTCAGCAGAATAATATGTTGAAATCTATGCTGTTTTATGTAAAACATACTGTGGATCATGGTGTTATTGTTAATTAATTATATTAAGTGAACAAACATTATTTGATTAGATTTATTAAGATTTAAACCATTAAAAATTATTAGCTGTTATGAAAAATACTTCTGGAAATTTCTTTGAAAAAGCATCTACAAAAATCACAAACTGGACAGGAAGCCCTATGGCTTTTTGTGTGGCATTTTTAATTGTCATTGCATGGATACTTTCGGGTCCCATTTTTAATTATTCTGATACCTGGCAGCTTGTTATCAATACAGGTACCACAATAATTACGTTTTTAATGGTTTTCCTTATTCAGAAATCTCAAAATAAAGATTCAAAAGCTATTCAGCTTAAACTAAATGAATTGATAGCGGCAAGCAGGCATGCCAGCAACAGGATGGTTGATATTGAGGATTTAACAGAATCTGAACTGGATGTTCTTCATAAATACTATCAGAAACTTTCAGATATATCTGAAGCCGATAATGATATACATACCTCGCATTCTATAGATGCAGCTGTAAATTTGCATAAAATGAAAAAAGAAAAAAGAGCTCTTTGATTGTTTCAAGAGCTCTTCTTTGAAGTATTGTTTATAAAATAAGAACTACAGTTTTGCCAGTTCCTTATTAATAAATTCCAATTCATCATTATTAATTGAAATGTTAATTGCTTTTGCATTATCTATTGCCTGGGTGGCATTTCTGGCACCTGCTAGTACTATTGTTATACCAGGTTGCAAGGTTGTCCACCTTAAAACCAACTGAGATAAGGAAGCATTTTTACTGATTGCCAAAGGCTCTATTGCATTTAGAAATGATTTTACCTTTTCAGGATCGAACTGGCCAAAGTAACCATTTCTATGATCGTCTGATTTTAAGGTGGCATCTTTAAAATATTTACCGGTAAGTAAACCTCTTTCTAAAGGGCTATAGGCTATAATTCCAATATTGTTTTCTATAGTATAAGGGATCACATCTTTTTCTATTGCTCTGTTAAGCATACTGTAAGAGAGTTGATTAGAAGCAAGGCTGATTGATTTTTCGGCTTCTTTTAACTGATCCAAACTATAATTACTTACCCCTGCAGCTCTGATTTTTCCTTGTTGGATGAGGCTTTCAAGTGCTTCCATAGTTTCGCTTATTGGAGTTGTAGCATCCGGCCAGTGCAACTGTAATAAATCAAGATAGTCTGTGCCTAATCTTTTTAAGCTTTCTTCAACTTCTTTAATAATGTTGGCTTTGGCAGTGTATTTATATACTGGTAAGGTTTTTCCGTTGTCGTTAGCATCAAAAAAGAACTCGCCTTTTCCGTTATTGCTACCATCCCAAACTAAACCGAATTTACTTAATAGCTGTATTTTGGTTCTGTCTTTACCTTTAATTGCCTGGCCAATAAGTTCTTCGCTTAGGCCAAATCCATAGAAAGGAGCAGTATCTAAGCTTGTAACACCATGATCTAAAGATGCATGAACAGCATCAATAGAGTCTTGTTGCTCATTTCCACCCCACATATTGCCACCTATTGCAAAGGCGCCGTAAGTAATTGCAGATAGGTTTAAATCTGTTTTTCCTAAATTTCTGTATTCCATTTTTTTCTTTTTATGATACACATCTGCTATCTCTATTAAAAAAAGACAGCGGATGCTTTAATGCCACTTTAGGCAAGTTTTTCTGTTATATGTATGGTTACATTGCCATCAATTATATCAACAGAATCTTTTATGAATTTTGCAATATGAGCTGTTTGGTTATGCAACTCAAGTGCCTCTTTGCTTGCCCATTCTTCATGAAAAATGAACAATGCAGGATTATCAGTTGATTGATGAAGATCGTATTGGATGCATGCTTCTTCTTTTCTGGATTCTACTACCAGTGTTAGCAGAAGTGCTTTAAACTGATCAACATGCTGTGGCTTGGCTTTGGAAATTGCTGTTAAGTAAATGCTCATGTGCTTTATTAATAAAAATGTTGTTTAAATGTGTTGTGTATCTTTCAAGATCAACTGCAATATTAGCATTCTTTTCTACATCATGAAAGTGCAGGCCAGGTAATGGTTTCATTCCGGTAAAAGCATTCATTCGATGAAAACCGAATAATACACCATCGTCAACACTGGTCTCGTTAAAGAATTCTCCAGGTAAAGTAAAAGCTTCTTTTGGGGCATTCCACGATGAGGTAACCATGTATTTTTTACCGTGTAGCATACCGCCGGTACCATAATTTATAGTCGGGTTTTGAGATGAACGGCCATCACTATGATAAATGCCACTTTGGTGGCCTTCGGTAAATACCACATCAATGTATTTTTTTAATCCGTTGGGCACCTGAAACCACCAGATAGGGGTATGGTAAATCACAATATCTGCCCATACGTAATTTTCAACTTCCTGTTTTGGATCGTAGTTGTCATTGATATCTGTAGATCTGATTTCAAATCCTTCTTTGTTCTTGAAAAACTGAAGTGTGGCATCAAAAATTGTTTTATTAAAACGGCCTCCAGAATGTCCAAAAACCTGTCCTCCGTTAATTACAAATATTTTTTTCGTTTCCATTTTAATAGAATTCATTTTATTTTCTAAATGTTATGACAAAATTACGGCTAGTTATTCTACTATTAAAATAATATAAATCATACCTTTGTATTATAATTATGATAGAATGGTATGGTTAATTTAGAATGGTTCAGAACCTTTAAAGCTATTTATGAAACAGGTACGCTAACCGGGGCAGCCGAAGCATTGTATGTTTCGCAACCGGGTGTAAGTTTACATTTAAGTTCATTGGAATCGTACGTAGGGTACAAGCTTTTTGACAGGACATCGCGAAAAATGGTGTCGACCGAACGGGGTAAAATTCTTTACAATTACATACAGGAATCACTTTGTAAATTAGAAGAAGCCGAGCGCCACTTCCATAAAACGGCGGAAAAAGAAAAACCAACTATAAGTATTGGTATGTGCTTTGAAACGTTTCAGTTCACGCTTGAATCTTATCTGCCTACTCTGGATTTTAATGTAATTATTAAATTTGGAGATTATCCTCAAATGCTAAGTGATCTTGATAATGGTATTCTTGATCTGATCATTACACCCCAAAAAGGCGATTACAAAGGTCTGGTTTATACTCCCTTTTTTAAAGAAAGAATAGTTGTTATTGGTGGGGCAAAAACATCAACAGATGACCTGGAACCTTTGTTGAAAAGCAAAGATCTGAATGCAATACAGGATTGGTTAAAACGACAAACATGGTATGGTACAGCAGGTGATATGGAGCATTTAAGAAGGTTTTGGCATGTGAACTTTGGTAAGCGGCCAGATTTTAAACCCAACTATATAGTACCTAACATGAGTTCAATTATCCGTTGTTTAAGCGGCGGTAATGGAATTGCCGTTATTCCTGATTTTCTTTCTAAAAATGAATTGGATTCTGGTAACGTTAAGCAAATATGGGAGGGTTATAATGTAATAGAGAACACATTATATTTTGGCACAAGAAGAAAAACAATGTACTTAGATGAGGTTAATCAAATTCAGGAGATCTTTTTGAAAGAAATGGTTAATGAGCATCAGGATAAGCAAGCTGTAATTTTTAATTAAGTGATATACTTATGATGGTATATTCAGAAACTAACTGTTATTTTGACTTGTTTTTAAAATAGTAGATATGTGCATATTTATTAAAGTAACCTAATAGCGGAGGATAAAGCATTGAAAATAAAATACTTTAAATACTTACTGATCATTCAAATTGGTTTAATGTCTGTTTTACCGGTGAGTAGTTTTGCTCAAAACAGATTGCAACGGTTAGATGATCAGATTCTTATTGATCTTTCGAAAACCAGGACTCCTGAAAAAACTGGTTTCTTTATGTTCTTATCTAAAAACAATGATTTGGTTAATGTTGGTGTTCCTGTTGGCTTATTTGCAGCTGGTGTAATTGGTAAGGATAAAGAGATGAGGCAGAATGCTTTATATGTAGTTAGCAGCTCAGCTGTTAATGCGCTTGTAACTATGCTGATTAAAAAGGCAGTTAAACGCCCAAGACCATTTCTTGCTAATGTTAAAATAAATGCTGTTTATCAGCCTTCACATTATTCATTTCCTTCTGGACATACTTCAACATCCTTTACAACGGCTACTGCTTTATCTCAGGCTTATCCTAAATGGTATGTAATTGCACCTGCATATTTATGGGCTAGTTCTGTTAGTTTTTCACGTTTATACCTAGGTGTCCATTACCCAACAGATGTGGCTGCTGGTGCTGTGTTGGGTACGGGAACAGCCTTGTCGTTCAAGTTTATGAGGCCAAATTAGCTTTAAGCAACTTTTTTGCTTGCTTTATTTTGAAGGTACAGTTTTGCAGATTCGCTCATGGTAATAATGGCTCCGCCAAGGATTACAATATCTTTAATAACCAGTCGGCCACGGCCAGACAAATAAGGGAATCCCCATTGCTCATCCGTAAGGTGAGGTACCCAGCTTTCGGGAGTTGTAATTAAAAATGATAGTGTACCAAGCGACATCAGAAATATAAATCCACTGCCAATCATACTAGCTAATGGAGCTACCTTATGTAAGGCAACTAATAAACCAAGTGTAATTAGAAATACGCCTAAGCCTGCCGAAAAGCCATAAGTATTGTTAGCGATATGCCATTGATGATTGGCCGGAATCAAATCACCCTCTTTATTCATATGGTCTTTATACTCATCTGGATGGTTATAAAAGAAGGACATAAAAGGACTGTTTGCTACGAATGGAACAACGCCATCGGCTTCGTAAGTGAAAAATTTTAAACCGCCTATCCATAGAAAGACAACAACGATTCCAAAGCGGATTGCATTTTTGCCTAATTGGTCTAGATTGGCTATTGTATTTATAATTGAACTTTTCATGCTATTGATTTTTATACAAATCTATAGCAATCCCGATAGGCATAACATGGACAAATGGGGCTAATCCTTGGACATATCCGCAACAATTGAAATTCCTGTTTTATCTCTAAAGGCTTGCGGCGAAACTTTAGTGAATTTTTTAAAGACACGGCTAAAATAGAACTCGTCCTGAAATTGTAAGTTATAGGCAATTTCCTTAATGGTTTGCCTGGTTAAATGAAGTTGCTTTTTTGCCTCGAGTATTAGTTTTTCCTGAATTAATTGCGAAGGTGACTTTCTGAAATAGCGTGTACAGCGACGGGTGAAATTATCTCTTGACATAGAAAGCAAGTCGGCATAATCTGATGGTTTGCGCAAAGTAAGGTAGTGCTGGTCTAATAATTGGCTAAACTGTTCCATCAGTTCATCACGCTCTCTATCGGCGTTTATATTAAACGGACCATTCATTTTAATGCTGCTCGATTTTGCTAAAAAAAGCTGCAAATATGCTCTTGGAACTATATCAGAAAGGGTTGGATGGCTCAGTTCTTCTCTTAAATCATCTACAAGTTTGCTAAATACTTTTGCTTCTTTGTCAGATAGTGCGACAATTGGATCTACATAGATGTTGTTAAACAGTAGACCGTTGCAGCGTACCTCGGTACGGTGAAATTCAATGCAATAGAAATCGCCATGAAACTGTAGCTGGGTGCATTTTACAGATTCTGCTTTTTGCAGATGAATTACCTGCAGCGGGGTAGAGAATAGTAGGGCAGGAGCAGCAAAAGGAAAAATACCGAAGTCGGCATGGTATAAGCCTTTTCCTTCTTTAATAAATAACACGGTATACATTGCAGACTGAGCAGGTGTGCTGAGGTCTTTGTATGTGGTTTCTTTTACACTTAACAGTTGTTCTCCGGACTTCGAAATGAGCTCCTGGATTACAACTTCTTTACTTGCCATCATATGTTCTATAAAATTATTAATATTTTCTATACTGAACAACAGATAAAAATGTAACCCTTTTTAATCAGGCAATCTCTAATATATAAATGAACAAATAAATCTTAGAAACATGAAAATGATTAAAACGTTAGCATCTTCCAGTATTATTACAATGGCATTATCAGTAGTGTTTACAGCAACATTACTAGCTCAGACCCCTAAACTCAATGATGCCGAAGTGGCTTCTGTTGCAGTTACTGCCAACCAGATCGATATTAACTATGCAACGGTAGCTAAAGCAAAATCAAAGAATGTTGATATTCTTAAGTTTGCTGAAACCATGTCAAATGATCACAAAGCAGTTATTGCACAGGCTGTGGCATTAGTTACTAAGCTAAAAGTTACACCTAAAGACAATGCCGTAAGTAAAAAGCTAATGGCTGATGCCGAAGTAACAAAAAAAACTTTGCTTTCAAAATCAGGAAAAGCATTTGATAAGGCCTATATAGACAATGAAGTAGCTTATCATAAAGCGGTTATTGGCGCAGTTGAGGGTTTGTTAATCCCATCATCTAAAAACGCAGAACTAAAAGCTTTGCTGGAAAAGGTGGTTCCGGCATTAAAAGTACATTTAAGCCACGCTGAGATGGTACAAATGAAATTTAAATAAATTATCATGAGCAAGTATTATATCTGTTTTGCGTTTGTTGTTTTTTTGTTTGCCAGCTGTTTTTCAGTTAAGGAAAAGCCTAAGGCATACACTGTTGAGATCAAAAACATGAAATTTGTTCCTGATGATATTACTGTTAAGCAGGGCGACACCATAATTTGGGTAAATCATGATATGATGGCTCATGATGTAACTGAAGAAGGCTCGAAACAATGGACTTCTTCTATAATACCATCAGGCGGTTCCTGGAAAATGGGCGTAACTGCAGCTGCTAATTATTATTGTAGTATTCATGTAGTAATGAAAGGCAAGATCCGGTTACAATAGTGCTTGCTCATTTTAATAAAATTATCTTTTTTATATTTACCACCTATTATTACTAAAAACCGATACGGATAAAATTAGTCGCAATAATTTATGAAACAGAATAGAACTGCCTTGAATACAACGGATAATAATCTTTCTTTAGCTGAACTGGAAGATTTATTAGGCGAACAACATATTGGTACTTCGTATGATACTCCGTTAAGAAGTGATGCTTTTGAGCTTGGAGATCATGAAAAAATAAAGATTATTGCAGGGCATTTTCGCGAAATTATGCAAACCTTAGGACTGGACCTTACAGATGATAGTTTGAATGGAACACCCGGACGTGTAGCGAAAATGTTTGTTAAAGAAGTATTTTCTGGCCTTAATCCGGCTAATAAGCCCAATATTACCTTGTTTGATAATAAATATCAGTATAACCAAATGCTGGTAGAGAAAAATATAACACTCTATTCAAATTGTGAACATCACTTTGTGCCAATTATTGGGAAAGCGCATATTGCTTATATCTCGTCGGGAAAGGTTATTGGTTTATCTAAATTAAACCGGATAGTTCAGTATTATGCTCAACGACCTCAGGTACAGGAACGCTTAACCATTCAGATTGCCAATGAATTAAAAACCATTTTGGAAACGGATGATGTTGCTGTTGTAATTGATGCTGTTCATTTATGTGTATCATCAAGAGGTATTAAAGACATTAACAGCAGTACGGTGACTGCTGAATATTCGGGCGCATTTTTAGATAAGGCAACAAAAGAAGAGTTTTTGCAATATATCCGTCCAATGTAAGATTCAATAATAAAAGATAAAAATATCTTTTATTATTGAATCTTATGTTTTACATTTGTCGTGCAGATGGGAATTTTTTCAAAAACATGCGAATACGCAATGCGTTCAGTCTTCTTTATTGCGCATCGTACTGCTTCTGGCAGTAGGGTAGGTATAAAAGAAATATCTTCAGGTATTGATTCGCCAGAGCATTTCCTCGCTAAGATTTTGCAGGAGCTAAGCAAGAAAGGTATTGTTCAATCTGCCAAGGGGCCAAATGGAGGGTTTTATATGGATTCATCAACACTCGGGCGGCCTTTGTCGGATGTTGTTGAGGCCATTGATGGAAATAGTCTGTTTACAGGTTGTGGCCTGGGATTGGAACATTGTTCAGAAAGTAACCCTTGTCCGTTACATCATGAATTTAAGGCCATTCGAAACAAAATACAACAGATGCTACAAGATACATCAATAGCAGACTTTAATGAAGACTTAAATCTTGGGATTACTAAATTAAAAAAATAAAAAAAATTAACTAAATAAAAGATAAAAAGGTATTAATATATTTTATATGACTAGTGAACAAAAACAATGGATTAGTGCAACAGTTCCCGTATTAAAAGAAAACGGGATATTATTAACTAAGTATTTCTACAACAGGATGTTTACTCATAATCCTGAATTGAAGAATCTCTTTAACATGGGGAATCAGCAAAGTGGAAAACAGCAAACTGCTTTGGCAATGGCAGTTTTGGCTTATGCCGAAAACATAGCCAATCCCGGAGTATTGATGCCGGTTGTGGATAGGATAGGGCATAAACATGTTAGTTTAGATATCAGACCTGAACAATATCAAATTGTAGGCCGTCATTTAATTGCATCAATTCAGGAAGTTTTGGGAGATGCAGCAACGCCGGAAATTGTAGATGCCTGGACTGCTGCTTACCAGCAATTGGCCAATCTGATGTCAGGCCATGAAGCAAAACTGTACGAACAAAAAACAGTACAGCCGCATGGATGGACTGGTTGGAGACCTTTTAAAGTGGGTAAAATAAATGTAGAATCAACTGAAATTACCTCCTTTTACCTTTTTCCATCAGATGGTGGAAAAGTGGCAGCTCACGTGCCAGGTCAATACATTAGTGTTAAAGTATTTTTGCCAGAAATGAATTTATACCAGGCACGCCAATACAGTATTTCAAGCACTCCAGCTCAAGAGTATTATAGAATTTCAGTGAAGGCCGAAAAAGGGATAGATTTAGATACCAATGGCCTTATCAGCAACCATTTCCATGATATTGTTAAGGAAGGAGATATTGTAGATATTACCGCTCCGGCCGGCGATTTTAAATTACCTGAAGATTTAGCAGCACCAATAGTATTAATTAGTGGGGAGTTGGATTAACCCCTATGATTAGTATGCTACAGAACCTGGTAGAACAAAAGTTCTCTTATCCTATTACATGGTTACATGGTTGCAGGAACCGTTCGGTACATGCCTTTAAAGATCAACTGGATCAGATCGTTACAACAAATGAATCAGTAGAGCAGCACGTGTTTTATGATGCACCAACAGAATCGGACAAGCAGGCTGGTATATTAGAGGGGTTTTTGGACATCAATAAAATAGAGTCTTTACCGCAATATCCGGGGGCTAAGTATTATGTTTGTGGTCCAGCTCCATTTATACGTAAGCAATATCAGGATCTGATTGCAAAAGGAATTGAAAAAGAATCGATCTTGTTCGAGGAATTTGGCCCTGCTTTACTTCAGTTGAACTAGCCTCATTTAGCAATATTATGGCTTATTATTTGGCAGCCTAATCATCAGTAAAACTTTTTATATGAAAGCAGACATTAGTAATTTCGAAGATATTGTATTATTTGTAGATAGTTTTTACAGCAAGGTTAAAGAAGATGAATTGATTGGTCCTATTTTCGATGCGGTGATTACAGACTGGAATCCTCATTTGGCAAAGATGTATGATTTCTGGAATGCAGTACTTTTTGGAATAGCTGGATTTAAAGGGAACCCTTTTGCCAGGCATGCTCCCTTGCCATTGGAAAAGCCCCATTTTGAACGATGGTTAATTCTGTTTAATCAAACCATTGACGAACATTTTTCAGGTGAAATGGCTGATGAAACCAAGAAAAAGGCGGGTATGATGGCCGAGATGTTTTTAAGCAAACTCTCCCATATGAAAGGCGGTTCAGATAGAGTTATTGTGTAATAAAAAGGTGATTGCAAATTTTAAAATTGCAATCACCTTTACTGCGAAGAAAGCCTATTTTAAAGCTTTAAATTCAAATTCAATGTTTTTAAAAGCCGAATTTGTAGGCTTAGCTACAAAAAGCTCTTTAACATATTTCTCAATTTTTTCCTTGGTACTTAAAGACTGATATTGAAACCAATCAGAAATCGGACCTCCTAGATATTCAAATTCCGTTATAGGCATTTCAAATTTTTCTCTTAATTCAGCCGCATTTTTTTCGTTGCCATTTAAAACAGCATTTAAATATGCTTTTAAATAGGGAATAAGTTTATTGGGGTCTTGATAAGTAGATATTTGAAATTTAGACTGCAGACCAAAACCAATTCTTGATAAATAAGCTCCGGATTGTTTTATCTCATCTATTTTTAAATTTGAATAAATTCTAAAACTCTCTTGCTTTGGCTCACTTAAAACCAGATAATAATAAATTGCTTTGACAACTAAAGTAATCTCGGTTTTATTTATATGATCCAAATCTTTTGTTGCATGTATCTGATAACTAATTTTAGGAGTGAACACATAATTACTGCTTTTTAGCATTTCATTATAAGACTCTCTATAGTTACTTAATACAGCCTCATCTAATTTATACCTTTCTATAACTTTAGAATTTATATCAGTTAATGAGTATTCATTGTTAATCAGAACGACATTATTAAAAGGGTTAAACTGTTTGCTTCTTACACTCATTGTGTCTGTTAAGAAACCTAAAAAAGCAATGTCGGTTTGGCGATACATGATGGCATTACTTGATTTTTGATATTCCATCTGAATTACGTTTTCAAGTGGATTTGACATATCGACTTCAATTTCTGGCTTTTTTGGTTCAATTTCTGGCTTTTCTAATGTTTTTGTTTTTTTACAAGATAGAATAAGTAATAATGGAATAAATAATAAGATCGCTTTGCGCATGTAGATAATAATTTTAAGGGCTATTAATTTTTTCGCAAAAATATAAAAATAAAGTAATTCTAGTATTTTTATCTCTATTTAAAAAAGTCGACCTAAATAGACTGATTGGATACGAAGTTGTGACAGACTTTCGTGCTTTTTCACTTGGTTTTAATTTTAATAATCATATTTTTGATTAACTCACATATCTAACCAAGTAAACACGTAAAAAGAACCACAATGAAACACTTTAGGGGCATTATATGTCTAATCGCTACAAGCATATTGCTGTTCAACACTCTCCATTCCGTTGGTCAAAACAAAAAACAAAAATCGAAAAAGCCGTTAGTTGTATTTGTAACAGGCGATCATGAATATAGTAGTGAAGCTACTATGCCTCTTATTGCGGCAGAATTGGAGAAGAACTACGGAATGCGTACAATCGTTCTTAAATCATCACCTGATTATAAGTCTGAAGAAAACATTCCAGGATTAGAAGCTTTAAAAGATGCAGATCTTGCTGTCTTTTTTCTTCGCTGGAGACGCCTGCCTGAAGACCAGTTAAAATACATTGACGATTATTTAAAGTCGGGCAAGCCAGTAATGGGTTTCAGGACCTCTACACATGCATTTAATTATCCGGCCGGGCATCCTCTTGAAAAGTGGAATGCCTTTGGTGAATTCGCATTGGGGGCGCCTCCGGGATGGGGAAAGGGCGGACACACCCATTATGGTCATAATTCTACCACCGATGTTTCGGTTATTCCTGCACAATCAAAACATCCTGTTTTAATTGGTGTACCAAATAATTTTCATGCTGCTTCATGGTTATACCATGTATTACCTCATTACCCCGTAAAAGGATCTACCTGGTTATTAATGGGGAAATCTGTAAATCCTGATAAAGCTGCTATTGATAACCCTGTTGCCTGGACATGGAAAACAGCAGCTGGTGGAAAAGTTTTTATGACTACTCTTGGTCATCCGGCAGACTTTAATGAAGAAGGTTTCCAGAGACTTGTCATTAATGCTGTTCAATGGACGTTGGATAGACCAGTTCAGAAAAAATGGGCTGGAAAAATTGAAATGAATGTGCCATATAGGGATTAATAATCCTAATCATATATCTACTTCTTAACCAAATATTATATTATCTGATACTTTATGGAACTTTCGATACATAACTGGATGCGATCAGAAACGATTGAAACAACAATTCGCAGAGCATCTGGTCTTGGCTATACTAAACTTGAAATTGCAGGGAGTCCTGAGCACTATGATACCAATGTAGTGCGGAAATTATTAAAAGAATATGGTTTAACTTGCTGGGGTTCAGTAACCCTTATGCTCGAAGACCGTAATTTACTGGCTAAAGATGAGGCTCAACGGGCAAAATCAGTTCAATACGTAAAAGATGTGGTGAGGATGGTAAAAGAACTTGATGGGCATATGGTTTCAGTAGTACCGGGAACTGTAGGAAAAATAGTGCCTGATGGAAGACCGGAGGAAGAGTGGCAATGGGCCGTAGATTCTCTAAAAGAAATTTATGATTATACAGAACAATCCGGCATATTGATTGGTATAGAACCGATAAACAGGTTCGAAACCTATTTCGTAAATCGGGGCGACCAGGCCTTGGCTTTGGCTAAGGCTGTTGGACCAAACTGTGGGGTTTGTCTGGATACTTTTCATATGAATATTGAAGAGGTAGATATGTTCGAAACCATAAGAAGGGCAAAAGGAAAATTAGTAGGCTTTCATGTTGCAGATAACAATAGAATGGCACCTGGGATGGGTAATCTGAATTGGAGTAAAATAATTGACACACTTCACGAAATAGGTTATAATGAAGTGCTTTCTGTAGAGTTTTGTTCGCCGTTAGATCGCACACCTGCTAATCCTTATCCAAATTCTATTGATGAAAACCCAATAGATTTATCTCCTGAACAAAAGAAATTTCTTGAAGATCATGGCAGTACTTCAGTTTCCGAAGAATTCTATACCATGCTTACACGCAAATCTTTTGATACTTTATCTAACCTTATCAACAACACAAACTAAACCACATAGATGAAAATAACAAATGTAGAAGCGTTTTGGTTACGCTGCCCCATTCCTAAAGAAAAGCAACACTTTTCTGATTACGGTTTGCTTACCAATTTTGATATGACCCTTGTTGTAATTACGACAGAAGATGGCTTACAGGGCTTTGGTGAGGCAAAAGCGGCCGTAGGATCGTCGGGTGTATGTGCCTCAATTGTGAGTTGCATAGAAAATGAACTTAAACCTATTTTAATAGGTAAAGACGCAAAAAATATAAACAGAATCTGGGAAGAAATGTATAATGGTACACGTGATCATTACGCGCTTACCAGAGGACGTCGCTTTCCGATACTTGGACGCAGAGGTCTTACCGTATCAGCAATGAGTGGTGTAGATACTGCTTTATGGGATTTAAAAGGTAAGGCTCTTGGTATTCCTGTAATGGATTTACTTGGTGGTGCTTGTCGCGATCAGATGCCTGCTTATGCAAGTGGTGGTTGGGCAGATGCTGAAAATATTGGTGCCCAATTAAATGGCTATGTAGCTAAAGGATTTAATGCGGTAAAAATGCGTGTTGGGATTATGGACCAAACAGTGCAGAACAGTATTGATAGGGTAAGAGCTGCAAGAAAAGCATTAGGTCCAAATATTAAACTTATGGCCGATGCACACGGGACCTTTAGTGTGCCAGAGGCCAAGCAGTTTTGCAGAGGGGTAGAAGATTGTAATTTGTATTGGTTTGAAGAACCAATTAGTCCTGATAACAGGCATGGAACAGCAGAAGTAAGAGCTTCTACTTCCATTCCAATTGCGGCTGGTGAGAGTGAATATACCAGTTTCGATATCCGTGATTTGCTTGAAGTAAGAGCACTTGATGTACTGCAGCCTGATGCGGCTATTATTGGCGGCATTTCAGAAACCATGCGTGTTGGTCATCTGGCAAGTGTTAATCAGCTTGAGCTGGCTCCGCATTGCTGGGGCTCGGCATTTTCTTTTATGGCAGGCTTAAATGTGGCCTTTGCATCGCAGGCAGCAACAATAATTGAGTTTTCTTTAGGTGGAAACCCAATGATGTATGACCTGGTAAAGGAGCAGATTGAAGTTAAAGATGGTGTAATTGGAGCTCCAACGGCTCCCGGTTTAGGGTTGACCCCAAATTGGGATTTCGTAAACGAATTCAAACAAAAGATTTAAAAAGGTAATTAAATTGTATTTATAAATTTTTACATATGGCACGTGCAATAAAAATTAATCACGTTACTCTTATTGTAGATAACCTGGAAAAAGCAGGCGAATTCTATCAAAATGAACTGGGTCTGGAACCACTAGCAGCATTTAGGTTCGATTACCCTGTAATGTTTTTCAAGTTCAATGATGAACAGCAGTTACATCTTTCGGAATGGGAAGACACTACGTCCTTCCGCGGACATATCTGTGTACAGGTAGATGATTTTAACAGCATTTTCTTTCGAATGAAAGAACTTAATGTTATTGATGTAAAACCTTGGGGAAAGGTAAGGCAATTACCTGATGGTGCTATGCAAATGTTTGTACGTGACCCGGCGGGTAATTTAGTGGAAATTTCATCAACCCCTGGTGGTGATGTTGATCCATCAATATTTAAGGATGAGTTTTACGAAGAAGGTTTGTACGTTTCAAACAGAAATGATTTTAGAGGATTCAGATCTGATGATGCTACTTTATATCACAAATAGCCAATGAAAAAGAGCGTTTTATTGCTTGAAACCATTGATGATGAAGCGCTCACTATTCTTGAGGAGCATGTAAATGTATTTACAGGATATGATGATGCCTCATTAAAAAATATATTAGAGAATCAGGATGTTCATGCGGTTATTACTCGTGGTAAAGGCCAGATAAATAAAGCATTAATGGAAGCCATTCCAACCTTGCAGGTTGCTGCAAGGTGTGGAGTGGGACTGGACAATGTTGATGTGCAGGAAGCTACAGCAAGAAAAATTATGGTGATTAATGCACCAGGTTCAAATGCTGCAACAATTGCCGAACATACTTTGTCGCTTATGTTGATGTTGATGCGCAATATGTACGAATCTGTTGCTCAAGTTAAACAAGATAACTGGAACTGGAGAAATCAATATTCAGGTGACGAGTTGAATGGGAAAACGCTTGGCATTTTGGGAATGGGGAATATAGGGAAAAGGGTAGCCAAACTCGGCGAAGCTTTTGGAATGAATATTTTGTATTGGAGCAGGTCAAGTCAGGATCTTCCATATACTTATTTATCTATGGATGAGGTGCTTGAGCAATCAGATGTGGTTAGTCTTCATTTACCGTTCACTAAAGAAACCGGCACGCTGATAAAGGAAGAACAACTGGCCTTAATGAAACCAGGTGCTTTATTGGTTAATACAGCGAGGGGAGCGCTTATAGATCATGAAGCACTTTTAAATGCGCTGAACGAGCAAAGAATTTCAGGATTTGCAGCTGATGTATTGCCAGAAGAACCTCCTGTTCATGGCTTTCCGATATTACATCATTCACGTTCACTTATTACACCACATTCTGGAAGCCTTACGGCTTCTACATACAGACAAATGTGTGTGCTAACCGTAAAAAATGTAGTAGCGGTACTTACAGGCGAAGAGCCTGATAACAGAAGTATATTTAATTTTAGCGAGTTGTAATCTCCACTTGCTTTAACTCCTCTCTGTCTTCTCGAGGAAGCGAGAAGACAGAGAGGAGTTAAAGCCTCAGTGTTATTTTTCTAACGGATGTTGCTTTAACAGCTCCGCCGGACTATAAAATCCTGTTTTGGCCTTGGTAGCATTTCGGACTACTTTTACTTTAGCGGCAGAAACAGCCGAAGCCTTATTTCCAAATGAGTTCCTTACATATGTAAGTACTGCAGCCACTTCTTCATCCTTCAATAAACCTCCAAAAGGAGTCATTGGTACCTGACCACTATATTTTTTCCCATTAACTTCAATTGGGCCCTGTAAACCTTTTAATACCAGCTTAATTAATCGGTCTTCACTTCCTGTAACCCATTTAGAACCGGCAATTGGAGGGAAGCCAGATGATGGCAAACCTTTACCATCTCCCTGATGGCAAGTAATACAATATCCTTCTTTAGCAAATATTGCACGTCCTTTCACGTAAAGCTTACGTTCTTCGCCACTAAGTGCAGTAGTTACTTTCTCTTCTTTTTTCTCGTCAACAGATCTGCCATTTAAATGAGCAACAGCAGTTTCATAAGGTGCTTTCATCCAATCGTCAAGTGGCTTTTTAGCAACCTGCATTTCAATAGGCAATGCTTTTTCTTTAGGTAACCAAGATGCAGCTGCAATTACTTCCAAACGAACCCTGCCATTTTCATCATTGGCAGCCTGCATTAATAATTCAGGTTGATCTGCTATCTGATGTCCGGTGTACCTTAATACCCTTACAGCTGCCGCCCTTGCATGAAAATCCTTAGCTTTTAATAATTGTCTTAGTAATTGATCATCTACCTTATTTGCTCCCCAGGTTACCCAAAGTGCTTCTAAAAGATTATGCTCGTATCTTGAATCATTTTTATCCAATCTGGCAACCCACGATTTTACTTCAGTAAGCACATCCGAAACATTCCGTCCACGCAATTCAGATCTTGTGCGCGATCTTGTTCTGTCCTCAGGCAATTTAAGATTTTCTAAAAGCTCTGGTATACTTGCGTCAACAATTTTTGCAGGTTTTATCAAAGGACGGGAAGGATAGGTGATTCTGTAAATTCGACCATGTACATGGTCTCTAAGCGGGTCTCGGGCATTATGTTGCATATGACCTATTAGAATATTGTGCCAATCCGCAACATACAGAGAACCATCAGGCGCAAATTCCAGATCTACCGGTCTGAAATTTTTATCTGAAGCTATTAATAAATCTTGTCTGTGGCGACTTTTATATCCCGTGCCCTCATCTACAAGCGTATGTTCTTTAGTACCCAGAAAACCTATGGTATTGTTTATCAGGAAATCTCCCTGCAGTTCATCGGGGAAGTGTCGACTGGAAACAAACTCCAGCCCAGAAGTAGGGCGAACACGATGCTCTGGTTGCAGCAAATCTCTTGATTTTGGAGTAAACACACCATATCTTGGTTTTACTGAAACCGGCAGCATCCAGCAAACATCGGGGCTCGAAGTCTCGGCATAAAAATTTTGCCCCCACTGATCAAATGCAATACCCCATGGATTAGGCACATAAGGCTGTGCGGTACGTTCTAATTTATGAAGTTGGGGACTGTAGCGGTAAAAACCACCATTTGTGGCTCTAACTGGTCCATAGGAGGTTTCTACGTTTGTGTGCAAAAATACACCCTCACCCATATATATTGCTCCCGAAGGATCGGTAGTAAAAGCATGTATATTGTGATGGGTATCATGATCATCAAAGCCACTCAGTAGAATTTCCTTTTTATCTGCCTTACCATCGCCATCAGTATCTTTTAAAAGCACAAAGTTAGTACCCTGCGAAAGGTAAACTCCTTCGGCAGTAATTTCAAATCCTAATGGAAGATGCAAGCCATCCGCAAAAACGGTTTGCTTATCTGCCTTACCATCGTTATCCGTATCTTCCAGAATAATCAGTTTATCATTTGGTTTGGCATCACCGGGTTTATAATGTGGGTAGCTTGGCATAGTTGCTACCCATAACCTACCTTTATTATCAAAGGTTATCTGGCAGGGTTTTGCCAAATCAGGAAATTCTTTTTCTGAGGCAAAAAGATCTATTTTAAAGCCTGGGGCAACTTTTAATTTACTTAGTGCCTCCTGACCTGTTAAATACCTTAAGCTTCCGTTTCTCTCGGCATTGTAATTTGTTTTTACAACTGGGGGCGGGGTCGTGTTTTTATCTGCCGCAACAAGATCCATTTTTTCGCCAAGTACGGCTTTCCAGATAGCTGTATCTCTTATAGCAGTCATCTCACGCAGTCTCTTAATTTCCGCGGGATAATTATCAGGTCCAAAGGGATCATATCTTCGGCCATATGCATGTACACCATTTGGTATCTTAAAGTCGTTATGCCATGTCCAGTTTTTTTCTAATACCGCTGCATGTACTAAGTCTTTGTTCGTTTCTGTTTTTATCGGCTGTTTGCCAAAAACCTGATCAGCCAATAGAGGTGCAAAGCGAGCATAACCATCGTCGCTAAGCTGCGATCCATCAATAGTTAAGTATTTTTCAGCACGCTCAAACCATTTTTTTGTAGGTGAATAAGCATCAACAAAGTGTACATCATTTTTAGATGCAATCTCTTTCATGGCCTCTGCATACAACGACAAGTTAATATTTTCCTGTTTCCCGTTTGGAAGGTCAAATTGCTTAGACAGATCTTCAAATGCAATAGGTGAAACAATTGCTAGCTGTGGTGTTGTAACTCCATTGTACTGTTGTTTTAGGGTGTGTTTAATAAAGGCATCTAATTCAGCTTTATAATTTTCAAGACCTTTTGGACCTTCAAAAGATTCATTGTATCCAAAAAAAGCGATAATTATATCAGCTTTTAATCTGGACAGCCACTGATCTTCAGTCTCAAAATGCCCCTCACTATCAGAATTGTTAGCAAGCTCTGTCTGAAATTTTTCTGCTCCTGGAAATGCCCAAGGTGAGACTCTGCTGGCATGTGGCCTAAAACCAGGTGTATTTCCACCGTCGCACATATTTCGTATGTACAAGTTGAACTCTGGGTAGCGCAAATGCATTTCTGTTTCAAAATGTCCATAGTTCATCATCCTTGATCCTAAATTATTACCAATAAGAACAATGTGAGCTCCCTTTTTTAACTGGAGTGGAGTGGTGTTTGAAGGTGTGAATTGCAGGGTAAAGAGCGCAATTATCACACCCGCCAAAATAGTAAGAGTAACCTTGGTTCTCCTTTTTGCGAATCTGATCATCTGATATTATATAGTACCTAACAAATACTAATATAACTGTTTATCTAATATGATTTAGTATGCTCTGTAACTTCTTTGCTATCTAGAATTTAAATGGATGTCATAATCTACCCCTTTTATTGTCGGTTCTGCCCATCATTAAATGCGTTTAAGTGTAGTACCTTAGTACAACTAAATATTAAACCTTAAAGACTATGAAAAATTTAATTTATCCTTGTTTAACTATCAGAGGTAAAATAGGAGAGGCTTCAGATTTTTACATCCAGACCTTTGGAGACGGGAAAATCAGTGAGACTTCACCAATAGTGATACAAATTGAATTAAGTGGGCAAAAATTTATGCTGCTTAACGATGGCCCTGCATCATCACCTAACCCTTCAATTTCTTTTATGGTTCTTTGCGAAAGCGCGCAGGAAGCAGAAAAATATTGGAATAAACTTGTAGCGGGAGGCAGTGTGTTGATGCCGCTGGATAGTTATGACTGGAGCCCTAAATATGGTTGGGTACAAGATAAGTATGGAGTATCGTGGCAGATATACACTGGTGATAAGCCTGATTCGCAACAGCAGAAGTTTAGTCCAACACTAATGTTTACAGGAGGTGAAGCAGGTAAAGCTGAGAGCGCTGTTCATTACTATACAGATTTATTTCCTCAATCGAATGTGGAAGGTGTATTAAAATATAGCAAAGAGGATGAAGACAAAGAGGAATTTGTAAAGCATGCACAATTTAAGATTAAAGATTATGTTCTTATGGCTATGGATAGTTCTGCTGACCACGGTTTCGGTTTTACTGATGCAATATCTTTAGTTGTAGAATGTGAAAATCAGGAAGAAATTGATAAGTATTGGGATGAATTAACAGGAAATGGGGGGCAAGAAATTGCCTGCGGCTGGTTAGTTGATAAGTATGGCGTAAGCTGGCAAATTATACCCAAAGATATAGTTAAATTGGTTACCGATCCTGTGCGCGGTGAAAAGGCAATGGGAGCACTAATGAAAATGAAAAAACTGATCATTGCAGATTTGGAAAATGCATAACAAATTAAATGCTGTTTCATAAGCTTTAGCATTTTGTGAAACAGCATTTTTAACCCATCATTAAGACCTGTTATTTTATCTGGTACAAAGTCTCCGACATCAGTTTTATTCCCTCTCTGTAACTAGTTGGTTTTAGGTTAAATGTATTCTCAAATTTTGAAGAATTGAAATTATAGTCATGATCATACTGATAGTACATTTCTACCGTTCCTGCTACAACTTTTTTAAACAAGCCAACCAATTGAAGCATAAACTTATTAATGGTAGTATATGAAGGTTTTACTCCATAAATATCTGCAGCCAATGTTATAAAATCCTTCCCTGTTATTGGTGCAGCTGTAGGTAAATGCCATATCTGATTACCTGAATCAGGCGTTTGCCCCAAAAGGTACATCGCTTTTCCAGTGTCAGGTATATAAGTAAAATTGTGCAGCACTTTTGGATCACCGATCCATTGTGCTGTTGTTTTTTTAGCGTATTTATCTAAAACCATCATGTCAAGGAAACTATTCATAGAATCAGTACCGTAAAAGTCGGCAGCCCTGGCAATGGTGGCCTGTACATTTCCTGCTTTTACCTCGTCCATCAATTGTGTGGCAATACGGGCTCTAACCTCGCCCTTTACACTAACAGGATTGTACGGGGTGGTTTCAAACATTGGTCCCTTAACCAGCCCATACATATATACATTGTCAAAAAATATTAATCTTGCCCGTGTCTCTTTTGTCGCATTAATCAGGTTTTGCATAATAACTGGCCATTGTTGTTGCCATATGGCCTTATCGTAAATCAGACCTGCACACATGTAAACTACAGCAGAACCTTTTACAGCAGCCAGCACTTCTGCATAATTTAGCAAATCGGCCTTTTGCCAGGTAACATTACTGCCCGTAACTTTTAAGGGTTTGCGGCTTACCAGTCGTATGGTCTCATTGAGATCATGTTTTAATAACTCTTTTGTAAGTGCGTTTGCTGTTGGTCCGCCGGCTCCCAATATAGTATGCATGTCTTTTCTGTTTGTATGATACAAATGTAATTGGAGCTTGTGAACCAAAACGTTAACAAAAGATAAGAAATTAATTAAGTAGCCGGTAGTTAGGCGTAGATTAAAGTTCTTTTTCTTATTCGGGAAAGCGATACAGCAGTAATGCCTAAAAAATTTGCAACATAATGTTGTGGTATACGCAGCATTATTTCTGGCTCAGTTTCAAGCATTTTAAGATAGCGCTCTTCAGGCGTTTTAGTAATAAATGATGTAATTCGGTCTTCATAACAGCAGATGTAATGTTCTGCAACCAGCCGGCCAAAACGTTCCATCTTATAGCCCAATAATGGGTGGTTAAGCATTAAGTCCATGTTTTTACTGGAAATAAGTATCATTTCCGTTTGCTCGAGCGCTTGTATATAACCGGTACAGGGTTGTCTGGTAAGATAGCTTTTGTAAGAACTTACAAATTCATTTTCAAAGCTGAAATATCCGGTTAATTCTGTTCCATCCTTAATATGGTAGTATCGAACAGAACCACTTATAATAAAGCCAATGTCATCGCAAACTTTATCTTTAACCGAAAAATGGTCTTTCTTTTTAATAACTATATTGTCAAGATGCCTGATGAATTCAATCCATTCTGCTTCATCAAAAGTGATGAAACGCGCTAACCCTTTCCGAAAAATCCCCAGAGCTTCATTTGAAATATTAGAATTAATCATAAAGGACAAATTAGAGATTAAATGAAATGATTTGGAGCATAAAAATAAGCTTTTCTTTCTTTATATTAATCATGGTAATGGCTGATTGTGTACTTATTCGAACGGTAAATGTTCATTTTTGAACACTAAGAACTGTTTAGTGCTTTAATAAATGGGAAATATTTATTGGCATAGCCCTTGAATAATAGAGAGAAATAGAACATATGAAAAGTCCAAAATTCTTAATTATCGCCTTGTTATCCACTTTTACGGTCACCGTAAAAGTATCAGCTCAGAAAACAACAACGGTAGACATTACAAAGGTTAGACATACTGTAAATCGAACTATAAATATGACCGATGCAGCCCTAAGCCCCATTCTACACATAAATGCCAATGCTGGTCCGGGTTTGGCTATTATAAAACATCGTGACTTTAAAAATGGTGAAATAGAGTTTGAAGTGAAGGGGGAAGATGTTTTTCAAAAAAGCTTTGTCGGATTTGCCTTTCATATACAAAACGATTCTACCTATCAGGCAATTTATTTTAGACCATTTAATTTTAAGGCAGATGATGCTCTTCGTAAAAAGCATGCAGTTCAATACATCTCAGTTCCAGACAATGATTGGCCGAAACTAAGATCATCTTTTCCGTTAAAATATGAGCAGCCACTTGGAGCAGATGTAAATCCGGCAGACTGGTTTAAGGTTCGAATTAAAGTTGCCGAAAAATTGATCAGTGTTTACGTGAACGGAAATTCTAAACCTTGTTTAGAGGTAGTTCCTTTAGGTAATTTAAATTCCGGAAAAATAGCTTTCTGGGCTGGGCATGAATCTGCTGGAGATTTCAGAAACTTAAAAATCAAAGGAAATTAATCCTTGTTTTGGTGTTCTTGTAAAAGAATTTTTTTAACTAATGCAATCTGTCCCAAATGGTAATGGGTATGTTCAATAATTCCCTGGATATTTCTGTAATAACTTCCATATTTTTCGTCTGCAAAGTTTTCCCAAAGCTTATGCTCTGGCAGGTGTTCTATTAATAAAGTGAAGGTTTCAGCATCGGCAAAAGCTTTATCCCGTAAATTATTCCAGTCTTTTTCAGACTGGATTGGTGGAAGGTCAAAACTATATTTATCGCTTGCATCAAGTGGTGCCCCCTGAAATACCTTTAGTACAGCGCTTATGTAATAGTTTACATGATAAACTAATGTAGCAATGGTATTTAAAGAATGAACTTGGCTTGTAGCCTGTTGCCAGGTTACATTTGCCAAATTATCCTTGAGGTTTGAGGATGTCCAGTTTCCGCCAAAATGGACATCTCTTAAATGCTTTGCTAATTGTGCTGTTAAACTCATGTTGTTTAAAATTTAATCAGATTAGGGTCGTTAACTACCATTTCTGGCCTTCCTTTAAATGTACTTACTGTACCTTGGATAGTAATAGTTTTTCCATTCATTTTATTTGCCAGTTCTTTTGCTTTTCCTTTTAAGGCAAGTGTAAGCAATTGGTTAGGGTGAGCTGCCCCAACATTTACCAATACCATGCTTTTAATATCTTTCAGGCTGTATACTTTGCCTGTAACTATTACATTCTTGCCAATTGAACTTTTTAGATCTGATAGTTTTATTGAAATTGCTTTGGTGGCTACAGGTTTATTAATTGGTTTATTTGGCGCAACATTAGCAGAAATTGGTGTTGTAACTTTTTCAGCAGGATTGAATTTCTGATCATTCAATAATTTATTGAGTTCTCCGGCCAGGCGTACACCAGCCTGAGCAACACGCAAGTGGATAATTGCAATTGATTTTTTGTAAGTAGCCTCATCAATATTGCCCCCAGGTTGTATTTCGTCATATATCTGGGTGCTAACCTGGTAACTTTCCCATAGCCATTGCATAGGGCTATCGGCTTGCCATTTTTTTACTTGGTCAGGATTTGCCCAGTCATATTTTTTTGCCATTTCAGCATAATTGAACCCCTCGTGGTCAATAAGTTTTCCATCCCATAGGGCGTGTAAATTGGTCCCTTTTCCATTAAATCTAACCTGTACGTTGTTGCCACCTTTATCTTCTGCACGGCTAACATGCATAGGCTGATGTGCATCACCTACCAAGTGAATCAGGAATTTTAAAGCTTCATTTTTTTGTTCTAAACTAAGTGTTTTGTCCTTTAGGTTTGCTTCTGCTTTTAAAATTGCAGTATAAACATTGTCCTTATCCTGTTTGATAATGTAGTCTGTGAATTGATCTTTTGTTAATCCAAGTGGCAGGTTAACATAATGCCATGAAGCTGTATTTTTATACTTAGAATCGTTACTAATCTCATCAGCCCAGGTACTTGCTTCGCTCATGGTCTCACCCTTCAAGTAGTTGTTTACTATGTTTTTAGTATTTGTGGTTAAGTGTTTTTCTGCGATTGTTGCAATGGCTTTATGACCTTTCTGTCCCCATGATACCAGGGCAATAGTCAATACGATTAAGGAAGCGGTTAAGGTATATTGTCTCATATCTCAAAGTTAATAAGGAGTAAAACAATTAAGAATTTAAGTTGCCAACATTCGGTTTGCTGCCAGTCTCAACTTCCTTTTTGTTGCTGCACTTTGCACTATAATCCAATTTATTGGTCATAAAGTCCAATTTTTTCCCTTTGTAGACGGCTAGATTTGCAGTCTGATAATTTATATTTTAAAAATCTAAAATCCGATTAACTATGATACCCAAAAGAATTAAAGTCTTAGTTTTAAGTGTGGCAATGACATCTTCAGTAGGAGTAATGGCCCAAAATAATAATAGCACTGATCTTAAACAAAAGGATAAAGCTATTGCAGAAGTAATTATAAACGACTCTTATCAAAAAACTTATAAAGATCTGCTTGAAAAACAATGATATTGATGAAAAGTAGAAATTTGTTATTTTCCTTTTTAGTATTTGCTGTTCTTAGTATGCCATTTACAATAGTAGCACAGGTAAAAAAGGAACGTTTACTTGCGCTTAACCCTCAGGTAAAAACCGGGAAACTTAAAAATGGTTTTAGTTATTACATTCAAAAAAATGTAGAACCAAAAAACAGGGCTATTTTATATCTGGTTGTAAAAGCTGGTTCTATTTTAGAAAATGAAAATCAGCGTGGCCTGGCTCATTTTATGGAACATATGAGTTTTAATGGAACCAAACATTTTCCGAAGAATGAATTAATTGAATACCTGCAAAAATCGGGAATCCGTTTTGGAGCTGATCTTAATGCTTACACAGGCTTTGATGAAACAGTATATCAGTTACCTATCCCCACCGATAACCAACAGATACTGAAAAACGGGATGCTGATTTTGCGTGACTGGGCACAGGACGCTTGCCTGGATCCCGAAGAAATAGAACGTGAACGAGGAGTAGTTTTGGAAGAAAAGCGCTTGCGTGCTGGTGCCCGCCAAAGAGTACAGGATCAAACCTTGCCATCTTTGCTAAACTACTCTAAATATGTAAAGCGCCTTCCGATTGGCACCGAAGAAGTACTGAAAAACTTTACACCCGAGGTAATCCGTTCTTTTTACAAAGACTGGTACCGACCGGATTTGCAAGCAGTGATTGTGGTTGGAGATGTGGATGTTCAGGCTATTGAGGCAGAAATTAAACGTTTGTTTGCTAACCTTAAAATGCCTGCACAAGCTAAAAAGCAGCAGAGTTATAATATTGCGCTGGATGGTAAAAACAAGTTTAAAACAGTTACTGATCCTGAATTGTCAGAAACCACTATTGAGATTCTGGTTAAACACAAAGAACAGGTTATCAGGAGGGAAATTGATTTTAAAGAAAACCTGATCAGAAATCTTTTTTCAGGAATGTTTGCCGCACGATTGGCAGAGGCCTCAAAAAGATCCAATGCCCCCTTTATGAAGCTAAATGGAGGGTTTGGTGCATTGATGGGCGGATTGAATGTGCTTTCTATAAGCCTGACACCCCGTAAAGATGAGTTTGAATCTGGGTTTAAGGCGGCATGGACCGAAGTAGAGGGTATTAACAGGAATGGTTTTACTGAATCAGAACTGCTTAGAATGAAACAACAGGTAGTAGCTCAGATGGAGGCTTCATTAAGAGAAAAAGATAAACAGACTTCTACAGCACTTGCAGATCAGTATAAAGTCCATTTTTTGAAAGGAGAGGCTGTGCCTGGGATTGAAAGGGAGTTTAATTTAGTGAAAAGGATGCTTCCTGAAATCACTTTAGCAAAAGTAAATGGTGTGGCCAAGACATTAATGAAAGCTATAAACAGGGATGTCATTATTACTGCTCCGACTGCTGAAAAGGTAAACTTACCTGATGAGAATACTGTATATACCTGGATGAATACGGTTCAACGTTCGGTAATTAAACCTTATGTAGAAGCTAAGACAGGTAGAGGATTATTATCAAAACGTCCTGTAAATGGAAGTATTGTTGGAGAACGTCAAATTCCTGAACTGGGTTTGACAGAATGGACTCTGAGTAATGGTGCTAGGGTAGTATTAAAACCAACAGATTATAAGAACGATGAAATAGTGTTTTTGGCGTTAAGTAAAGGAGGGACTTCGTTATATCGCGATGCAGATTATGAATCGGCAGCAAATGCAGCGGGCATTATAGCAAGCTTCGGACTTGGTGATCATGACAACATTAGCCTTCCTAAAGTACTCAATGGAAAACAAGCTTCTGTTAAGCCTTTTATTGGTGATAGGGTTGAAGGGTTGCAGGGCGGGGCATCAGTAAAGGATATGGGAGTGGCAATGGAATTGATTCACCTGTATTTCACAGAACCGAGAAAGGATACAGCACTGTTTCACACCATTATCAGGAACTCTGCCCAGCAGATTAATATGCGTTATACAGATCCAAATAATATTTTTGCAGATACTGTTGCTACCGTGTTGGGTAATTATCATCCACGAAAGTCAGGGCCAACTCTAGATAAACTGAGAAGTATTACACTAGATAAAGCTTTCAATATTTATCAGGAGCGTTTTTCTGATGCAGGCGACTTTACTTTCTTCTTTGTAGGTAGCTTTAATATCGATACACTACGGCTGCAAGCAGAGCAATATCTGGCTTCATTGCCGGCTAAGGGCTTAAAGGAGCAGGCTAATGATCTCGGCATACGTACGCCTACCGGTAAAATTTCTAAAACAGTTCTGTCGGGTAAGGAAGATAAAGCAACTGTGAAACTGGTATTTACTGGCGATTATGAATTTAATGCGCAGAATAACCTATCGCTGATAGCTTTGCAGGAAATCCTTCAGTTTCGACTTACTGAAAGATTGAGAGAGACTGAGGCAGGTGTGTATACGCCAAGTGTTCAGATAGCCCGCACTAAGTATCCCGCAAACCGTTACAGTTTTACAGTAAATTTTGGCTGTGCACCGGCGAATGTAGAGAAGCTGATTGCTGCTACATTGGAAGAATTAAAGAAATTAAGAGAGAAAGGTGTATTAGCAACTGACCTGCAAAAGTTTAAGGCTGAGCAGATCAGGCAAAATGAACTGATGGAAAACAACAATGGGTTTTGGCTGAACTATTTGTCGTTGCAATATCTTGATGATGAAGACCCTAAAGCCTTTTTAAAGGCCAATGAAACAATTGAACAACTAGATACTGCAACCTTGCATGCTGCTGCGAAAGCCTATCTGAAAGAAGACAATTTTATAAGGTTTGTATTATTGCCTGATTTATAATGACATTAACAATCTTTTTTTTATGAATGCAAGTGCCGCTTAGGCGGCCTTGTTTTATGATATACTTGTTAGAGTATATTTACATCTAAATCCATTTTCTCGCTCATAATTTTGATCATGGATCAACCAAATAATCGTTTTTTTTGAGATATGATTTCATTAGGCTTTGATTGATAAATGCATTATATTAACATGATGAAATCAAAGAGACTCTCCTTAATGATTGTATTTGCACTGTTAAGTGCGATTACAGAAGTTAAATCACAAGCTAGTTTGTCACCTGTAAAGGTTAATCTTCAACTCGTTTCTGATCAGCTATTATATCCCACAGCCTTTGCAGCACCAAACGATGAGTCTGGTAGCTTATTTATCTGTGAACAAAAAGGTAAGATAAGGATAATCAAAAATGGTAAACTGCTTGCAAAGCCTTTTTTGGATTTTACAGACGAAGTATTGATGATGAATAGTAGTGATGAAATGGGATTGCTTGGGCTGGCCTTTCATCCTAAATATGCTAAAAATGGTAAGTTCTATGTGTATTTTAGTAAGCGTATTCCTAAAACACCTGGCATAGATCACCAAAGTGTTATTCGCGAATATAAGGTGTCAGCAGGAAATGGTGATCTTGCTGATAAAACCAAGTCCAGGGATGTTCTGGTTATTAATGAACCAGAATCTAATCATAATGGTGGTGACCTAAAGTTTGGTCCAGATGGTTTTCTGTATATAAGCATAGGGGATGGGGGTGCTTATAATGACAGACATGGTACCTATGGCAATGGGCAAAATTTAAACACATTGCTCGGTAAAATACTGAGGATAGATGTGAACTCAACTCCTTATGCTATTCCGAAAGACAATCCATTTATAAAAGTGGAAAATGCAAAACCTGAAATTTATGCTTACGGTTTCAGAAACCCATGGCGGATTAGCTTTGATAGGGTCGACGGAAGGTTGTTTGCAGGAGATGTAGGGCAGAATAATTGGGAGGAAGTTGATATTGTGACCAAAGGTGGCAATTTTGGCTGGCGTGTAAGAGAGGGTACACATGTGAAATTTCCTAATGATCCTGATCCAAAGAACTGGATAAATCCTATTACAGATTATGGTCGTAGTGAAGGTATTAGTGTTACAGGTGGCTTTCTTTACCGCGGCAAGCAGCTTCCTGAACTTTCAGGTAAATACATATTTGGAGATTTGATGGGAACTGTGTGGACTTTAACCGACGTTAACCAGGAGCTATGGAAAAGAGAGAAACTTTCTATTTCCAGGGAACCTGGATATTTGCAGATATACAGTTTTGGTGAAGATCAGTACGGCGAGGTTTACATGCTTGTTAACTTGATTGAAGAAGAAAAGGGTGCAATTTATAAGATTGTGCCGGGTAAATAGTTTTAAGCTAGTTCTTCTTGATTTTGTTAGAAAACTGACGTTGTAAGTCTTTTAGTGCAGCGTCATATCCAGCCTTGTCGATAAAAACAGAAGGATTATACTTGTCGCCTGGTTTATGTTTTTTATGAAGGTTGAATTGGCTGGCATGAGAGGCAAGCCATATATCAAATGACAATTTCTTCATTTCACGTAGCGTATAGGCATAGTCACTCGCAATTTGCTTGTATGTGGGTACCTCTGAAAACTTCTTTTCTGTAACAATTGTAGGCATATTTGCTATTAGAACACGATAAGATCTTTGCTTATCCCTAACATCAAACAGAAAACTGCAGGAACCTTTAGTATGACCTGGATGATTGAGCATAACCAAACGCGCAGCTCCTAATTTAATAGTATCTCTGTTATTTAGAACCCGGTCAATTTTAACAGGTTCAAAAGTAGATAAGAGGGCATAATCAGACTTTCCTCCATCTGCTACTACTGATGAGTCTCCTCTGTTAACCATCATTTTTGCGCCAGTGAGACGTTGAATTGCTGCCATTCCGGCCATATGGTCAAAATGTGCCTGCGTTGTTAATAATATGCGCGTATCGGTGGGCTTAAAACCTAAAGTCTCAATATTTTTATTTATCCTATCAGCCGAGGCAGCAAGGCCTGTATTGATAAGTATATTTCCTTCTGATGTTGTGATCAGATAACATGCGAGATCATAAGTGCCTACGTAATACAGATTACCTGCTATTCGAAATGGTTGGTAAGGAGCTGACCACTCTGAAGGCGTGTTTTCAGGAGTTGATACAGCTTGGGCATTTGCAAATTGACAGGCAAATAATATAATGGCTATTAATGCAGCTTTCTTAAAATTAGGTCCGGGCATGACTATGAATAATGAAAAACAAAGATATCATCTTAGCAGAAAAAATTATGCCAATTGACAATAACAATATTTGCAATGTTGTTTAATAACTTTTATATGCTGTGCCCGGACCTGGTTAAAGCTGAAGATTAATGTGTTTATTTAACGTAGAAATGCTAGTGTTTGGCCTTTAGGGAGTTCTTTGGCACTATATTGCAAGCTCAGGTCATGACCTGCATTGTCTTTTTCAAGTTTCAATAGCTCTTTAACTGATATTACCATACTTAAATCAGAACCTGTAGCATCGGCAAATATCCAATTTTTAAGAACATTCCCTTTTTCATCTTTTAATACAATGTTTCTGTCAGTACCGGCTCCTTTTACGGTGCAATGTATGTATTTGATGCGTAACTGATCTTTGTCATTTGCTTTTTCTAGTTTCAATACTCTTAGGCTCAAGGGTTGGTTTACAGATTGCTTTAAGATGAGTGCGTTGTTCAGGTAAATTTCGTAACTGTCCAGTCCAAATTTTGTAGTGAAACCAAATGTGGTAAAGGACAATGTAATCAGCGTAAATATCTTAATAAACGCGTGATTGAATGTTGTAATTTTCATGGTGCAATTTTTTAGATTAAAATACTTGACTTTTTGTGATAACAATATTAATAGAAAAGGACAACCAGTTAAAAAATAGTAGACCAGTAAACAAAAAAGTAGACGAACATCTACTTTTTAGACCGTTCGTCGAAATAATTTTGCAGGCTTAACACTTTTAAGTTCCTTTAATATATAATATGTAATTATGGACTTTCTGGATAAGCAGATTAAATTGCCATTTTCGAAAAGGACACTCACTGTAAAATATGTCCTGATACATAGTGCCTATTGGCTACTGATTACGGGATTCTTTATATATGAGAAAAGATATCTTATATACAAGGCCAGTATGCCTTACTTTGTAGCTTGTGTAACTGTGCGGATTGCTTTGCTAATTGTAATAGCTTATCTTAATCTCCATTATTTTTTGCCAAAATATCTGTTAAAGAAACGTTATTTTACTTATTCTATAGCAGTTGTAACATCAGTAATTGGTTATTTAATTGCCCAAAGCCTGTTCGATTTTTATCTCTATGGGTACGTTATTGGCCCCATGCGCAATAGCCGTTTAATTGAAAGTTTATCCTATAACTTTTTTAGTACGCTTTGGTATCTGGGCTTGATGCTGGCGCTTAAATTAAGTATGGACTGGTATAGCCAGCAGCTCATAATTCAGAAAATTACGGTTGAAAAGCTGAATGCCGAAGTTAATTTTCTTCGGACCCAGGTAAACCCACATTTCCTATTTAATATATTAAACAATTTGTATGCATTAACGCTTAAAAAATCGGAACAGGCGCCAGATGTGGTGCTTAAGCTATCGGAAATGATGGAGTACATGTTGTATGATAGCACTGATGCCAAGGTGCTATTAGAAAAAGAGGTTGATTATTTAAGTAATTACATTGAACTGGAACGGCTTAGATTTAGTGCTGAATCTGCAATTTCATTAAATGTTAACATAAATGCAAAGAGGCATGAAATTGCACCCTTGCTATTATTGCCTTTAGTAGAAAATGCTTTTAAACATGGACTTGGCAGGCAAACAGGAGATGGATGGCTCAATGTCTATATTTCACTAAACAATGCAATATTAACTGTTGTTATTGAGAATTCGAAACCTGAATTTTCAATTAGTAAAAGTAAAGGCGGGATAGGACTTGATAATTTAAGGAAACGTCTGGATCTGCTTTATCCGGCCAA
Source organism: Pedobacter ginsengisoli (assembly GCF_002736205.1). NCBI lineage: Bacteria > Pseudomonadati > Bacteroidota > Sphingobacteriia > Sphingobacteriales > Sphingobacteriaceae > Pedobacter > Pedobacter ginsengisoli. The sequence goes on along the minus strand of NZ_CP024091.1, from coordinate 2,098,630 downwards.
ATATGACCTGAAGCTTGAAGATAAGAAAGAAGTTTATAGTGCCAGACTGGAAATTGAGTTGTAACTAAATTGACTGAAGTTGGAAACAATGCTTAAAATTGTTGTAGTAGATGATGAGCCACTTGCGCTCGAAATATTGGATGGATATCTAAAACGCTTCAATAATGTACATCCAGCATCTCTGTTTACCAATACGCGTAGTGCATTGCAATTTTTACAAAATAACCAGGCTGATATACTATTGCTTGATATTGAAATGCCGGAAATGACTGGTATTGAGTTTTTAAAAGAATTACAAGATCCACCACTTACTATTTTTACAACTGCATACCGTGATTACGCTTTTGAGGGTTATGAAATGGGGGTGATTGATTTTTTATTGAAACCAATATCCTTTAACAGGTTTAAGCAGGCAATTGAAAAGATAACTGAGCTCCTGGCTTTAAAGGCCCATAATGTAAATATTGAGGATAATCCTATATCCGAAGAAACTGATTTTATTTTTGTTAAAAGTGGTGTACAGCGTATAAAGCTCTATTTTGATGACGTTACGCACATTCAAGGACTAAAGGATTATGCAATAATTTATACTCATTCAGGAAAAATTTTATTGAAAGGTTCAATTAAAGCTATGCTCGATATTTTTCCAGACAATCGCTTTATTAGGGTGCATAAATCCTTCATCGTGTCCATTAAGAAAATTACACGTTTAGCAAGAAACCGTATTGTATTGGATGATCATCAAATTCCTATAGGGCGAAGCTTTAAAGATAATCTGCCCTTAAACCTTCCCAAAATATTTGGAAGTTAATTTTATGTTATATATATTGTAGATACATTTATAGCGAAGTAATCAATCGCTAGTTGTGTCTAAACCAAGTATAACTGTAAAAAATAGCTTTTCAGTATGAAACGACCAATATCCTTATTGTATAGTATGTATTTACATGTATATAATAATGCCCCTCTAATATCCCTTAAATCCCTATATTATGCATTATTATTTAAATCACCTGAGGTTAAAACTAATCTTTGTGGAGGTCAATTATTTGCCTCCATGACTAAATTGTTTTAGCTATCCAACTATTCCAGGGTTACCTGGGCATTCTAACAACTAAAACTAAATTCTAAAACTACAATTATGATGAAAAGAATAATTTATTCGGTCATATTTTCCATGCTGTCCTTTCATGCGATGGCGCAGCTAAAAATTATTGGCAAAGTTAGTGACGCTAAGGACAATAGTCCACTGCCGGGTGTGAGTATACAGGTAAAAGGAACTACACTTGCTACCTCTGCTGATGCCAGCGGGAATTACGGCATTGAAGTAAAAGGAGAGAATGATATTTTGATATTTTCCTATACTGGTTACACTACTCAGGAAGTTAAAGTAGGTGCCAGAAAAACAATCAATATTCAATTAACTGAATCCTCCAGTGGCCTAAATGAGGTTGTGGTAATTGGCTATGGTACTGTTAAGAAATCGGACCTTACAGGTGCCGTAGTTACAGTTAAGGGCGAGCAATTAATGGATAAGCCAGTTGCCAATATATCCCAGGCTTTACAGGGTAAAGTTACCGGTGTTGAAGTTAGCGTAAACAGTACTGCTCCAGGTGCCGCAGCAAAGGTAAGGATAAGGGGTATTGGTTCAATTAACTCAAATATAGATCCGTTGTATGTAATTGATGGGGTAGTGGGTGTAGATCCAAACTCTGTTAACCCTCTGGATGTAGCCTCGCTTGAGGTATTAAAAGATGCTTCATCAACTGCTATTTATGGATCAAGAGGTGCAAATGGTGTAATCATGATTACCACAAAGCGTGGGAAAAAGGGTGATGCTACAATCTCGTATGAAAATAACATGAACATAAGTGAGCTTTCCAGGCATTTACCTACATTAAACTCTGAACAGTTTGTTAAAGTATATAATGAGTCATTTGCAAATGGCCAGAAATTTGATCCCTTAGGTGCAGTCTGGACACCTCCTGTAGCATTAAATCATGCAAATTTTCCATTGTTATTTGATACAAATGACAAACCTATTTATGATACAAACTGGGAGAAAGAGACTTATAAACCTGCTTTCTCGCAAAGTCATCAATTAAACATTCAGGGAGGTAACGAAAAATCAGTTTACAGTTTGTCTTTGGGCTATCTGGACCAGAATGGTCTGGCGCCAACCTCAGCTTTTAAGCGTTATTCTGTTAAAATGACAATGGATAACGACCTTAAAGACTGGCTAAAAGTAGGCGGAAATATAAATCTGATCAGAAGTTCACAGCGCTTGGTAACTGATGGAAATGGAAGCTTAAACGTACCACGTGCAGTAACAGAGGAAGTTCCAATTGTTCCTGTAAAATATCCTGATGGAACATGGGCAGGGAATTTTGACATTGCTGGATTAGAAGGTGCGCCAAATCCGGTTCATATTGCTAATGAGCGGTATACTATTAATAATAACATGCAGATGTTGGGAAATGTGTATGCCGTATTACATTTTACCAAGGACCTCGATTTTAAAACTGATTTTGGATATAATTTAAGCGGGCAGAAGAATAACTTTTATTCTTCATTGAATTTACCGCATTTATCACAAGATCAGGGTGGGGTAGCTAATATTAATTCTTACTTGAACTATTACTGGCAAACTGAAAATTACTTAACCTGGAATAAGCAGATAAATGACAAGCAAAGGCTAACTGCATTACTTGGGGTATCTTTTCAGCGAACAGGTTATGAGAGAGTTAGGTCAGAAACTCAATCATTTATTGACGATATATTCCAATGGCATTATCAACAAGCCGGATCAGTTAAAAGTGCCAATGAATCTCAGGATGATCAGTCATCTTTGGCTTCTTTCTACGCACGTCTTACTTATAACATAGATGAGAAGTATTTATTTACTGCAACGGGTCGTTATGATGGGTCTTCGCGATTTGGGAAAAACAATAAATATGCATTTTTCCCCTCTGTAGGCGCTGCATGGCGTATTTCGCAAGAAGATTTTTTAAAGGATAATAAGTCAATTTCTAATTTAAAAATCAGGGCAAGTTATGGTACGTCAGGTAACCAGGAAATAGGACAAGGTCGTTCTCTTGCGCAAATTCAGCCAAATACAACTGTTTTAAATAGTGCAGCTCAATCTACATTGCTTCCAAGCTATATTGGTAACGCGGATCTAAAATGGGAAAGATCAATCCAGGCAGATGGAGGGTTGGAGTTAGGATTATTTGATGATCGTATTAATCTAACTGCCGATTATTACAATAGGGTAACCAAAGATCTTTTACTTCAAACCCCAATACCATGGTCGGCCGGACAAGTAAATGCCAATGTTTACAAAAACGTCGGTTCAGTAAGAAACTCAGGAATTGAGTTAAGCTTAAATACGGTCAATGTTAGAAATGAAGACTTTGAGTGGTCAACAACTTTTCTGTTCACAGCCAATAAGAATAAAGTGTTAAAACTGAATGATGGTAATGCTGATATCTTCCCCGGACCGAACTTTCTGGGACAAAATTTTGTAATCAGAGTAGGTGAACCTATCGGATCTTTTTATGGAATGACACGTTTAGGTACATATAGCGAATCTGAAAGTGCGGAAGCAGCAAAACATAATTTAAAGCCTGGTGATAGAAAATACATCTATAATCCGGATGGTAGTAATTATTACAGTATTATAGGTCAGGCTTATCCAAAATGGACAGGGAATTTCAGCAGTAATTTTAAGTATAAGAACTGGGATTTTGCATTTGATATCCGAGTTGTTCAAGGCGTAAATACAGCGGCTAACTTTAAACACTCTGTTGAAGACAGACAAACACTTTCTAATAGTTTGGCAACTGTTTTAAATGCATGGACACCAACAAATCAAAATACCTCTGTTTCGCAGGTTCGTAATTACAGATTTGCTCAGGATTCTCATTTTGATACCTGGTGGGTTGAAGATGGTTCATTTATACGCGGCCAAAACTTTATGTTAGGCTATAGTTTACCGGCAGCAACAGTAAGTAAATTACACCTTAGTCGTTTACGGGTTTATGCAAGTGTTCAGAACCTATTTCTCATTACAAAGTATACAGGATATGACCCTGAGGTTGACACGTTTAATTCAGGTTATGGCTCTAATTCAGCATTTTCTCAAAATTTAGATTTCTTTTCTAATCCTCGTCCGCGTATATGGAATCTTGGCTTACAGGTATCATTCTAAAATTTACTCATATGAAAACGATAAAAAATATAATATTGGTAGCATGTATACTGCTTACATGCTCGTGCAAAAAGTTTCTGGAAGAAAAACCGACGTATTTTCTTACACCTGAATCAGATTTATCTAGCGAAAAGGTAGCCCGGGGGTTTGCAAATGCAGGTTATCAAAATTTACAGGGATTGTTGGCTGGCCAACCGTCGTCTTATGGGGGCAATACATGGAACCTGATGGAGTTTGTGACTGGCAAAGCAAATAGTGATCTGGGACAAACCGGCTTCATTAATTTTTCCAATCTGTCTTACAATGCAACCTCATTTTATTTTGATACCTGGTGGAGACAACTTTACCTTGGTGTTGGTGCTTGTAATCTGGCGCTTGAAAAAATACCAGCCATTAATGCTCCTGGTTTAACTGATGAAGAGAAAACTAATATGCTGGCCGAAGTACGTACACTAAGGGCATTGTACTATTTTTACCTGGTACGCATGTATGGTGCTGTTCCAAAAGTAACGGAAACACCCAAAGACCTTAACCTGAATTTCCCGCGTACAGCAGCAAAGGAGATATACGACAGTATTATTATTCCCGATTTGCTGGAAGCAGAGAAATCGACACTTGCATGGAAAGATGCGACAGGATTGGTATCTATGGGGGCGGTAAAATCAATCCTTGCCGATGTATATTTAACTTATGCTGGTGCAGCCATAAACGGTGGAAACCAATTTTATGCTGAATCGGCCAAACGTTCCTTAGACGTTATAGAAAAAGGTGGTTATACTTTATTTCCGGAGTATACAGATATGATTAAACCTGCAAATAAAAATACAGGGGAATTTATTTTTCAGGTACAATATGCTGCATCAGTCCCTTCAAATAATCCGCTTACACCATTAACCATTCCTAATTTTTCGAACATTTCTAAATATTCTGATGAATACGGCTCTGTTTACCCAACACCTCAATTCATTCAATCGTTCCCGGCAGGTGATAAAAGGGTTGCTGAAAGACAGTTTTTTTACAGGAGTTATCCAAATATAAAAACAGGTGCAACGGTTACTTTCAGACAAGCTTATATTTATAAATGGTTCGACACCGATGCAGTATTGAACACGGTAAAATCAGATCTTAACTTTACGATATACCGTTTGGCGGATGTAGAATTAATGTATGCGGAAGCCTCTAACAGGGCCGATGGAGGACCAAATTCCAAAGCCATTGGCTATGTAAACGCCATTAGGGCCAGGGCAAAACTTGCTCCTATAGGGTCATTGCCTCAAGCGGCATTTGAACAAGAAGTTTGGCTGCAACGAAATTTTGAGCTTTGCTTTGAAAATAAAATGTGGTTTGATATGGTCAGAACAAGGAAAGTACATAATGATGTAACAGGAAACTGGGATAATTTTGTTGGCCACAAAACTACTTTTGGGGCTACCTTTGCAGAAAAACAATTGTTATTTCCGGTACCTCAGCAGGAAATTAATGTTAATCCTAATTTACTGCCAAATAATACTGGTTTTTAAAGTAATATAACTAGTGAGGCTGTCCTTTTGGACAGCCTCACTATATTACATATGTGGAATTGTAATCTGAATTACAGTGCCCTCTCCAGGTCTGCTGTTAATCTCAAATTCACCCTTATAATATTTTATTCTTTTTTCTATGTTCTCCAGTCCAAATCCTTTAGATATATGATTTAAATCAAACCCTTTACCATTATCACTAAACTGAAAAACATAGACGTCGGGGTATCCATAAAGTTCTAAAATAACCGAACTGGCATTTCCGTGTTTCAATGCATTATTTATAATCTCTAAAGCAATCAGGTAAAGATCATAGATCCAGACATTTTCTATTTTCTCAGGAAAATCATAAGTAAATAAATCAATTTTTGCACCAATAAGACCCGTATTTAAGCTAACAACCTGGCTGTTTAAACTCGAAATCAAGGCGCCTTCATCTAAAGATTTAGGTAAGATCTGGTGGGATATTTCTCTGATATCACTTGCCAATACTTTAATGTTTTTCTCCGCCAATGCTATGTTCTTTAGCTGTATCATTTGAAGAATATAAGCAAGCTTACTTCCAAAGTTATCATGAATGATATTTGCAATAGACCTTCGTTCTCTGATCTGTACCTGAGTAATTGCCTGCAGAGATCTCTCTTTTTCAATCGTAATCTCTTTAACAAGTTTATTGTTTGTCTGAAAAGTATCTATATAGTTTTTGGTTAATATATAACCAAAAAACAGGGTCTCATATAATGAGATATATACCAGCCAGTCGGTGTTAATGCTAACTGGTATCAGTCCGAAGAAATTTAAGATAACACAAGTACCCCACACCATTTGTGGTAAAAAGGAAAGGAGAATATAGATGGCAATAGGTCTGTTTATCCTTAAATGCAATATTGTACTCCACAATATGACAACTAACCCAATCAGGAAATTCAAATAGCCGAGCAACATTGGGAGCTTTAAGCCATCATACTTACCCAGGTATAGTTGTATTATAGTAACCACAATTAAACAAAGATTTAATGAATACACCCCTAGAATAATCCGGTATTTTACAGGCTCAAACTTTCTAAGGTTTAAGTAATGCGAAAGAAAGGAAGTTAATGCCATAATCCAAAAGCAGGATGAGTAGATTCTGCCTTCGCTATAATATAGAAACTCTGGAAACAGGAGTTGTTTTGCGTAATTGGTAGAAATTAAAATATAGATTATGCTTAAAATTGAATAAAGGATATAAAACAGGAACAGCTTTTTCTTTGAGATAAGCAGCAAGATCGTATTGAAAAGAATAAGTAAAAAAACAATGCCGATAAAGAATGAAACTACAGAGATCATTAAATTTGATTTTTCGGACAGCTCATTACTGTCGGCAAGATGATAAGAGAAATCCAGTTTCGAAATTTGCTTTTTTATCTTTACGTAGAATATTCTTTCCTTACCGCGGTCTAAACTGATAGGGAATGCAAGCGTGTGCAGGAAGGCACTCCTATAAGAGGTCCGGTCGCCCAATATTTTCAATACTTTTTCCCCTTCATAAATTACCAGGCTGTCTAAATGGTAATTATCAAAGCATAACCAACTATTTGTAATTACAACAGGGCCCGTATTTCTTATTTTAAAATAGCACCAAACCGATGCATTTTTGTTATAACCGATATCAATTTCCTGATTGGCAACAAATGATTTAAAGCTTTTTGATTTAATCGTTTTTATGTTGCAGGTAGAAGAACTGTCGATAACATACTTCGAATCTATTTCTAATTTACCCTGACCAAGGGCAAATGTACTGGCAGTAACAAATAGTAAACTAAGAAAACAAGTTATTTTCATTTGCAAACTTAATCAAAGAAGCACTATTGCCAATCTCCAGTTTCCTGTGTATGTTTCGTCGGTGGGTGTCTACAGTAGTTTTACTGATAAATAATTCACCGGCAATTTCTTTACTGCTTTTTCCTGCAATAATTAACCTGATAATGTGCTTTTCCTGGGCAGAAAGCTTAAATTTACCGGCAACAGTTACATCTATTTCCTGAAATAAATTGTTGAATCTTTTAACTGCTTTGTTAGTATAGAACGGTGCATTTACTGGCATTTCTATTACTTCAATAAGTTCTTTGGCCTCAGTTTCCTTTTTTAAAAAAGCATTAATGCCTGCTTTTTCAGCTTTCTGTATCAGGAAATCTTCATAATACGCAGTTAGAATTATGATCTTTGTATTGTTCAGATCCTTTTTAAGCTCATAGATTAACACAAATCCATCTATATTATCGATGTTAAGGTCGCATATGAAAATATCTGCATCATGTTTTTGTAAATGACTTTTACAGGATTCTGAATCCTTAAAGCTTATAATATCATATTCATTTGCAGATTTTTTTAACAACTCAGTTAATCCACTCGAAAACAGAATATGATCATCACATATAACAATCTTTTTCACCAGCGATAGCATTAATTTCAATGCTAATATAATAAAAATCTATGGCCGGCCACGGTCATCAATTTTTATTGATAATCCTGCGTTTAAGATAAGGCTTTTTGAATTATTATAGAATTAGCGCATTAATGCATGATCTTTCTAGCTATCAGTTGAGTTTTTATCCTGATTTGTTTTGATGAGATATGTACGCTAGATTTCAATTGATAAATATATTATAATTATCAGTGTTACTATTTGGACTTAATCTAAATAAGTCTATATTTGCAGCATAAAAAATGCCACACGGTTCGGACCCGTGTGGCTAACCGGTCAAGCCGGCTCACCTTTAATCGTAGTTAAAAGTCATGCAAATTAAGAAATTTTTGCTATTGGGTATACTCTGTACCTATGTTATTTTTTCGAAAGCCCAAACAACATCTTCGAGTGTTAGCGGGCAACTCAAAAGCAGCTCAGGAGAACCTGTATATGCTGCTACCATAAAGCTTCTAAAATCCTCTTATGGAGCTATATCAGACCAAAACGGATTTTATAAAGTCACTAACGTTAAACCTGGAGATTATATTGTTGAGATTCGTGCAGTTGGTTTTAAGTCTCAAAAAAAATCAATTAAAATAGGCAATGGCGAAGATGTAAAGTTGAATTTGAGTATTGATGAAGACGTGAATGAGATGGAGACCGTCAATGTAATTGGTCGGACCAAGGCTCAGGAAGTAAACAGACAGGCTTTTAACGTTACTGCCATCGATGCTAAAAAGCTTTATAATACAACACTTGATATTTCAGGTGCACTTGATAGAGTTGCAGGTGTAAGGGTACGCGAAACAGGAGGAGTTGGCTCGAATTTTAATTTATCTATCAATGGTTTTTCAGGAAGCCATATCCGTTATTTCATTGATGGGATTCCGATGGATAATTTTGGATCGTCTTTTCAGATCAATAACATTCCAATAAATATTGCCGACCGCGTAGAGGTATATAAAGGCGTTGTGCCTATGTGGCTGGGATCGGATGCTTTAGGGGGTGCGGTGAACATTGTGACCAGCGACCGTCAAAAAAATTACCTGGATGCTTCTTATTCTTACGGAAGCTTTAATACACACCGGACTGTTATTAATACTGCAGCTACTACCAAAAGTGGCTTAACTGTACAATTGAGCACGTTCCAAAACTATTCTGATAATGATTATAAAATGAAATTAGGTACCCGCAACACCGGGGTAATAGGTAAAGATGTTTGGCTAAAAAGATTTAACGATACATACCATAATGAAACTGTGATTGCTAATGTTGGGCTAGTAGATAAATCTTTTGCTGATAAGTTGTTATTTGGGATTACCCTTGGACAAAATTACAAGGAGATACAGACGGGTGCGCGTCCGGAAGCCAAATTCGGGCAGTTACACAGACGTGGAAACATTATCATGCCTACCTTGAAGTACAAGAAAACTGATTTAATTAAAGGACTTGACGTAACGATTAACGCGAACTATAATCTTGGTTATGAGAAAACAATAGATACCGCAAAGGCTACTTACGATTGGTATGGTGTGCGTACACCTAAGGCAACTATTGGTGAAAGAGAGGGACAACTTTCAAAATTCAAAAATAACAATGGTCTTGCAACTACAATGTTAAGCTACAAAATCAGTGATCACCAGTCGATTGCAGTAAACAATGTGTTTTCTACATTCGATCGTAAGACCAATAATTTGCTAAACCCTGCCAATGATGTCAATGATCCACCTAAAAAAACGAATAAAAATATATTGGGCTTAGGATATAGCTATGATGTACATGACAGATGGAGTGCCAATTTTTTTGGAAAGTACATTACCCAGAATAATGTGATTGGAAAATCGGCAAATGCTGAGGCCACTATAAATAAATTGGGTTACGGACTTGCCTTAGCTTACTATTTTACCCCAAATCTGCAAATAAAGAGCTCTTATGAATTGACAAACCGGATGCCGGAGGCCAATGAAATATTTGGAGACCTGGAAAATCAGGAGGCGAATCCGGCACTGAAACCGGAGCGCAGTGATAACATGAACCTTGGAGTGATATATGGCTTCAATCTAAACAAAGTGCATAATTTCTCGATTTCTGCCAATGGGGTATACAGATATTCGGCTGATTTTATCTATAACCGCCTAAATAATAATCAAACTAAAACTGTTGCCGACAACCGGGAAGGTGTAAACACCTGGGGTGGTGATGCAGATATCAGATACTCTTACAAAAATTGGTTAAGTGCAGGAACTACAGTTACTTATCAATTGCTTAGGAATCAGGAAAAATACGCCACTGATCCGCAAACCGGAAAGAAATTTACTAAGGTAAGTGATGTTTATCTGGATCAAATGCCAAATATCCCTTATTTATTCGGAAATGCAGATGTATCAGTTTCATTAAAAAATGTAGGAGCAAAGGGTAATAACCTTACTATAGGTTACAACTTGCTTTATGTTCATTCATTTTGGTTGTATTGGCCTTCGTATGGAAACAGCAGTAGTACCACCAGTGGAGATAAATACGTGGTTCCTGAGCAGCTTGCGCACGATTTAAACTTTGTTTACAGTATGAAAAATGGAAGGTATAATGTTTCGTTTGAAGCTAGAAACATCACTGATAAACCATTGTTCGACAACTTCAGCTTACAAAAACCAGGTCGTGGTTTTTATATGAACCTCAGATATTTCATTAATAAAACACAATAATCAATAATAATTTAATAATAACAACAGATATGAAAACAACAATTACCAAAACGCTTTCAGTATTGGCGTTTGCTGCAGTCCTAAGTTCTTGTTCTAAAAAAGATAAAGAGGTAGTTCCTGAAAACCCGGGCAATTTTGTTATTGCTGTAACTCCGGTTGCATCTACCGGTGTGGCCGATTACCTGGTTACTTCTAGCAGTTTAGATACCGGAAAAGTTTCTATTCTTGGTAACGGTACGGAACAAGATGGTACCTATCGTTATTACGTAACTTCTAATAACAAGTTTTTCAGTATGCTATATGGTCAGGGAAATCCTGGTGCCGTAACTACATACAATATTGTAGGCGGAAAACTGAATAAGGTAAACGATTTTGTATCTGCAACTGTTCAGGCTTTTGCACCGGTAAATGATGATATCCTTATGGCTAAATTACCAAGAACAATTGCTGCAACTGGCACTACATTAGGCAGCTGGTATATAGTAAATACCAATTCTGCCAAACAGACATCTGAAGGTACTTTTGACGCTGTTCAGCCTACTGGCAATGGCGAAATTGCTCACTTTAGCTGGATTAAACAAGTTGGAAATAAGGTTTGGGCGCCTTTCTTCGGAATCAAAAACAATTCTTTCAGTACTGAATATCCGGATTATGCAGGTATTGCAGTGTATTCTTATCCTGAAATGAAGTATGAAAAGACCATTAAAGATACCAGAACCAGTTTTATAGGAAGATATTTTACTGATGGTTTGGGCGTGGTAGAAAATGGTGATGTTTATGCTTTCTCTTCTTCTGTAGCGGTTAACAGCGGTACTCTGACGTCTACCAAACCGTCTGCTATTACTCGTATTAAAGCTGGTGCTACTGAATTTGATCAGTCTTATTTTCTGAATTTTGAGGAGGCATCAAATGGTAATGTAATCACTAACTGGTTATATATCGGAGGAAATAAGTTTATAGCACATGTTGAACCCAAAGCCACCAGAGGAGCATATAAAGCAGGTATTCGTTTAGCGATAGTAAATGTGGTTGATAAGACAGTAACTGCCGTAACCGGTCTTCCTGAGGTTTCTACCATTGTAGGCCTTACTACCAATAACTATACACCTAAAGACGGAAGATATGGTTATTTCGGTGTGAACTTATTAGATGGTTCTACATGGGTATATAAAGTAGATGCTAACAACGCCACTGCTACCAAAGGTTTGGAAGTAAAAGGCGGAAAAATTACCGCTATTCAGCATTTACAATAATTAGAGTTTTTCTTAATACCAATAAACACAATTAAAGACCTTGCAATTAAAACAATGATAACCGGAAATAGAACCTCAACCCCCAAAAAGAAGAACAAGGATTCTCTTTTTAACAGGATTAATAAATGGCTGCATTTATGGCTTGGCCTTGTTTCGGGAATTATTGTTTTAATTGTTTGTGTTACAGCATGTATCTGGGTATTTAATGAAGAGATTACCGGACTGCTTGAACCTGAAACTAAAGTTGAAAAGCAAGACAGGCCAGTAATTACGCCTTCGCAACTTAGTGCAATTGCAGCAAATCTGTATCCTGATAAGGTGCCTGCTTATGCTACCTATCAACAGGGAAGGGCAATTAATTTAAATCTAAAGTCGCCTAAAGAAGAAGGTAGAAGAGGTGGAGGCACTTCTCTTAAAATAAATCCATATACAGGTGAGGTAATTAGCAAAAAGGTTCATAAAAAAGGAGAAACAGATTTTTTTCGATTTATCCTTAATGGTCACCGTTTTCTATGGATGCCATACGAAATTGGCCGACCAATTGTAAACTATGGTACAATGGTGTTTGTTGTATTGCTCATCACCGGATTGATTTGGTGGTATCCAAAGAAATGGAACAAATCTACCCGCGACAAGAGTTTTAAAATAAAATGGGGTGCATCGTTTAAAAGGGTAAACCTTGACCTGCATAATGTACTTGGGTTTTATTCCCTGTTGTTCCTTTTGGCTATTGCGCTTACCGGGATGGTATATGGAATTCAATGGTATAGTAATGGTTTGTATTGGGTTACGTCTGGTGGTGATAAGTTAAAGGAATTTAAGAGGTTGGAATCGGATTCTTTACAGGTAAACAAGCATTATACCCCTCAGCAGGCAATGGATATTGCATGGAATAAAGTTCTTGCCAAGCATCCTAAATCGGAGGGTTTTTATTATAATTTTCCAGATACATCAAAGGCTAAGGCAACAATAGGCATTACTGTATATCCAAATAAAGGTCAATTTTACAATAGTCAGGGATATACCTTTGATCAGCATACTTTAAAAGAACTGAAACGGGAAGATGTTTATGCAACCTCGTATGCATCATCGTCATTTGGGGGAAAACTTCGTAAAATGAATTATGATATTCACGTGGGTAGTATTTTAGGCTTTCCGGGTAAAGTGCTGGCATTTCTTTCTTCTTTAATTGGTGCAAGTTTACCAATTACAGGGTTCCTGATCTGGTACGGCCGCAAGTTCAAAAAGAAAAAGGGGAAAACTGATGCCGGGTCAACAGATGCCTCAAAGTTTACGGATAAACCAGTGATGAAGCCCAGGTTAAAGGTAATTAGTAAAGACCAAGAGCCGGTATTGGCAGCCAATTCTGCTTTGCCTCAATAAAATATTCCCTTAAATCTTAATATTAAAAATAATGAAAAAATTAACTTTTTTAGCGCTGACTTTAGTATTCAGCTTTGTAACGACTAGTATTTTTGCTCATGCCCTGTGGATAGAAACAGCCGCATCTGGTAAAGTAGGACAGAAACAATCTGTAAAGGTATTTTACGGCGAGTACGTAGCCAATGAGCGTGATAGTGTGAGCAAATGGTATTCTGATGTTAAGGAATTTTCGTTATGGGTGATAGGGCCAGATCAAAAGAAAACCCAATTGACACTAAACCCCGGAACAAATCATTTTGAGGCTGTTTTTACTCCTGATCAGAATGGTGCGTATACTGTGTTGGTAAGTCATGAAGCAAGGGAACTTGGTGGAACCACTAAGTATCATTTCTTATCTAGTGCGGATGTTATTGTAGGAAAAGCATCAGTAGCAGCAACTCAAAATTCAAATGTATTAAAATTGCATGTTGATGGTGTTTTGCTCGCAAAACCTAATAAATCACTACAATTGAAGGCTTTTCTTAATGATGCTGCAGCAAAAGGAAAGACGATATCAGTATTTTCTCCTAATGGTTGGGCAAAAGAACTAACCACTGATGATAATGGCGTAGCAGAATTTACGCCGCTATGGAAAGGTCGGTACGTAGTTGAAGTGAGTGATGTGGATAAGAATCCTGGTCAGCACCATGGCAAGGACTACAAAGCAACCTGGAAAGGTGCAACTTACAGCTTCGAGATTAATTAAAATCTATTTATATTTTTTTTCAGCCTGTTAATGTAAAATCAAAGTTTTTACATTAACAGGCTGTTTTTGTTTGTTCAAAATATCATTTTTAGGGGTATATTTTTTATTTAAAAACAAAATCAGAGAAGCACTCCTGATGCAGACCCACCTTTTAAACAGGCAGCAGGTATTAACATAGAGTTTGCGAAATAATACAACTTTACTGCTTATTAAAGCTGTAAACAATGCAATCAATCCTAAAGTCCCAATCTGCAGTTGCAGAATCGGAAACTCTTAATTTTAATGCGCTCCCTAATTTCTGTACAACCGCACTACATAAAGGGCAATCCCGAAAATTCAGGATAAAGGAAGGAGAAGTTCTCCTTCAATCTATAAGTCACTATTTAGCGCATATTGAGTTGTTTGAGTATTCGCTAAAACAGGATGCTAATATTCAGTTTTTAATAAAAGAAGATTCTTTTATTATGTACGTTGTGCAACATAAAAATGCATGCTTCTTATGCTATCGTCCCGCTGGTGAGTACTATGAAATTGTGCCTTGTGGAGTACATAAGATTTTAGTAATTACTTTCAAACCTAATTGGTTGATGTATAAGGCTAAAAAGCTGACCACAATAAAACCTCTCATAAACTATTACAATCAGTCAGATAGCAGATATGTCAATCTGCCATGCGTCGGTATATCCGAGAGCATTTTTAATTTGCTTATCAAGATGGATGATAAAACCAATGACTTGGATGATGAAATCTATGCTTTTATAAATGGTTGTATTAACAAATATTATAAGCGACTTATTGCCGGAAACAATACACATATTTATTATCAGAAAAAAGCTGATGCAATTGCTGAATTTGTGAAAAAGAATTTTGCCACTGAACTGGTAGATAACCTATCAGACCTTGCAGCAAGGTTTATGATGTCCGAACGGAATTTTACGCGCTTAGCAAAAATGGCATTTGGCATACCGCTACATGCACAGATCATTAAAATCAGGATGTATTATGGGGTAAACTATCTTCTTACTACTAACAAGCCCATTCATGAAATAGCTGAACTGGTTGGTTACAGAGATCCGCATTATTTTAGCAGTGCTTTTAAAAAATGCTTTGGCGTATCACCTAAATTTTTGGTTAATGTGTGAATTTCGGCCATGCAATCTCTTGGTTATTTTGGCAGTTTTTTATATTTTTTTTAAAATATAGGAACCTCATTTTTGGATCATTAAAACTGCTATTATTTATCATACAATGGAAACGAAATTTTATTTATCGCCCAAAATGCGAATTATCATGGCTGATGTGATTGCTTATTTAATTCTTGCCTTATTTATGTATACTGCAGCGAGCAAATTATTTGGCATCAAGTCATTCTCGTCAACATTGGCTAAATCTCCATTAATTGGAGGATACAGCAAATTGGTTGCATGGGGAATTCCAATAACTGAAATGGTTATAGGGATTTTGCTGATCCTGGCTCCACTTAGAAAATTGGGTTTATATGCTTCATTTGGACTTATGATTCTATTTACAGTGTATCTTTTGTATATGGTTTATTCAGGTAATAAATTACCCTGCCATTGTGGGGGAGTGATCAGTACAATGACCTGGCAACAGCATATCTGGTTTAATCTAGGCTTTGTGTTACTGGCTTTTACAGGAATTTACATTTATAAAAAATAAAGATTTTACGCGCGTGAAACAGGTAATTGCTGTAACCTGTTAAAATAAATACAGCTTCATTTCAATTAAAATTTTAAAAATGAATAACATTAAAAAAGCGGCACTGGGTGTATTGGTTGCCGGTATTGCATTTGGTTTCAGTGCATTTACTACAATTAAAAGTGGTCCGATTATTACATATTATAAGGTAGGCACAACATATCCTCTTCCTACTGATCCCAGAGGATATATTTATTATTCCGGCGATAGGTGTGAAGTTGGCGGTGAGGTGTGTTCAGCACAATGGGATATTGGAACCAATGCACCCCCAACTGGTGACGGAACACTATTGCCAACTACTGGCATATCATTTGTCGCTGGGTCTGTAACTACAGGTCGTTTCGAATAGTAAATAAGTTATGGGGGTGCTACCTACCCCTGTTAACTATTTTATCATCTATCATTTTGCTGAATTCCACTTAGCTTCAATTCCATTTCGTCTATTGGAAAAACATATTTTTTATCGTTTGGAGGAAGTGTGTATATCTGATTGTTTAATGTTCTTGTCAAGGTGGTAGCAAACCTGTTATCCTTATTTAATCGTCTGAGATCTTGCCATCTAAGTCCACGGAATATTAATTCTTTTCTTCTCTCTTTTAATATAAAAGTTAGAACCTGTTCAGCATTGTCTGCATTAAGTTCCTTGTAGCTAAAGTTCCATCTGGTTTTTAAAAGATGGTTCAAATCTGCCAGTGCAGTAGTAATATTGCCAATTCTGGCATTGCATTCTGCACGGATTAGGTAAAGCTCATCCGTAGCTAAACCGCCAAATAAGTTCTTGTCATTGGCATAGCTACCTTTGTAGGTTGTTCTGCCATTAGGATTGTCTTTAAAGAAAACCTTACGGCGATAATCTCCCTGGGAATATGAATCAAGCAATGCTGGTTCAACAATTAATCTGGAAGCATTAAAAATCCCGTAACTAAAAGTGCTATGGAATATTACTTCCGGATTAAATCTTTGGATCGGGTAGGAGACATCCGGGTTCAAAGCTGAATAGTCCATAAGTTCGGATTGGATTTGAAGAGCCGAGTCAGTATAAAGTTTTGCCTGGCTGTAATTTTCCATAGCCAGATAAGTTCTGGCCAACAAAGCAAAAACCGCCTGTTTAGATGGTCTGGTTTTAAACAAAGGCTTGGTGCCCAACAGAGGTGCAGCTGATTTTAAATCAACAATAATCTGGTCATAAGTTTGCTGAAGCGTAGCGCGTTGCAGTTGTATATTCACATTGTAATCCAGTCTTAAGGGTAAACCTAATTCTGATCTTGCAGTATTTTGTTCATAGCTTTTACAATATTCCTGAGCAAGATTAAAAAAATCAAATGAGCGAAAAAACAACGCACTCCCTGTTATATTGTTCCATTCATTTTGTTTTGTAGAAGGAACCCTTATCTTTCTAATGCCATTTAGAATAACATTAGAGTTTAATATTCTTCTATAAGAATTTACCCAATCGAAACTCGGTTCGTTATTATAAAACTTAGGTGTTTCCTCCCAGATGTAAGCTGCTTTTTCCTGAGTGTTAAAGAGCGATTGCCAGGAAGTATAGAGAATATAGAAATCGCCAGAAGCAATTTCAGCTAAACCACCGGTTTGGGAATTATTAAAAGTCTGACCGGTATTGTCAAGTAGGGCCTGATAATCTTGAAGGGTATTTGGAACAATTAATGAATCATCGGGATTCGCTTCCAACCACCCTTTTTTACACGAAGCTAAAGAAGCTATCAAAATTATAGTAATAGGCAGAATTATTTTCTTTGTTTTCATCTCAATTAAAAACTGGCTTTAAATCCAAAAGCAAAACTTTTTGTTATCGGGTAGGAAAAATTATTACCCGATAGTACCAGGTCAGGATCTAAGCCAAAGTCATTTGCCTTCCAGATAACTCCCAAATTATTTGCATAAAAATATAGTTGTAATTGCTTAATAGGAATTCCTTTCCAGTTAATAATATTAAAATCATAACTGAAATTTACATCCTGCAATCGAATATGATCTCCACGGGCTACTGTTGCAGAAGAACCATTGTAGAATCTGTCACGAGAATTATCCTCACCAAATATTCCTTGTGAAGGTACATTGGTAATGGCTTCATCACCACTTTTTTTCCAGCGATTTTCAAAATCACTATTCATATAATAATTAATATTAACATTATACATGTCATAATAATTTACAGAAGGTTTTCTGAAATAATAGCCTAATTTATAACTAAGATTAAAAGATAATGTGAATTTTTTAAGGGTAAAAGTATTACTTAAGCCTCCAAAAATGGTAGGTCGTGCCGGGCCATTGTATTCCAAATCAGCAGCATCCTTTTTAAGGATAGTAAAATAATCCTTACTAACCTGTCCGTTTACATAACCTCTTGGATCTCCATTTATTGGATCTAATCCTGCCCATTTGTAACTATAAATTCCATATACAGGTTTATTTAGAGCAGGTGAATAACTGTAATCTCCAACATAGCGAACACTGGAAGGTTCAGTAACATCATAATCCGAAACCCAATCGTGTACTGCAGAGAGCATAAATGAGGTTGTCCATCTCAGTTTTCCATTTAAGTTTTCCGAAATTAAAGAAATATCAAATCCTTTAGCCTTCATTTTGGAATAGTTTCCTCTTAAAACTGTAATGCCGGTATTGGATGGGAAAGCTTTATCCCCTAGTATATCAGAACCATTTTTAATGTAATATTCTACCTTTCCTCTAAGTGCAGGTTTTTTAAATCCAAATTCTAATCCTACATTGGCAATTGCAACCTTTTCCCATTTTAGCTCAGGGTTGCCAATATTTACAATTACTCCATAAGGGAGGTTGGTCAAGGCAGCTCCGTCTGGGCTATATATAAAGGTGGTAATTCCTGTATATGATTTGTTTAAATTACCATTATAACCATATGATGCTCTAAGTTTTAAGATAGGTAGCCAGTTTAACGCATAAAAGCTTTCCCCGTCAATATTCCATAATACCCCTGCAGACCATAATGGAACATATTTTTGATTCGTTTTTACTCCAAAATAATTAGAACCATCAACCCTGGCACTCCCGGATATGGTATATCTGCCATCATAAGAGTAGGTAGCATTCAAATAAGAGGAACGCATTCTGTCTGTTTTCCTAAAAAACCTATAATGGGTTCCTATTTGGCCTAACCCCTTTGGGTTTAGCTCAAAAGAGCTCGTTGTATCTACCGCAACAGATTTGCCTGAATTCTGATCATATCCATATTTAGTTGTTCGGTTTAAACCGGCTAAAGATTCTGAAATTTCATAGCCAATAATAGCAGAAATAGCATTTCTATGCCAATTTTTCTTATAATTTAACTGAGTACGCAAGCTATTAGAAGTGAATTTTCCAACCGTAGTATTAAGAATACCTCCAAGAGGAATATTATAGCCACTAACTGTGCCGGAAGTTAAAATGGAATATTGATTAATTAGGCTCCTGACATGGTAAGTGTCAATATTTTCATAAATCGATCTCTTACTATCAATGAGCTGATACTGATATTTAATAGTGGCACTTAGTTCAGGAATTATGTTATAAGTTAGCCCTCCATTTAATCGAAAATCATTGTTGTTTATCCTATCTTGAGATTTCCCTAATTCATTTAAAGGTACATATTGCCAATCTAAAAAACCTTTGTTAATTGCCTCATTCTTAAAATGGGAATTAAAGTCTCGTTCAAGTATTGCATTTTGACCATTTTCATCTTTGAACTGATAATAAGGAGTAATAAGTGATGTTAAATTGGCTATTGTGCTATCTATTTTTGAACTTGATTTTATATAATACAACCCAACTTCGAGTTCAAGATTTTTAACCGGCCGAATGCTATTTTGACTATTTATAGTAATCCTGTTATTGTTATTTCCTACAATTGTAGTATTGGTTTTATCGTAACCTGCTGAAAAATAATGGTTTGACTGATTGGTTCCTCCGCTTAATGATGCAGCATATTGCTGGCTAACCGGCTTTCTGTAAAAATATTTTAGTTCATCATTACGTACATCTTTAGCTCTTAAAATATTTAGCTGTTTATTTGTCTCATCTGAAGATTGCCCCATTCGCTGTTTGTTCAGGATTTGTATTACAGGAGAAACTATTAAGTTGCTTTGAGGATCATTTAATATTTCGTCGTATTTTCCATTATTGAACAGGTATGTTTCTATATCTATATAGTCAGACGAAGACAAGTAGTTTGGATTATAGGTAAGATCTGGCTTGCCAGAAATGGTAAGATTAGAATTTACAAAGGCCCTTAATGGCTGTTTATTCCTGCCTCTTTTGGTAGTAATTACTATAACTCCATTTCCCGCTCTTACTCCCCAAATAGATGCAGCTGCTGCATCTTTTAATACTGAAATTGAAGCAATATCATTTGGGTTTATAGAATTCAATTCTCCGTTAAATGGGAAATTATCCAGAATAATAAGGGGCTGGTCGTTTGCAAAAATGGTACTTCGGCCACGAACCGATAAATCTAAAGCTCCTTGATTTGAAATTAATGTGTTTTTATTAAATAATAAACCACTTGTAATGCCTTCTAGCCTGGAAAATACATCTTTACTTACCCTACGGGTATATTGCGCACTATCTACCAGTGCAAAACTTCCTGTTGCCCTTTCCCTTGCTATTTTTTGATAACCTGTACTTACTATTTCTATTTCCTTTAAATCATCAGTTTTTAAGGATAGAGTTACATTTCCTGTATTTAATGCCCAGGATTCTTTGTTTTGATAACCTATATAAGAAATGATCAGCACGGCTCCGGTATCTATTTGCTTTAATAGATATTTACCCTTTAAATCTGTAATAGCGGATTTGTCTTGCCCTTTTACTTTGATAGTTGCACCCTGCAATAATTCACCTTCCTCATTTGTTACCGTACCATTTATGTCAATAGTAGAGGATGCTTTTATAACGATCATTTTTTTTGAGATGACATAGGTAAGAGGCAGACCAGATAAAATACGATTCATAACCTCGGGCAACGGGGTAGTAACAAAATCAGCGTCAATCCTTTTATCAGCATTTAGTTTCTGTTCATTCCAGATTACCTGATAATCAGTTTGCCGTGTTATTTCTTTGAAAACCTGAACAAGCTTAATCCTTTTTTGGACAAGATTTAATTTCTGACCTATTGCCGACGAACTAAGTAAGAGCAATATTGAGCATGCTAGCAGCGAATTTACTTTCATTATTTTGCCACTACAACCTTTTTGCCTTGTATTTTGAAGTGCACATCTCCCGTAAGCTCAAGCGTTGTTAATACACTGGATATCTCTTCGGATCTGGTAAAGGAACCCCCTAAAATCTGTTTGCTTATCTCAGGATCTTGGTATACAATTTCAACATCATACCATCTGGCCAGTTTACGCATAATACTTTCTAAAGGCTCTTTTCTGAATGCGAATTTTCCATCTTTCCAGGCAATAGCATCATCAGCATCAATTTGGTCAATCTCTATTGGCTTATCAACAATAAAAGTAGATTGTTGGCCGGGTTTAAGGATTACCCCATTATCATGCTGGTTGGGTTGAACCGCTAATGAACTAACTTTAATACTACCCTCTGATAATGTAGTTTTTATACCTCTTTCATCAGCATAACTACTAATATTAAAATGAGTACCTAATACCTCTGTCTGCTGTTTGCTGGCTATTACAATGAAAGGTTGCCTAGCATTTTTTGTTACTTCAAAATAGGCCTCTCCATTTAATTCCACTTTACGCTGAGCTGAATTGGCAAAACTTAAGTTGAATTTTAAACTTGATTTTGCATTTAACCAAACTTTAGTGCCATCTGCCAATGTAGCTTGGTATTGACCTCCGGAGGGGGTACTTAACTTCAGGTCATTAAACTGCGAAGTCGAAGAATTGTGTTCGTTTCCTGCCTCAATGCGAGTGCCATCAGAATAAGTTATATTACTTCCATTAATCACAATTCCGGTTTGTGATCCACTTAAGCTTATAGTTTCACCATTAGCAAGCGTTAATGTTGCCTTGTTAGAACCTGGAACAATACTCTTTGAATTTACAACCTTGGTTTCATTCCTGAAAGCAGCTGGCCACTCAATCTTATTGTTATTAAAAGAGAACCAGGCAAACCCTAAAATTGTAAAAGCTATTACAGCCACACGTACAAGTATGGTTGATATCTTTTTAGGCTTAAGTTTCTTATCTCTGGTTTTTATTAGAACCGTTCCCAGGTCAAAATTTAACTTATGGAAATATATGTTTTTACCATTATCCAGTTGATTTAAAAAATCTATAAGATCCTCATAAGAAATGTTGGCAATAAAACTATTGCCTTCATACACGGGCAAGGTATCTGCATTGCTTTCACGCAGAATAGCCATTGCCTCAAAAACCAATTGTTTCGAATCTAGTTTAATAATATATCGTTTTAATTTGTTTATCCTTCTTTAATAAGTCTGTAGTTTAATACTAAACAAAGTAATGTTTAATATCAATAGTTCTTATTAAATGGTTAAAGAAACAAATAAAAATTCAAATAAATTGTCAACTTAAATTACAGTATCTAAAGAGTAATAAAAAATGTTATTTTACGATTTAATATTTAAGATATGCGAAATTCTTACTTTGCATATACACTTAGCTGATTGATTATATATTAAGACAATTGTTTGGTCTATAAAACACAGAGGTGCATTTAGATATAATTACTCCGGGTGCAATTCCTGAAAACGGAATGTGTTTAAAACCATTTTGCATTAAAAAGGATACACCTTCTGCATACTGACTTCTTTCCGAATCATCTAATACTACAACACCTTTTTTAGTTAAAGCATTGATTGCATGTTTACAGCAATTTACCCTATCTCTTCCATCAATAATAATAACATCAAATTTCTTTTTAGTATGCTCTGCACTCCTGCAATAGTCTCCGTTAGGAATAAGATTGCAAAAAATAAGATGGACATTCCGGAGCATTGATGCCTTATTTTTCTTGAACCAAATTTTGTCATGCTCAACAGAGTAAACTTCTCCTGCCAGACCGGCATAAAAGAAAGTTGAATTACCTGAACCAAACTCAAATACGGATTGCAATTTATTAAGCCTTTCTTTAATAAAATCAATAAAAGAATACGTGACCCAGGCAATAGGTTTTCCGGCTTCATCAATAGCCGATTTTGTTTTATAGGCATCAAACCATCCTTTATCAGCCAGGTAACCTTTAAGACCTAAGGATAGTAAAACCCTTAGCTTGTTGGGCTGGAATAGGGTTAGGGGCGATATTTTGTTTTTCATAGGGGGTGGGATAGATTATAGTTTTTACATAAACTGTAACGGCCACGATTACCCTTTATTACTGAATTCTCTAAGCAGAAGCTTTTACTAATGCCAATAATAGATTTTAGCTATCGAAATATAGAATTAAATGATTGTGATTATTTATCCTAATGTCCTAAATTTATAATAATCAGAATAAGACCTGTAAATAAGTTCAATACCATAAATTAATAAAGATGGAAACAGAATCAAACGATATCAGTAAATGCCCATTTCATAATGGCAGCATGAAACACAATGTAGGTGGTGGTGGTACCAGAAATCGAGACTGGTGGCCAAATCAGTTAAAGCTAAGTATTTTGCGTCAGCACTCTTCACTGTCAAATCCAATGGGCAAAGATTTCGACTACGCAGAAGCTTTTAAAAGCCTTGATCTGGAAGCGGTAAAAAAAGACCTTCATGCATTAATGACGGATTCACAAGACTGGTGGCCGGCAGATTTTGGGCATTATGGTGGTTTGTTTATTCGTATGGCATGGCATAGTGCCGGTACCTATCGTGTAGGCGATGGCCGCGGTGGGGCAGGTGCAGGGCAGCAACGTTTTGCTCCCCTTAATAGCTGGCCGGATAATGTGAGTTTAGATAAGGCCCGCAGATTGCTTTGGCCAATTAAACAGAAATACGGCAGTAAAATCTCGTGGGCCGATTTAATGATTCTTACCGGAAACATAGCACTTGAGTCAATGGGCTTTAAAACGTTTGGTTTTGCCGGCGGGCGTCCGGATGTATGGGAACCAGATGAGGATGTGTATTGGGGCTCTGAAAGTACCTGGCTTGGTGGTGATTTGCGATATGCCCAAGGATCTGAAGGTGTGGAAGAGAATCATGGAGTAGTGTCGTCTGATGATAATGCTGATGGTAAGATCCACTCACGTAATCTAGAGAAACCATTGGCTGCTGTACAAATGGGACTTATCTATGTGAATCCTGAAGGTCCTGATGGTAATCCGGATCCTATTGCGGCCGCTAAAGACATTCGTGATACTTTTGGCCGTATGGCAATGAATGACGAAGAAACAGTTGCTCTGATTGCTGGAGGCCATAGTTTTGGTAAAACTCATGGTGCTGCACCAGCAACCAATGTAGGTAAAGAACCTGAAGCTGTAGATATGGATATGCAAGGCCTTGGCTGGAAAAACAGTTATGGCTCGGGTAAGGGTGCTGATGCTATAACTAGCGGACTTGAAGTAATCTGGACAAAAACCCCAACTCAATGGAGCAATAATTTCTTTGAAAATCTGTTTGGTTTTGAATGGCAACTTACTAAAAGTCCGGCTGGCGCACATCAATGGGTAGCTAAAGATGCAGAAGCCATTATTCCGGATGCTTTTGATAGTTCAAAAAAACATGCACCTAGTATGCTCACAACAGACCTATCCTTAAGGTTTGATCCGGCTTACGAAAAAATATCCAGACGCTTTCTGGAAAACCCAGACGAATTTGCTGATGCTTTTGCCCGTGCATGGTTTAAATTAACACACCGTGATATGGGACCGCGGGCAAGGTACCTTGGCGCAGATGTACCTTCAGAAGAATTGATTTGGCAAGATCCAATTCCTGCAGTCGATCATAAACTTATAGACGAAAATGATATTGCTGCGCTAAAAGCAAAAGTATTAGCATCTGGATTAACCGTTTCAGAGCTGGTTTCTACAGCATGGGCTTCAGCCTCCACCTTCCGTGGTTCAGATAAGCGTGGTGGTGCTAATGGTGCCCGTATTCGTTTGGCCCCACAGAAATACTGGCAGGTAAATAATCCCGGGCAGCTGCAAAAGGTTTTAGATGCTTTAGAAAGTATTCAAAAGGATTTTAATAGTGCACAGTCTGGTGGTAAAAAAGTTTCCTTAGCAGATTTGATAGTACTTGCCGGTGGGGCAGGTATTGAAAAGGCAGCAAAGGATGCAGGACATACTGTTACAGTTCCTTTTGCATCTGGTCGTGCAGATGCTTCTCAGGAGCAAACTGATGTTGAATCAGTAGGGTATCTGGAACCAGTTGCTGATGGTTTCCGCAATTATCGCAAATCAAAATTCCCTGTATCTACTGAGGAATTATTGATAGATAAGGCTAATTTATTAACACTTTCTGCGCCTGAGTTAACAGTATTAGTAGGTGGAATGCGCGCACTAAATACAAATTTTGATGGTTCACAATATGGTGTGTTTACTTCACGCCCCGGACAGCTGACCAACGATTTCTTTATAAACCTGCTTGATATGGGTATTTCATGGAAGGCTGTGTCACAAGACAGAGAATTGTACGAAGGAAGCGATCGTGCCACTGGAGAAATAAAATGGACTGGCTCTCGCGCAGATCTAGTGTTTGGGTCTAACTCAGAACTGAGGGCCATTGCTGAAGTGTATGGAAGTACTGATGCCCAAAGTAAATTTGTAAAAGACTTTGTAGCAGCGTGGACTAAAGTAATGAACTTAGATAGATTTGATTTGGCTTAATCAGGTCATTTTTTATAAATCATTTTCACAGGCACCGTTCCCAATTGTAATATAATTGTGGGCGGTGCCTTTTTTATGTACTTAAATTGTTATCATATTTTGTCTAAATCAGCCCCTATAAAAGTCTATTCTACACCTCTGATCGACCTTTATTTGTCAGTAATTTTGGATTAGAAAGCATCTGCTAAAGGATGCAGAACTACATTTTCTAATTTAAAATAACTATACCTATGAAAAATGAAGATTTCACAACAACGATTTTGGTCGATGCAGCCGCACAGGATGTTTTTAATGCAATTAATAACGTGCGTGGCTGGTGGTCTGAAAATATTGATGGCGATACAAATAAATTAAATAGTGAATTTTTATATCACTACCAGGATGTACATCGCGCCAAAATGAAGATTATAGAATATGTTTCCAATAAAAAAGTGGTTTGGCATGTGCTAGACAATTATTTCAAATTCACAAAAGACGAAACCGAATGGAAGGACACCAATGTGATCTTTGAAATTTCTGAAAAGGACGGTAAAACACAATTGAAATTTACACATCAGGGTTTAGTACCTGATTATGAATGCTTTAATGTTTGCCATGATGCATGGACACATTATATACAAGGGAGTTTAAAAGACCTTATTTTAACAGGTAAAGGTGGAGCAACACCTAAAGAGGTGGCTGAAACAGATGGTAATACAGAATTGGCAGAAAAAGAGAGTTCAACAAAACAAATGAACTCAAAAAGCATTTATCACAAACTACAAATTGATGCACCGGTTGAAACAGTTTATGGAGCCTTAACCACCCAGAAAGGTTTGGCAGGTTGGTGGACACCTGAAACAATTGCGAAACCGGAGGTAGGTAGTGTTTCGAGGTTCGCATTTGGTCCAACTTACTTTAAAGAAATAGAGGTAACTGAACTTAAACCCTACGGAAGTATAAAATGGCTTTGCCTTAAAGCCCACGAGGAATGGGTGGGAACTACAATTACTTTTGAACTGGAGCCAAATAGAAAAGGATCTTCTCTACTCTTTCATCACGATGGATGGGCAGAATGTACCCCTGAATTTGCAGCCTGTAGTTTTGACTGGGCGCTATTTCTGAGAAGTTTAAAATTGCTTTGTGAAACAGGTAAAGGATTGCCATATCCGGATTTTAATAAATAAAAAATTAGGGTGTATCATCATGATACACCCTAATTTTCAATAAAAAGTGATTTATTTTCCTTTCAGCTTATCTGCAAAAAGTCTCATATAAAATCCACCAACAACGCTTCTTGCTTTAAAGTTATCTCTTATACCCGTATTAGAGTCATAAAAATCGTTTAAAGGAACACGAGATTCCGTTTCAATTGAGTGTCTGTAAACCGGTTTTACCAACGCTTCAAACTCTTTCTGAGTAGGGGCAAAAGTCGCTGTCCACAATATCCAGTCATTCTTAGTATAAGCTTTTCTACTATCCAGAGGTAAGCCAAACTTATTCTGTTTTGTCAGGTAATATTTAATTTCTGTATCATAAACCTTTTGCGGAAATAAGTTCAAACCTAATACCTTATCCCAAACCAGGTTATATTTCTGGCTCCAGGTATTCTTGTTGTCAAAAGTCAAAGCATAATGGTCACCGGCATCAGCCATTTCAATCCACTTAGGTACCATACTTTCAGCGATAGCTCTGTATTTGGTGGCGATCTCGGTGTAGCCCAATGTCTCAGCCATTTGCGCATAGCATGCAATACCTACAATTGCTTTTACTGATAAGTTTGCATTTCTGGCCAGGTGGCCTGCAAAATCGTCGGTACATAATTGCGTTTTTGGATCCAATCCTTCTTTAGTCAGGTAGTCTGCCCAGATGGTCAGGGTTTTCCAATGTTTTTTTGCGTAATTTGCATTACCCTGAGCTTTGGCAATAGCTGCCGTAAGGATAATCATATTGCCCGATTCTTCAACCGGCATTGGCTCGCCATAAGTCTGGCCATTAGCTAATGGATATGTACCCAAATCATGAGCAGCCCAAGGATGCGGATATTTACCGCTTTCGCTGAAATAAAAAATACCATTCAACATGCCTTGCAGTAATGACGGATTATAGATTAAGTAAAGTGGGGCAGAAGGGTAAGTTACATCCACGGTATTGATAAATCCACCGCTATTGTTTTCTTTAGATAACCATAAGATTTCATTTTCAGGACTTTTTACCAAAGTGTGAGCCGCAATACTCTGACGATAACCAAGTATACATAAATGTGCATATTCCTTACCACCAGATTTAAGTGCATCTGCATATACCGCTTTATTAAAAGTCTCACATTTTTGCATAACCTCTTTGTACTGATTAGCTGCATCAGTTAGCTGACCTTCAATAGTTTCCTTGCCCGAAGTGTTCCACCAAGGTCTCAGGTCTCTTTTGAAATACTGAATAGAATAAATTTCATCGTAACCCAGTTCAATAAAACGCTCAACTGTTTTTTGGCCTACAGTTCCAAAAGGAACAACAGTGTTTAATGCAAGCGACTTACCACGAGAGGCTGTAGAAGCTGAAGATCCGTTTCTGAATGCATCAGCGGCAGCATTTCCGTTCGTAATAAACTGAACAGCATTGCTTGATTTTGGAGCCGCAACGTAAAAATATCCCCAATCTATTCGCATATCGTCTGCTCCCTTTTGTAGAATTGGTTGTTCTACAGTACCTGCTTTCAGGATAGATAATTTGGCAGTTGAATATTTTTTTGCAGTTACTTCCTGCGAAGGCTTATACACTGCAATGCTCGATGAAGCACTTAGAAAAACCTTCACCGCATGGGTTTTCTTGTCATTAGCCTGAACATTGTAAGTAATATAAGAAACTGGTCGGGCCAGCAATCCCAAATCATTCATAAGCAGCGGCGATGTAAACGTAACTTTAAGATCTACCTTGCCGCAAGTAAAATCGTAGATAGTTTGCGTAGCCGTTACGTCTACATTTTTCTGTTTCGCAACCTGAATCCTTGCCGCATTGTCTTTCAGTTTATCTGCTAAACCAAAGTCCAGATATCTGCCTCCGGCTGAGTTAGCAAGGTGGATGGCAATTATATTTTGACCAGCTTTTAAATCTTTTTTATCAAGAGGGAAATACTGGAACGTATTTGTCCAACCTTCTTTTTGATATACCTTTTTGCCGTTTAAGTACACTTCAATGTTATCATCGTGGTTCATTTTTAACAACAGCTCATTAATGCTGGCAGGGTTGGCAATATTAAATGTCCTTCTTACCCAGATGTCGTTAGATTTCCATAACGTTTTTACCTGCTTGGCATCATCACCAATAGGAGCCGAGCCCGATTTCCAGTTACTGGCAGCATAATTAGCGGTTTTCCAATCACCATCTGGCGCTGTCTCGGTATACTTTACAGCATAAGGAGTTTCCTCAGAAGTACCAAGTATTGTTTTATAATTCGCTTCTTCCTTACCCAGGAAACGATAGATATTACCATCTACATTGATCAGGCCTAAAAGCGAATGATCTGCACCAGTCCAATGGGTGGTTGTAGATGCATTGAGTTGGTCGGTATTTGACCAGATACTGAAATTGGGATTGTGTGTAATTAACGGATAGGATGGTGCTTTCCTATCCTGAGCCTGGGTTTGCCCTATTGCAAAAAAGCAAGCCAGCAAGCCCAGGGCCTTTAATTTGTTAGATTTGTTCATTTTGTGTATATAGTTGATTCTTGAGATTATTTTGGTTAATTAGATCGTAAAATTAAATGATTGAGGTTTGTTGAGGCCGTGTTTCTGTATCAAATTTTCGCGTTTGCGTCTCAATTTTTATAAACATCGTCTCATTGCCAAAAAAATGCCAACTGTTATTTAAAATGAACAGCGCAAAAAGTAATTACTTAGGTTGCTGTTGGGTTACACAATGAACCATTCCGCCGTTGGCAAATAAATTGCGACAGTCTATGCCAATAATTTCTCTTCCAGGATATAGTTTTTGAATGAATCATTTGGATCGTAATATTTTTCATCCTAATACCAAGTTACTAAAAACTGTAAAGTTTATAGCACCCCGCTTTTGCTATTCTTTTGCTATTCTTTTGCTTTTGTTTTGCTATCCTTTTGCTAAAGCAATAGAATAGCAAAGTTTTAGTAAACAAAACTCAATATTTTTGCAATACTAGGGTATGGGTCTTTATAGAGCCTGGGTAGATTATTCAGTTAAAAACACTGAGCCTAAAGTTATTGCGATTTTACCCTTGATAGTTTAGAATATTTTTTATAATCTTGAGGTGAGAGCGTTAATTTAAGAGGCGGCGACTGTCCATTAATTTAGGCAGCGCCGCCTTCTTCTTTTTAATTAAAGGAGCTCTAAAATATCATTGTTGAAAGAAAACCTAATAAATGACTGATTGTAGAACACTTTCAGACGCTCAGCTTGTAGACCTCCTGAAGGCAGGGGACCATCATTCATTTTCTGAGATTTATAAACGGTACAATACCTTGCTTTACATTTATGCTTATAAAAAGCTTCAGGACACCGAAAGTGCCAAAGATGTTATCCAGGAGATATATGTCCATTTATGGAATTCCAGAAGTAATTTAAATATTCAGACTACACTTTCCGGCTACCTTTACAAGGCTGTTTTAAACCGTGTACTGAATGTTTTTCGGCATGTAGCCATCACACAGGAATACATCTCATCATTCAAAGAAGTTACAGACAATGCACCTGCTCAAACGGACTATCGCATCCGGGAAAAAGATCTTGAAGCATTAATTGAAAAAGAGATCAACAACCTGCCAGAAAAAATGCGTGAAATATTTCAATTGAGGCGCCAGGAATATTTAAGCAACAAAGAAATAGCAGATCGCTTAAATATCTCCGAACATACAGTAGCTACTCAAATCAAAAGAGCATTGAAAACACTTCGGGGAAAACTTGGGCTGTTCCTTTTTATATATGCTTTTTTAACAGGGATGTTGAAATAAATATTTTTTTTCTCTTCATGTACCCGATTCCTAATTCTGAGGTGTCTTTGTTTTGATTATCTTAGAAAATGCATAGGGTAGATTATGAACGATAAACAAGTAAAGGACTTATTGGAGAGATTTCAGGCTGGGGCATGCTCCGATCAGGAACTCGAAAAAGTGCGTTACTGGCTGCACAAATTCCGTGAGGATGAGCAGTCCGGTTTATCACAGATTGATCTGGAAACTATCGACGATCAGATGTGGCAAACTATTCTTAAAGCTACTCAGCCAAAAACGGCCAGAATAATAAGCTGGCCATTACGGGTTGCAGTTTCGGTAGCATCAATCATTATTCTGGGTATTTTTATTTATTTCTTCACTAAAGATTCTTCGAATAAAACATTTGCAAATGACATTGATGCAGGAAAAAATACCGCAGTACTCATTTTGAGCGATGGTAAAAGGATCAATTTGTTAAATGCTAAAAATGGTTTGCTGGCCCTACAATCTACCACTCAAATTACAAAAACCGAAGAAGGAGAAATTATTTATACCTCTCGACGTGAGCTGCCCTCGTTACAGAACGGGGGCAAAAGCTCATATTCCGAATCAAATACCATTCTAACGCCACGTGGCGGACAATATAAGCTCTCGTTGCCGGACGGCACGAAAGTATGGCTAAACGCTGCTTCATCTCTAACATATCCGGTATCTTTTAGTTGGCTTAAAGAGCGTAGAATAGAGCTGAGCGGCGAAGCCTACTTTGAAGTTGCTAAAGATAATTTACATCCATTTTTAGTGCAAAGTAAAACTCAAACTGTAAAAGTACTTGGAACACGGTTTAATATCAGCGCCTATTCTGATGACCAGTTTACAAATACAACGTTGTTTGAAGGGAGTATTCTGGTTAATCAGGTTACTCTTAAACCCGGACAACAGGCTGTAAACTCGGGAACCACGATTAAAGTGAATGTTCTGGATTCCGATGATGATATTGCCTGGAAAGAAGGAGGATTTTCTTTTAGAAACGAACCTCTTCAAAATATCATGAAGAAAATATCAAGATGGTATAATGTGGATGTTGTTTATCAAAATAAAGAAGCCGGTAAGCAGGTTTTTGGCGGTACCATATCAAAATATGAAAAAATATCACAGGTACTTCACATGCTGGAGTTAACTGGTGACGTAAAATTCAAGGTAGAAGGAAAAACAATCACCGTGTTGTAGAAAATTTAATTTCCCGATAAACTACGCTACACATTTGTTGCCCCGAAAGGATTCGAACACAAAATATGCATTTATAGTATTGGGAGAAGGATTAAAATCACCTTAAAAAGAGAAAACCATCTTCAAGTTGCCTTGAAGATGGTTTTTAAATTTCTGTGATCCCGCTGGGATAATAACTTAATAATCCAAGCTGTACTAAATGAGCAAGTTATAAATAATAGTTAATCGTCATTTCTGATAGGGCACCAAATTGGGCACCAGTTATTTTGATATGAATTGACCAACTTTAAAGAACAATTTGTTATTAAACAAATATAAGTTATTTATTTGATATTGAGAGATTAATATGTTTTTTTTAGTAGGATAGCTATTGACAGCATTAGAAGATATAGAGTAATTCCCATATCTTTTATTGTTAACTTAGGCTCTTAAAATTTAGTGAAAATGGCGATCTCCGACAAAGCAAGAAAATTTTTATGGGCTAAATCTGGCAATAGATGTGCAATTTGTAAAACAGAATTAATAACGAATGAAGATAAATCAAGCGATTTTAATATAGGAGAAGAATGCCACATAATTAGTTCAAAACCAAATGGACCGAGACACATACACGGTCTAAAGGAGTATGACAATTTTGAAAATTTAATTCTATTATGCAGGAATCATCACAAGCAGATAGATGAGCTTACTGATACTTATACAGAGGAAATATTGCGCTACATAAAGGCAAACCACGAAAACTGGGTGAGGTCAACAATAACGAATGCCATTGAGGATACTTCTCAAAATGAAAAACCTCGTTTTTTAGCGCAAGTAACGTCAGGAAAAGAGTTGTTTAATATTATTAATGAAGCTCATGGCTATCGAACGGATTATGACGAGGTTAAAGATGAAGAAGAAATGAACTACATCGCAGGTATCATACAATCATTTGTTGATTATGGAGATATAAGTGGAATGGTAGAAGCTTATGATAAGGTCAGAATGGCTTACGATCTTCAAAAGTTATTGGATGAACTAGATGAAAAGGGATTCATGGTTTTTGCTGATAGAGGGCTCGAACCAATGTTTTCTGAGAATCCCAGAAGTTCTAAATGGACAGTGGCTACAATCCTTTTGAAGAAAAAAGAAAATCCGGAGATCATAAAAGTAGAATTCAACGGCAAGGAAGACGCTAAATGAAAGATGTGAGGCGGCAACTGAATCTGACTGATTTTTATACTTTCTGGAGTTTTACTTATTTTAGTTTAAAATAAATGCTCTAACAATGGCAAGATTGAATACTTGGACAGGGCCTATGGATGATGCTGTTGAAGCTATCCTCAGCTTTATCAAATTGGCATATGATCGAGATGATGATGGTCTTGAGCTATCAAATGCACTTCATGGTATTTTCGATGAACTTAAGGATGATCTTTGCGTACTAATTGAATACCCGTATGTAGATAAGGTTTTTAGAGATAGTTACTATTCTTATTTTTCCTCGAAACATCAGGATTACAGCCGATATTGTCTGAGAGTTGCACTATTTGCTCAGCCAATAAGGGAAAAGGACTTTAGATCTCCGGATAAATTTAATTACTTACAGGAGAATTTTTTAGGATATATAGTGATTAGACCGACATTTCCAAAAATCTTAGGCCGTTCTTTACTTTCAAAAAAGGCCATTGAAGATGATGGTTTTCTCTGCTGTACCTTTAAAGAAAATGTTGCAATTAATGGTGTAAAACTTGATGTGTCTGGATTTTCACACTGCTCCCAGGATGGAGAAACAATTACCTGCGCAGAAACTACCATTTGGTCAGTGATGGAATATTTTGGTCATAAATATGCAGACTATAAACCAACATATCCATCCAAAATCGTAAACGTTCTTCATGAGACATCAACTGAGCGGATGATACCCTCTCCTGGTTTAAGCGATTCGCAAATTAGTTATGCCTTGCGAAGATTTGGATTTGGTACCTATATGTACAGTCTCGATCTTAATACAAATCCTGCTGAAATGGAACGAATTATCTCAATTTATACAGATTCTGGAATTCCGACAATAGCAATACTTAATAATGAGTTTACTTCACATGCAATTGTGGTGATTGGCCATGAGACTGACAAAGCCCTAGATTTTGCAAAACAAAAAAAGACTAAGATTGATTATTTGGATGAGGAAATTGATTATATCGACTATGCAAATATTAAAAAGCGATTTGTTATTCAGGATGACAATTTAGCACCGTATCGGCTTATAGACCTTCGTAATCCTACGAGCGAAAATTACGAAGATCCAAAATTTGAAGGTTGTACTATACAGACAGTGGTAGTTCCACTCTACAAAAAGATATATCTAGAGGCTATCCGAGCAAAAAAACTTCTTCTTGCAGTACTTGTTGATAGAGATTTTGGATATAAGTTTGATAAAAATTTTGTGTTTAAAGCATTTCTTACTTCGTCTAGGTCGTTTAAGAACCATATCGTTCATTTAACAACTCTTGATCCTACAGTAAAGGATGGATTGTTGAAGACACCGATGCCAAAATTTATATGGTGTGCTGAAATTTACAGCAGCCATAATTTTAGTAGAAATATCGCAGGTGGACTAATTATTGTGGATGCAACAGAGCCTCTTGCAGGCAAAAAAGATGGTTTCATTTTCGGAGGCTACCCAGATAAGGTGATTATGAAAGATGGAAATAAGTTTATAAATTTGCAAAAAGGTTTTAAAACCTATAAAGAATTCAAAAATAACTTACAATGAAGCGAAAAAAAATAACAATAGTACTTAATGAGCTACCAAAGGGGGCTAAGTATGTTTCTGCCGAAGTTGTTAGTCAATTTCAGGTCAGATTATCTGAAGCTATGAAGACAGTGAATAATGATTTTGAAAAAAGGCAGAAAGTTACTGCTGAAAAAAGGGGTTACATTTCATTGGGATAAGTCGCACTCCGTTGTTCTACCTTGAAGAACCACTTCATTAGCAATTTATTCTATTTCATTATAACAATATATTCCTCATCTGTTAGACAGATAAATGCCCTGTAATTCTTCAACAGTATAAAAATCGTTATTTGCATTTTTTCTATGTAGCATTCGGTGGCAATTTGAGCAAACCAGTGCCAAGTCTTCAACTCTAGTTTTTCGTTCCCCATTACCGGCAATTGGTGTCCTGTGGTGACATTCTATAAATCCACTCCCATGCAAGCCATATCTTTCTGAGAAATCAAATTTACATACTTCACAGAACAGAATACCATCAGCCTCTGCCAATTTTTTTTTATCTCTTATAATCTTTGGATCACGTTCATAATATTTATGGAGACCTATTAGATATTTTTCCGCACCTTCGAGTGAACCATCTGATTGTTCACTGTCAGCTAATTCAATTGCCCTAATATTCGTTTGCTTAAGCTTAGGATCTTTATTGTCGAATAATTCCCAAAATATCCGTTGTTTTTCTCTAAAGGAAGCTTTTATATTAAACCGTGAAAAAGGTTTTATAGTGTCAAGACTACAGGCCCAGCCGCGATTGGGTTCACGAAAGTCAAATTCTGGAGGTTTAGGAATAGGTTTTTCTGCTCTAGCTACAACAGTAACTAAACGCTTAAATGGATGAGATCCTGTTTCATCCGTAGCAGATTTCTTGTCCACTGGTGTTACAATATGAGTCAGATAAGTACCAGCTGGATAACCAGAATGCCTATTTACTGTCTGGAAAATCAATATGAGTTCATTGATTTTAACTTTTTCAGCATCAGTTTTACCCATATTTCTATGACCTCTAGGCCAATTGAGGTAAAAAACAGATCCGACATTAATCTCTGGCTCTGTGTAAGCCCAAGAATTACCACCATCTCGTTTGACGTTTTTGGTCCATATCAAGTCATCAGATGTAAAATTTTGATCTGGCATACAGTTTAGACATTAAGGTCTTCGATTTTTAATTTGGTCTTGAGCTTATAAAGGTCTTTACGCATATGGACAGCAGTATCAAAAAACGTCTGCTCATTAGGGTTTTGCAGAAAGTTCTTCAACGAAGTAATGACTTCATCTGAAGCGAATAAGATCATGTTGTTTCTTTCGGTTCTAATCTCATCCGACAGTTCATTTATTCTACCGAAATTTCTCCCGTGTTCTTTCAACATCGGCTGGTTCTTCTCAAAATCGAGCATAGCCAACATAAGCATAATTAACGCTTTGTATCTTGTCTCCTTGAAATCATGCTGCTTCTGAGACAAATTCTGTTTTCTGTTGAGCGAAGAATCAACAAAACTCTTGATTATTGCACCGATTCCCATGAAACCGATTAGTGTAATTATATTGCTAGCATCCATAACTATTATCCAAATTTTAGTTCAAGGCCATGACCAATATTATGGAAGCTCTCAAAAATGGCTCTTTTAATGGCGTCCATTTTTTGACATGCATTATCAGTTAGCATCCACACTGGACAATCTTCTTGCCCACATCCACATGCCCTAATTTCATCATTGCGTCGTAGTTCAACAAATGTATCTCTCAATCCAACAGTAAGTTTGTAGATTGAAGATACTTTCGCTCTCAGTTGGTCGTTGGCGACCTCATGTCGAGATGAAATTTGCTTGATAACAGTTCCATCGCGCAACCTGTGCATCCCCGTATTCAAAACCTCGATCGTATCCGTAATCGCCTTTTCGAAATCAGGTATGCTCACTTCATTACGGAATGGTGTAGTGAACGCAGGTCTATCGAAACATTCGGCCAACTTATTAATAATATTTTTATCGTTTTGCAGCTCGCTAAGTTCTGGAAAAACTTCTCCGTCCACGAAACGACTTAAAAGTTCAGGGGTATCCCTACGAAGACGTTCTTCAAACTCCACACCGCTCCATACATTGGCCGATGATATCCCTGCGCCCTTAGCATAATTAATTATTGCAGTTCTGGTAACAGCACTTACCTTACCACCACAGACAACGGTAAAATAATCTGATATCAGGTCGGCATCCACAAGCTTGTCTATGTCATCGGTTACTTTTTTAAAGGTTAGATTACGATAGTTTGCGCATTGGTAACAGTAGGTTTTGTCACCGATTGTTCCCCATATATCCCTTCCATCATCACCTCCAGATTGACCGATCCAGTCCAATGAGTCCCAATTCTTCTCTCGGAAAAGATATGCAAACACCAACCGCTCAAATTCGTTACCACTTCGGTCTTCGAAATGAATGGGGTGCACGGATTTCTCGACTTTTAGTGAACTCGTCCTCCGAGAGCCAAGATAGCCAACGATATTTTCCATAGGGATTTCTGTACCTTTAGATCCTGGCTCAAGCGTAATCATATCGGCCATTGCAAACCTATTGTCTTTTTGATACTGCCTAGCAATCTTAAAATCTTTGAGCGCCTTTTGATTTTTAATATCTATGAAAATTCGCTCGATGAGCGCGACAACATCAGTTGCTGTTGTACAAAATTTTCTGAGCGGGATCAGAATCATCCTCAAGTCTTGTTCGATCGGTTCGGTTTGACCAGGGCCATTTGTTTCTTTGAACTTATGAGGGTTTCGGTTAGTAATCAAAATAGCTGGCAATAATTCCGTTGCATCCTGACCATTAATTTCGTGCCAAGAAAGCACTTCATCTTCGAAATGAACCCTATTCGTGCCACGAATAACTACTGCCCGATTTGATGCGGCAAGGGAAGCCATCTTTTCATAATTCTTTACCAGCGCATTGCCAATAGGTTCGTCCCAACCA
This sequence comes from Pedobacter ginsengisoli, assembly GCF_002736205.1. Classification (NCBI taxonomy): domain Bacteria; kingdom Pseudomonadati; phylum Bacteroidota; class Sphingobacteriia; order Sphingobacteriales; family Sphingobacteriaceae; genus Pedobacter; species Pedobacter ginsengisoli. The sequence goes on along the minus strand of NZ_CP024091.1, from coordinate 2,060,975 downwards.
TAATCCAATAAGTAGATATAGTAATCGCGTCTTGCCTCGGATGGAATGTTATCTAATGTTTCAACATAAAGTCCCATATCTTAGATAATCCCTTGTCCTTTAAGTTGTTCTATTAGTTCTAAAACTAAGGTTCTTAGCTTCTCATAATAGTTAATCGCCTGTATTTTACTCGTGAAATATGAATTCACAAGTTCTTGTTTTACGCCGATAACCAGTTGTTTAAGTGGCTCATAGTCCCATTTATCTTTGGACATGTAAATTTGCACAATCGGATGCCCTCCCTCGAACTTTAGGGCAGTCTTGAAATCGGATAAGATCTGTCCAAAGAGAAATCCTCGTATGCTCATACCTTGATCAAGGTCTGGATAATACGAACCCCAGCCTTCTATTTTTGTAAAACTATCTAAAATACCGTTTGACACAGCTATAAATGCAGTTCTAATGGAATCGGCATCATCTGTATTCTTTGATAGCTCAACCTTAATTTTATCGAGTTGCTGATAAAGATTTTTATTATTGTCAATTTCTTTGATCAATTCTGATTCATCGCTTGGCTCATTCTGATATAGCCCTACTTTAAAATCACTAATACGTATTTCCTCTAACAGTTCGTAGTAATTTTCTATTGCACTCATTTTTGATAGCGTAAAGATTAATTCAAAGTAAATATACTTAAACTCCTCGTTTTCTTCCACCAAACTTTTTGTGAAGTCAAACGAAACTCAGAATATTTATTTTTGACAACTACCTACACAAGTACCCCAATAACTCTAAACCAACATTCTGAACTTCGTCTTAACATTTTAATACGCATGTTATGGCAAATATCGAATTTATAACCAAAGAAGATCTGGAACAGTTTAAACAGGAACTGTTCTCCGAATTAAGAAGACCAGGGCAAAAGCTGCACAAAAACAGCGAGCAAAAAGAGTGGCTGAAAAGCTATGAAGTTCGTAAACTATTGAGCATTTCACCTGGAACCTTACAGAGCCTCCGTGACTCTGGCACCCTTAAATTTAGCAAGGTTGGTGGCCTTATGTTCTATAAGTACGATGACGTGGCGGCATTGATAGATGGAAAAGCTAAATCCAATAGACTTATGCGATAAACTAAAAACTCCACCCATTCATTAATTAAAAATCCAAGTTCAGCACCACTGTTCCATGGGCCAAGTGCAAACACCCGAGTGTTTGGCAAGATGTATTTTTGTCCACAGGACAAAAACATCTTGCCGCCCTTACGGTCGGAGCAGGCACTCGGAACTCGTGCCTGCCTGAACTTCTTTAGATGTACCTATATGAGCATGAAAGCAGCCAATAAGGATAGCGACAAACTGATCCATTCCATTAGGACAAGGGTAAATAAGGAGACCTACCAAAAACTGGAAAGCCTACTTGCAAACAGCACCTGCCAAAGCATCGGTGAACTTGCCCGAAAGCTCATCACAAGGGAAAAGATCAACTGCACGTACAGGGACATTACCATGAACGCCCCAATGGAAGAACTCACCAGCATCCGCAAAGAGCTCAAGGCCATCGGCATCAACATTAACCAGATTACTCGGACGTTCAACCAGGAAAAGACCAGAGAAAACAACAGGCAAAATTATATCATGCAGATAACGGAGCTCTACAGAAAGGTTGATATCAAGGTCGAAAGACTGCTGATACTGATTTCCCAGCTTACCGAAAAATGGTTACAAAGATAATCAGCGGGCAGAGCATCAGAGGATTGCTGCTCTACAACGAAAACAAGGTTGCAGATAAGGAAGCAAAGCTCATCATGGCCAGCCGATTTGGTACCGAACTGGAAAGATTGGACTTCGATGCCAAACTTGCCCGATTTGAACACCTCACTTTCCTTAAACCAAACGTCAAGACCAACGCCATCCATATCATGCTGAACTTCGACAGGGATGATAAGCTAACACTTCCCGTTTACCAGCAGATTGCCATCAGCTATATGGATAAAATCGGTTTTGGCGAACAGCCCTTTCTTGTCTACCAGCACCAAGATACCAACCATCCGCACCTGCACATCGTGACCACCAATATCAATTCAGATGGAGAAAGAATGGATATCCACGGAATTGGCAGAACGGTATCTGAAACCGCCCGAAAGGAACTGGAAATCGAATATGGGCTGATCAAGGCCGAGGGCAGGCAAAAAAGCGAAGCATTCGCCATCCCGCCCATAGATATCGAAAAGGTGATTTATGGCAAAACGCCCACCAAAAGAGCGATCAACAACGTAGTTTCAGCCATCATGCGCAGCTATAAATTTACCTCTGTTGCCGAATATAACGCTATCCTGAAACAGTTCAATATCACCGCAGACCGTGGCAAGCAGGAAACGGTCATGTTCGAAAAACGTGGGCTGGTCTATTCCATTATTGACCAGAACGGCAAGAGAATCGGCATCCCCTTTAAGGCAAGCCAGCTTACTGGCAGACCAACCCTGGATAAGGTAGAAAAGAAATTTGAACGAAGCAGGGAAATCAGAAAAACGTATAGGGACAGCATCAAAGAGCGTATTGATAAAGTGCTGAATAGCTACCAATCGATAAGCAGGAATACCTTCATCTCCGAACTGCACAAACGACAGATTGCTGTAGTGTTCAGGAACAATGAACAGGGATATACCTACGGTGCGACGTTTATCGACCACCGTACCAAATGTGCCTTTAACGGCAGTGATTTGGGCAAGAGCTATAGAGCAAAGGAACTGATCGGACATTTTTCTGAAACCGACAGGCTGAAAAGCTATCTCAAACAGCCCGCCCAAACGACATTCATCAGGCAGCCCAATGCCGAGAAATCCTTTCTGGAACCAAATGAACAAAAAGGCCTGCTTGACATCGTGCTCGGCAAGACCGACCATGATCTGGCTGCCCCAATGGGAAGGCCGAAGAAGCGTAGAAAGGGCAAAAAAACCACACAGGACATACAACAGCGCCTTTAATTAAACGGAAAATATGAATACAGGAGAAGATATACAAGGATTAAGGAAGATAACGGATTTTACAAGACTGATCAGCATTTTTATACTGGTCATCCACTTTTACCTATGCTGTTATACAGCATTTTCCCAGTGGAACCTGACGGCCGAAATCACCGACAGGCTGATCGCAAACATTGCCAAAACGGGACTGTTCAAGGGAATATGGAAACCAAAACTGGCCGCATTGCTGTTGCTGGTCGTTTCCCTTATAGCGGTCAAGGGGAAAAAGGATGAGAAGATACAGCACAGGACCATATTCGCTTACCTGTTAACTGGACTTTTATTGTATTTGATGAGCATGTTGTGCCTGTACCTGTATGTTCCGCCAAAAATTATCGCAGTATCTTATATCATCGTTACAGCAATCGGCTATCTCCTCATTCTGACAAGTGGAACCTATCTGAGCAGGCTGATCAGGGACGGTCTCAACAAAGATGTGTTCAACTCTGAGAACGAGACCTTTCCGCAGGAAGAACGGCTTTTGGAGAACGAATATTCCATCAACCTACCCGCCACATATAGGCTTAAGGATAAGGTCAGGGACAGTTGGATCAACTTCATCAATCCCTTTCGGGGTATGCTCGTGGCGGGAACCCCAGGTGCAGGTAAATCCTATTTTGTCATCAGGCACATCATTGACCAGCATATCAAAAAGGGTTTCAGCATGTTTTTGTACGATTTTAAGTTCGACGACCTTTCCAAGATCGCCTATAACAAACTGCTCAAATACAGTACAAATTACGAGGTAAAGCCAAAGTTCTATATTATCAACTTCGATGACCTCAACCGTACCCATCGTTGCAATCCCTTAGACCCCAATGCCATGGACGACATTACCGATGCGACCGAGGCCAGCAGAACTAACATGATCAAACTGGACATCAACGAGGTGGCACAGAACGGCGATACCTTCTTTTCCAGCCAGGATACGGCATACATGGTCTTTATGCTTATCGGAATCGTGGGCTATTTCTGCGTACCTACCGTGGCCAACTATGTTGTACATGCCGGAGGCGGCAATTCGATCTTGGGCAAGGTCAACAGTATGGGCGGCGGATTGGGCAACTGGGGAAGCAATACGGGAAGTATGGCAGGCGGACTTGCCGCCAGTGGTGCCAAACGGGCGGGAATAGCTGTAGGTGGAATGGTATCGGATGCCTTCGGAGATGGCAAGAGGCAGATGGGCGGCATGGCCGAAACCTCGGGACAGGACTATTTCAGGGATAAATTACAGGGCAACTCTAAATCTTAAACCATGTTTACACAGTTCAAAAATATCGATACGGCCTTTAGGCATATCAAACGGTTCAGTCTCTTTGTGATCGTGGGATGCGTGCTGCTTTCTGGTTTTGCCATCCATAAAAGTTACGAGCAGGTTGAAAAGGCACAGAACCGTATCCACATCCTCTACAATGGCAAGGTACTGGAGGCCATCGCCTCGGATAAAAAGAGCAATCTGGAAGTAGAGTTAAGGGACCATATCAAGACGTTCCACCACTATTTCTTTTCGCTCAGTCCCGATGACAGGGCGATTAAGGCTACCATTTCCAAAGCCCTCTATCTGGCGGACGAATCGGCAAAAAAGCAATCGGACAACCTTCAGGAATCGGGCTACTATAACAACATCATATCGGCCAACATCTCACAGGAAATCGAAATTGACAGTACAAGGCTCGATATCAACCAATATCCCTATGCCTTTATCTGCTATGCAACCCAGAAGCTGATACGCTCCACAAGTACGGTGTCAAGGAAACTGGTGACGCAGGGCAAGGTCAGGGATATCAAATCACAGACCGATAACAATCCACACGGTTTTCTCATACAGCAATGGGAAATATTGGTCAATCAGGACGTACCCCTAAAACCTTAACGATGAAATTCTTTAGAAAAACAAAGCGTGAAAAGGGACAGATTACACTGACCGGTCACTTGGCTGCATATCTGGAAAACTGGCAGCGTAGCCTAGCGGATCGGCTGAACGAAAAGATCAGAAAGCTTTCGGGAAAGGCATTGCTCTATTTGCTCATCCTGTTCTGCGTACTGGTCGGAAGCTATCTGCTGTACATCATCTTACGGGCATTCAATTAAAAAATCAAAAACATATTCAAATGGACAAAAAATCAAAAAAAGACAGACGAAAGGTACTGCTTTTCCTTCCGCTACTGATCGTACCGCTATTGGTACTGGTATTTTATTACTACCGAAAAGGAAAAAATAACGAACCGATAAAAAATGGCTCGGAAGGCATCAATACCCGATTGCCCGACGCATCCTTCTCATCGGACACGCCCAAGACCAAGGCGGACTATTATGCAAAGGCAGAACGTGACCAGGGTAAAGGGGAAAACGGGATTGCTGTTATCGCAGGCCAGTTCGGTTTTGAAGTCGATGGCAGCTCTGGCACGTCAAACGGTCAGGAAAAGGCCCAGCAGATCAATGCCAAACTTGAAGCATTGAACAGGGAAATCAACAGGCCCGAGCCCGACTATGTCAGACCAACAACATCGGTCAGACCGCAATCCCCATCGATGAAATCGGACGTTGACCGTTTGGAAGCCCTGATGAAGGCCATGCAGGAGAACAAGGCCGAAGACCACGAGATGGCGCAGCTCAACGGCATGATGCAGAACATATTGGACATCCAGCACCCCGAGCGCATCACAGAAAGGCAACGCTTTGCCCGCTCGCTTTCGACCGATAGCCAGTTCAGGGCAACACCTGCCATACTGGTTGACAACCAAAAAGCGGTGCAGGGTGCTACGGTCAAGATCAGGTTGCAGGACAGCCTGCGTATCGGTAATATGGTCATTCCGAAAGGGCATCTCATTTTTGGTGCCTGTAGGATTACCAACCAGCGCCTGCTCATCGATATCAGCAACATCAGGCTGGGTACTTCCATCATCCCAGTAGACCTTTCGGTGTACAGCTTGGACGGAATGGTCGGGCTTGTTGCGCCAGAGGCCGCCCTGACGGGCGCAATCAACGATGGAACCGACAATGCAGTTCGTAGCGTGGGCTTTGGTTTTGACCAATCGGTTGGCATGCAGGTAGCGGGTGCGGGCATTGATGCGGCACGCCAGCTCATCAGCAGAAAGGTAAAGAAAGTAAAGGTCAAGCTGAACTCGGGTACGCAAATCTTGCTGCGCGACAATAAGCAGAAAAACAGATAACAGGATCGTTCACTAAAAACACAGAAAAGATGAATCTCAACAATCTAGAGGATCTCAAGGATGAGATGAAAAAACTGGGCTTCGGAGATGCCCACATTGTAAAAATGGAAGAGCACATGAGGAACAACGAACCGTTCTTCAGGCTCTACGATGAGGTAAAGGCTACACGTGGGCAGGTCGATATTACCCTGCACTTTAAGCAGTCGGGCCAGTCCGACTATTATTACCTTAACCGTTTGGAGGCGGTACATAACCAGGCCAAGCCATTGGAGGAAGGCCAAAAGTACCTCATCATCACCCATACGCCAGAGGGACAGGACAATGGGGTGAAAAAGATGGAGAACCTGAACGAGGCGGTAGCCTATTTCAAGAAACAGAGCGGTAACGTGGAGCTTGCCGTTGGCAAAAGTGCTGCTAGCAAGACCATGCTGGCCAACATGGAAAATGGCAAGATCAACTACGTTGCAAGGGACTTCGACCGTTCGTTCAAATCCCCGCCGATGCCACAGATTTTCTGGCTGAACCATGGCGAAGGGTTTGGCCGTGAACATGCTGCAAACCTTGTACAGGGCAGGTCGGTCTACCGTGACGACCTGTTGAACAGGGACGGCATCCACTACAATGCGTGGGTTCAGCTTGATACCGATAAGCCAAGGGACAGGAACGATAACCTTCCCATGCGACATTTCACCGATTCCTATGGCTATGATGTTAAGGCGCAGTTGGGCGACTATAGAATAAAGGAAATGGAAGACCCCAAAACAGCGCTGAAGCTGGAGAACCAGCTCCTGAACGGCCACAGGCCTTTGGTCACGGTTTTCAAGGATGGCGAGGAGACGAAGCTGTATCTGGAAACGGCAGTACGCTATGGAAAACTGAATTTCTATCGTGAAGACGGCAAGCCTGAGAAGCGCGAACAGTTCCAAAAGGAGACCGGACTTGAGGTCAGCAGTTCGTTCAACAAGAAAATGGATCAGGGCAAGGAAAAAGAAGTTGCCCAAGGCCAGGGAATGGCAATGTAGCGGAGAATTGATATATTCGTTCTACCAAAACATAAACCAATTCATTAAAACATAAAAAATAATCATCATGGAAAAATTCGGAAAGGTTAAGGAGCTTATCGCTTCGATCGAGGCGGACGCCGACAAATTCTACAATAAGGCCAATAGTGCTGCTGGAACAAGGGTACGTAAAGGTATGCAGGACCTAAAAGTGCTGGCCACTGAAATTCGGAAAGAAATTACGGACAAGAAGAACACTAAATAACTATTGTAAAAAAGTTATAGCCCCTGGATTATTTCAGGGGCTTTTTTTATTTTCCATTTCTAAAATAATATAAGCAGAATCAAGCGAATGTAAAACTAAGTCGAGTTTTAAACCCAGTAATGCAAATTCCATTCTAATTCTTCCTTCTAAATTCTGCCTAATCGAAGTATTGATATTTCTTAAAGTTCCTACCCAAACTGAGGTAACATCTCTTTGCATTTGATCTTCAGTAATAACGGCATTTAAAGTGATGTACTTAATATGTTTGATAGCAGATGATAAATTCAAACTGCTGTTTTTTGCAGAAAGATTTTCTAAGCAAAATGCATAATTGTTTGGTAGTCCCGATAAATGTTTTGAGTACATTTCATTCAGCTGATGCTCATTTGGAGAAAAACCAATATATCTATTATTGATGAACTCATTTAAGCAATTATGATTTTTGCCCAGGAGATTTTTGATGAAAAGCTCAGTGCTCCTCATCATATTAAAATTTAAAAATCCATGTTTGAGATAAAAGAAATCATCTGAAATTAAAACGTGATTGGATTGTTGACCCAATAACATCGTGCTAATAATAATGTCGACTACAAAATTTTCTCCAATCACAAGGTTGTTTTGCCTGATTACTTCTAGAGTGTTGCTAGCAAGTTCGATATTACAATTCTGATCTATCCATGTCAATAACCCCTGGGTGTAACTGATTCTATTATTCTTAAAGTTTTCTGGCGTATTATTAACCACTGGCTTATCTCCCCCTATTGATATGGACATCTCACTTGGTTGCTCTAATTCCATTTGTTGCAATAGATGCTTAATATGTTCATGGAGATATCTGGAAATCTTGAATTTTCTTCCATAATCCACCTGATGATTGCTTGAAATCTGATATAGCATCAATGTTGAACTGAAATCAATTATTAGCTCTTTTTCGGTAATATCATCGTTGACAAAGTCGCGAATGGGAATTGTTGCAAAACCTTTGCCTGTTACCAAATTTGCATAAGCGTCTAAATATTTCTTATCGTAGGGATTGAGCACAACCTCAGTAAACGAAATCTGGTATTGATAATATTTTTTCAGCTCTTGCTGTGCCATTATCTTTGCCTTTGCCCCACTTTCGCCGAACATTTCCTGCAAAGTTTGGAAAAAGCTTCCTGGGTTATTAGGGTCGATACTAATTACGGCAAAAGGAATTCCCGAAAATGGATCAGTAGCCACTTGCTCGTAAATTTCGTCATGGAGAGATAGATATTTGTTCATTACCCTTTCTATTCTTATAGTATCCTCCTGATTTGTCATGGGTCTTTTAACTGTAAAATGATCACCAGACTTACGCCCTAAAAATTTTGCAAATACATTGTTTATGCAATTAGTAGGTGTCATCTCTATGAAATGCACTTTTCCATCGCGTGTATATTTTACAAAAGCCCCTTCCTCAACAGTTTCAAATTGTTCCATTGGCTCGATATCAGAACTCATCCTAGAAGAAATTAAACATGCTTGTAAATAAGCAGTCCTTATTTCAATTTGTGAAGGATTCTTAGCATACTTGTGTAATAGTTCAAATCCTAATTTAGAAAAGCCATTTTTTATTAGGATTGTTCCAGCATTCGTGATATGGTGGGGATGGGTAAAACCATAATCTAAAAGTTGGGTTGCTACTTCTTTTAGCTTATTTGTGCTTTGCTCTGTACTCAATTCATTTAATGCGATTAAGTAAAGATTCATTACACCTTCATTTTTGGGAATCTCTTTTAAATAAGCTTCACAAATGCTTATAACTTCATCCCATTCCCTCAAATCACTTCGCATCTGTAATTCTTTCAAAAGGAACTCTTGGTCAAAATCAACATCAGTTCTCCACAATTTTAGTAACCTAAGGACTTCTGCATCATCCTTGCCATTCGCTGCAAGTGCATGTATGTAATGATGAAGTGCTCTTCCTCTGTCTTCGTGAGCTCCAGATTTTCTAAATAGTTTAATAGCTAGAGGGTATCTCTTTGCAAAGAAAAAACCAGATGCTATCATAGAGCAAGTAAAACTGTCATCCAAATTAGTCCCAAACTCCAATAACTTATTCGCATCTTCATCACTAATGTTTCCATAAAGAAGGTCAGCAAATAGTGAAATGATTTCTTTATGTATTGGATTAATAAAGGACTTCTTTTCCGTAAATTCTAAAACTGAGAATTCAGAACCAAATCCACGCATAGCGGTTTCAATCATTGCATTGATATAGGTCGTAAGATAATTGTCAGGTAATTCATCTATTGACGAAAAGAAACTTTTCATAGCACGGATATGCGGACCGTCTTCATTTGTTCTTGAATAACAATGAGCAAGAAGCATAAACATTTCAGGTTCGGTCGTCTCGCGACCCTCTATTATTTTTATAGCTTCATGATATCTTTCAGTTTGTTGGAGCGCATTGGCACATTGTAGAGCGTTGAAAAATGTTTTGCCAGGCATGTCTTCGTAATGCTTTTGCATCTCTAAGGCAAACTTGTCCTCTCTGGTGATCATAAAATTGGTAAAAGCTAGTAGAAACTTAAAATCCAAAGTTTCCTTTTCAATTTCTGTTCCTTTAGTGACACCAATTAATATCTTAAGCCTTTCATTAAGGAATACGATAAGTTCATTATCCCGTGCTGCAGGTTCTCTGAAGTCTACATACATATTTTTGTAATATCGATTTACAGCATTGAGAATCCAGAATATGTATAGGTTATAACTCGCTATCGTTATTTCAAATTCTTTAAAATCAGAAAGGGAACATAATTTATTTTCCTTATAAAGTACATTGAGTATTTCAATCCTATCCTTATTCATTAACATGTTGTGAACGATTTTTTGAAAATCATCGTTTTTTGCAACAAGCGTAGGCACTTGGTCGATTAATACTTTAAATTCTTCATCAGTTGAACCTAAAAGCTTTAAAGCCCATCCCATAATACTATATTCATCCTGATCAATCAGCTCTGAAGCCATTTCAGTAGATTTTCCAATATTGTCAAGTTTGAAATGAGCTAAGGCTGCCTGCTCTTTATAAAGCCTATTTTGAGGTGCTAAACGAAATGCTTCTAAATAATTTCTTGCAGACTTTTCAGCCTCTCCTAAAAATTGTTGACATATTCCTTTTTGATATGCTAACAAGGCTATGAAATGCTCGTTTGGTTTATTGATGCTGGTGGAAAAACTTTCTTCAAGCTGCTCAAGTAGCCTAATAGCAGTAGCTGGTTTAAATGCTTTCAAAGTTTCAGTATAGGAATCAAGTCTGTTCTTCCATTGCAACTGAAGATCACCATTCATTGCCAATTTCATACTTTCTATTTGTCTGCCTACTTCATCGACCTTTTTTGAAATATTAAATATCTCCTGGTCAAATGTTTGTTTGATTTCAAGCTTTTTTAGCTCTGGGTCAGCAGCTATATTGGCAAGAAAGATTTCATAAAAATCTTCTATATTCTTTTTAGTGGGTGGAGCAATCCCAGGTTCATTTTCTAATACGTTCGTAAGTTGAACAGGATCATAGTCCTCTGGGTGCATTACTCGAAACTTTAATAATTCGTCGATCACATTCACCGAATGATAAAAAGGCATCAGCTTACCGCTATCCTGACCATATTTTTCATCATATTTCTCAATTGTATTATCTATAGCATCTCTTAGATGATCCTTAAAATCATCATCTTTTGGAAACGCTAAATCAAATCCTCGCTTAAGGAAATAACTGACAAGGGTATTCGCTGAGAAAGTGGCTATGCCAAGCGCTGTCGCTGGGTCTATCATAAACGTTAATTTATTGTAATAATGTATCTAATCTCTTCACCCTTCTACTTCAAGAATTCGATTAAATAGTCGTTCATCTCTCTTGTATTATGTTGCTGATTTCTTCTTTGCTTTCATAACGAAGAGCGAATTCAAATTAAGTAAAAATAAGGAAATGTGATGAAAGAGGTGTAATGTGAAAAAAATTACCCCCGAACCTTTTTGAGCCAAAATTTCCGAACAATCCCTTGGGCTGGACAAGACTTCCCCTTTGGGTTTGCTGAAAAAAAATCTCCACACCTCGCTGCGCTCGGGTTGTATTTTTTTTCGCAAAGTCTTGCCAGTCCACTGGATTGTATCAGGTGCTGGCTTCTATCAAAAAGGCAGGAGGCTTCAGCCGACAGCATTTTTTAAAGGAGATAGACCCATGCACAGCACAAAAGGCAGAAGCCCACCCACAGCACCCACAGCACCCACCGCCCGAACGGTCAGACCACAGGGCACAGCGAGAACCGCCCTATTGGGGCAGATAGTAGAAATATTTATTGAACATAAAATTAAAATTAGAAATCATGAAAACAACAGTAATCGGAAGCGGAAAAGACAACGCAACAACAACAGTTAACAAATCGACAGAAAAAGGGGCAATCCGTCCAAACCTGCCTTTAAAGGATGCGGACAAAAAAGAGGTTAAGGAAGAACCAAAGGGCGAAGCGGTAAACGTAAAACCTGTAGAAACCAAGACCGAAGCGCCAAAGGCAGAGCCGACAAAAGCGGAATTAAGGGAGCAATTGCAGGAGCAAAAGCCACAACTTAATTTAGATGCCACTATCAAATTTGCGTTGGAGCTGAACCGCCGTATCAACCAAAGGGGCAAGTTGCTAGAGACGATTAGCACATTGGAAGAGTTCGAGGTAATGCAAAAAGATGATGCGGACGAGACCGAGAGCAACCACTATCAAAGATGCGAATTGACCATTGAGGACGACAAAGGCAGGGAATTTACCACAAAAAACCCTTTTATCATCAATGCAGTTGCTACGATGGTGAACAAGCTTTGCATAGACAAACTTGCAGAAATCGAGGGGGATATACATTTCCCCATCAGATAGTTAGTGACCGCCCCCAAATCGGGGGCGGTTGGTTTTTTATTTAAACTTTATACAATGTTCGAAGCATTCATAGAATTTTTGGACCAGTTGTACTGGCCTGGCTATGGGGTAGAATTTGAGGAAGATAACCCCAAGGCCTTTTATCAGCAACTTGACAAGTTCAAAAAACAGCATATCCAAAAGCGATGAAATACGAAACAATTTTTATCATGGTACGTGTGGCAGTCCATGCAGACCATCAGAATTTATCAGATATGGTACATGAAATAGAGACCCAATCGAAATTGACCCTTAGCGATACGGCAAACATCATTGTACTTGAAACAGAGATTTTATTATCAAGGGTTAGGAACGTTAAAAACATCAATCATGGCACACAACATAAATTATAACAGTAAGACAGAAAAGCATAGTTTTTTTAGTGTAAAGGAAAAAGCTTGGCACGGTCTGGGTACGATCATAGAGGACTATCCGACAAGTAGCGAAGCCATCAGACATGCGGGATTGGACTACACCGTTGAAAAACGCACCTTGTTTACAGTTGACAATGGACAGCCCCACGCGGACGAACCCGATTTGTTGGTGCATTCGGAGATTGAAGTTCCCGACTACTTTGCCACGATTAGAACCGATACGGAGCAGGTTTTGGGCGTGGTAGGCAAGGATTACGAAGTGGTACAGAATGTTGACGCCTTTTCCTTTTTTGATAGCATCGTTGGCGGTGGGGACGGCATTTTGTACGAAACCGCAGGAGCATTGGGCAAGGGAGAACGCATCTTTATAACCGCAAAACTGCCCGAATTTATCAAGGTGGGCAAATCGGATTTGATAGCACAATATTTGTTTTTGACCACTTCCCATGATGGTTTTGGCAGTATTACCGCATCATTTACACCGATTCGGATTTGTTGCCAAAATACATTGAATGCCGCATTGAGAAGCCAAACGGGGGCGATAAAGATTCGCCATACCGCAAACGCACACGAGCGTTTAAAACAGGCACACCAGTTATTAGGCATCACTAACCAGTTGGGCGGAGAAATGGAGCAGATTTTTAACAGGTGGGCAAAAGTTAGGATTACCGATAAGCTGGTGAAAAAATTGGTACAGATGGCAATGGCACCGAACAAAGAAACTTTGGAAAACGTAAAAAAAGGAAAGCATGACGAATTCTCAAGTCTTTTCACCAATGTGATTGACAAGGTTTTGGAGTATGCGGAGACCAGTCCAACACAGCAGTTTGAAACCACAAAAGGTACTTTGTTCGGGGCTTACAACTCCGTTACTGGCTACTTTCAGAACGTGAAGAACTATAAAACGGATGAAGCAAAATTCAATTCCATTATGTCGGGCAATGCATTGGGAAAGGCACAGGCAACGTTTAATTTGTGCAATGATTTTGCAAGGATTGGGGTAAATGCGCTGAATTAAACATCTTTAAAAGCAAAATTGGCACTAAGGGCAGATTGTTCTTAGTGCTTTGCTGTGCCAAAAATTCACGGGCGGCCCTTGCGGGCATGAAGTGCTGGATAAGGTTTGAGAATCAGATTTACGATGTTACTGGGTTAAAACTTATTAAATTAGCTTCCAAACATTCCTGTATATAAACAAAACAATCGATGGAAGAAACGCTCTATATAATAGGGAATGGATTTGACCTACATCATGGCATACCTTCAAAATACTCCGATTTTAAGTCGTATCTATCAAAGCGTGATAAAAGTCTACTATATGCTTTAGAAAACTTATATGATTGTAAAGATATCTGGGGAGACTTTGAGAACAACCTGTTAACAATTTCCAGAGAAACCTTTATTGATTTTATAAGCCCCTTTTTCCCTTCAAACGAAGTAGATGATGATGATTTTACTTATGCGGAATTATTCTTTTCCCAAGATCATGCTGGTGAACTGGTTGATAATCTTACGGAAACCTTGAGAAAGCGTTTCCATCAGTGGGTTAGGACATTAAATAATCCTATCGAGAATAAAAAGAATATGATTGTTTTAGAGAATAATGCCTTGTTCCTTACTTTCAATTATACTGATTTTATTGAAACAGCCTATAATGTACTTTCCAATCAAATTTGTTATTTACATGGTAAAGTAACGGATAGAACAGGGAGTATCATTTTGGGTCATGGCGAAAGCCCAGAAAATAGTTTGGAGAACTGGCTTAAAAGCAATGAAAGAAAACGAAAGTTTCAACCTCGGCTAAAAAACAGAAGAAATAAATACTATAACAATTCGAATCCCACATATCTGGCCTATTTTCTTGAAGATGAGAGTAAGGGTAATTGGGGTTCGGAAGCTAAATACCATGCTATCAATTTCGCAGTAGAAAGAATAGAGCATTATTACGAGCAATCATTTAAAAATTTTGGTAAGGTGCTAGAATCACATAAAGGCTTCATTTCATCTTTGAATAAAATAAAAAAAATTATTGTCATTGGGCATTCGCTATCTAAAGTAGATATGCCTTATTTTAAAGAAATTATAAAAGTCAATGAAAATCCAGAAAATATCGATTGGGAAATCAGTTATCATTCTGATTGGGATTTAGATCGTATAAAGAAGTTTTCAGAGGAACTAAATATTATTTCCGCCAATGTAAAATCATTCAGACTGAGTGAGCGCTTACAACCTTAAATAAATGAATTTTTATCGTCTTTTTTTGATGATAGATTTGATTGAAAAGACTCATCCATTTGTTAAAATGTTGAAACTATTATTCGTTTTAATTTCTATTAACTTATTAACTTGCAGTTATCGCACTCATTCAAATAGTTGTATCACAATGCATAACTAAGTTAGATGAGTTCTGTGACATCATCAAAACCAACTAGAAGAATGAATTTAAAAAGTAATATTTTTCCAATAGAAATCCCATTCGACGACTTTCAAATCCAGCGCATACCTTGGGAGGAAGGAAAAATAGAAGAATTAAGAGAACAACATAACCAACAATATTCATTCTTCAAGAAAGATAGCTATATCTATATTTCGCCTAGCAAAGAAGATTTGCCGATGCTAGGCCAACTGAGTAAAATTAGAGTAAAAGATGAGGCGTCTATTGTAGGATCTCTCATACGCCATATTTTTTTTAGAGCTTTCAAGGAAAGGTTTCCACAAATCAAGCCTTCATTTAATCCGTTTACCTTTCCTTCGACTAAAGACGACCACAATCTCATATTAAATGAATTACCTTCGAATCTAAAAGCTACTATAACTTATAAAAAACTAAATGAACTCGAATTAAAAAGATCAACCATACAAGGTGTCAAGACATTTTTACTTGTGATTGGAAGTTCATATAAATGGGCTCTTCGCCAAAATTGCCAAAAATTGCAGGATAGTGGGTTTGACATAAACACGCTTGAAGTCGCAAATCTTGTACGTTATGAAACTAGTCAGGATGTTGTGGCTCCAATATTTCGTACAGTAGGTAGAGTTAAGAAACTGGAAGGAAATCAAGCGTTAGTTGAAACGAATCAAGGCGATCAATTTTATCTATTGAAGGATTTATATTTAAATAAGACCTATGAAAATATTCGTCTGTATTTAGAATTTGTGGTGGGGTCTGCAAGAGCAGAAAGTATTCTCGCTAATGTAAAGCAAAAGGAATTTCAAAGAAATGACCCTGCTATTTTATATAGTGAAATATCCCGATTAGCAGGCGTACTTTCACAACTCGAGTATAAAAATGGAGATGGTTTTTGTTTTACCATAAGCAGAAATAGTACTACTTCTTTTCCTTCTCTAAGTCTAGACAGTCCTAGATACCTTTTTGATGTTTCTTTCAGTAAAACTGATATTTCTCCAATAAAGGGCTTGGCACAATATGGACCCTATGACTACGGTAAATTTTTTGAAGTTAGTAGTCCAAAAGTTCTTGTTGTTTGTCACAAAACTTCAAGCGGAGCTTTTACGCAATTCTTAGGGAGGCTTAAAGACGGATTTGATGAGTCCCCAACATTTACTAAAGGATTTCTTGCAATGTATAGGCTACACTCGATAAATTTTCATTTAGTCGAAGTGGACAGCTATGATAATAGCGTGTTTTTAAATGCGATCAAGAAAGCAGTAGAAACTCACAATGAAAATTTTGACATAGCTATCATTGAAACCAGAGATGAGTTTAAGAAAAAAATCCCATCCGAAGATAGTTATTGGCTTTCAAAAGCATATTTACTTCAACGCGGCATAACTGTCCAGTATATCAAAGAACCTAATGTTAGAAGTCCAAAATTTACTCTCGATTCCTGTGCTCTGCAAATGTATGCTAAGCTAGGTGGCACACCTTGGATACTTCCTTCAAGCCCTAATATTGCTCATGAGTTAATTGTTGGTGTTGGAAGTTCTCTCATCAGATCAAATTTATATGCTGGTGCTCAACAACACCGGATGGTTGGAATAACCACTTTTTTTAATGCTGATGGAAAATATATCTTCAGTAATCGTTCTAGAGAAGTGGCTTATGAGGATTATTTTAAGGAACTTTTGTCTAGCTTAAAAGGTTCCATAGATACAATTTCCGATGAGCAAGGCTGGAATGATGGGGAAATTGTCCGAATCATTTTCCATGTTTTCAAGCCAATGAAGGATTTGGAGGTGGAAGTAGTTGGAGAATTGGTTGCTCAATATCCGCAATATGACATCAAATTTTCATTTGTTTCGTTTGGTGAGAATCATCCATTTATGATTTTTGATGTAGACCAAAAGGGATTATCTTCTAGATATAGTAATTCGGTTAAAGGAAAATTTACCCCAGAGAGAGGAACTAATTTATTGTTGGAGCCTGGAGTATGTTTGTTACAATTAAAAGGCCCTGCGGATGTTAAAACGGATAGGCAAGGCTTTACCGGACCTCTTGTAATTCGGGTTCATCCTAAATCCACATTTACTGATGTAACTTATATTGTACAACAAGTTTTTCGCCTCACTAACATTTCCTACAGAACTTTTAAGCCATCCCAATTACCTGTATCATTATTGTATGCTTCATTGATTACAGAGCAATTAAACAAGCTCAACACTATTGATGGATGGGACTCCTTGTTTGTTAAACCTCTTCGAAATAAAAAATGGTTTATTTAGAACAGCAATCAGGATATTTGAGCCAATTTGCCGATTCGCAAATTGCTCCATTATTAAATGAAATCTTGAAACAAGAAGTTGGAGAGTTTTCTGATGATATTCATAATGCTGGTGATTTAGCTCTAAATTTACTGATATGTCTCAAATCTAACGATGATCAGAACGCTTTAAAATATTATACAATATTTAATAAACGACAGCCAACTAAAGACAGCCATTGGATTTACGACAACTATGTTTTATTTGCCATAGTTTGTACGGTTAGAAAATTTAATTTTGATACTCAGTGGATTAGAAATGTGATCTCCATTTCATACAATGGTGCTGATTCGATAAATAAGAGAATAAAGGACACTTTCAGAAATATTCTTGCTGAAAATTATAACGCTAAAGGGGATTTTCATCAAGTGTCGCTTGTTTACCAATATCTTGCAAATGATGGCCACTATCAAAATGAGGCTATCAATAAAATGTTCCACCATTTATGGTTAAAATCGTTCCCTTTCTTTGAAGAAGACTTTCTAAATGTTTTGTCGATTAAAGCGATTGAAATAGCTTTTTCGAAAAAAGCATTGTTGACTGATAGAGAATTTTATTATTTGAACGGATTTGTGCCAAGTTTTAATGCTAGGGCTGATTTGTTTGCAAAAATCTTTTCTCGTCTGATAATTATCGGACTTATAGCCCTAGTGTTTTATGTGATTTGGAAACTTAATAATAGTGAAAAAGATTATCCATTAACTGTAAAAATGATAGTATTTTTAAGTAGTTTCTCGGGTGTGGGTGTCTTTGCCATTTGGGGATGGAAAGGAAACTTCGCAAGTTTTTTCAGAACATTTATTAACAAGCTCTTCAATTATAATGAGCAACGTTAACTTGAATAACAATAATTAAGTGATAGTTTCATAGAGCTTATAGAACAGACTAAAAAAATGTATATTATCATCGACACCAACGCTGTCAATGCCGATCTCAATCTAAAGAATGCGAGTATCATGAAGTTGACTAGTAAAGCCAAAGATGAGGGGTATAAGGTATGCTTTCCAAAGGCCGTGATTGAGGAAATGGTTAAGCATTACTTAGAAAATACTTCGAAGGCTTTCAAAGACCTCAAGCGTGCTGCAAAAATTTTATATGATGAAACAGAAATATCTGTACTCAATGAAACTGAAGTAGAAGCCGCAAAAAGCATAACAGACGGCTATATCACTAAATTAAGAAAGCGAATTAAGGAACTGAATTGTGAAATCCTTAAACTTCCATCAAGGGGTCAACAGAATGAAATCTTAAAAAAGGCCGTTAAACGAATTAAACCATTCAATTCTGCTGGGGTAGGATATCAAGATGCAACAATTTGGGCCAATATAATGGACATCATGGAAAGATATTCTGAGCATGAAGGCATAGTAAAGCCCAAGGTAATTTTGGTTTCAAATAACCACACAGATTTTTGCAATAGTGACAAATTTGACCTTCATGAAGACTTGGTCGAAGAGCTGGATGAAATAGGTGTTCCAGAAGTTGCCGTGAAAGTCGTTAAAACCTTAGAGGACGCCTCGGCTGAACTTACGATACATACCGATAAAATCATTTCCGATGAAACATTGGCATTCTTCAAAGACCCCGTATTTGCTTCATCAATCTTCAGGACAAAGGTCGAACATATGATCTTAAACAAACTTTCTTTCAAATCTTTTAATAGTTCTGAAATTGGATTGGGGGATATTTTCGAAGACCCCACGATTGATATGATGTATGAAGATTTCGATTATAAGGACATCGAGGCTGAAATACTTTCAGAAGAGGAAATCTCAATTTCACTAAAAGTTTCTCTTACTTGCCAATTGGATGTATTTGTTGATAAATCCGAAGCATACCATATTGAAGAGGGTATGTTAAGCATCTACGATCATGATTGGAACAACTACTATGTTGCCGCGCAACTTGAAAAGCGAGTATGGTTTGAGGTGAATTTAATTACATCAAACAATTTTCAGGAAATCTCAAGTTTTGAAATTGAAGCTTCCGAAGAGCTGAATGATGTACTCGATTTTGAGTGATACAACAAACTATATAATAGTTGTAAATTCCCATCTTATACATATACTTTCCTAACCAACTTTACTGTTCCAAAATAGTCCTGTCAAGGTATTACATATCTTAACAGGACTAGATATGTACGAAAATTTAAATAATTTTTTTAGCGCTAGATCATGGCAAACCGCTTTAATTCTCCAGCTTCATCAAATATTATATTTTTTGCTTCTTTCATCTTTTTACCGATCCGACTTTTCCTAATCCTAGCATACCTTTGGGTGGTACGGATGTTTTTATGTCCGAGCATTTTGCTCACATCCTCTAAAGGAAAGTTTAGTACATTCAGCATCATATCTGCAAATGTATGGCGGGCAAGGTGGCTGTTTAGGGGCTTTCCGATATCACACACATCAGAAAGTTCTTTGAGATAAGAATTGTACCTGAAATTACTGTTTACAGGAATAAGGCGATTATATATCATACAGTATGGACTGTTTTCATATTTAGTGATTAGTTCATCCACGATGGGTAAAATGGGAACCATCTCAGTCACTTTAGTCTTGCCCCGTTCTTTCACAAGCCATTTTTCATTGTCAGAGCCGACATAAACAATATGCTCTTTGGTAAGATTATAGATGTCCTGATATGCAAAGCCCGTAAAACATTGAAATATAAAGGCATCCCTAACTTTAACAAGACGGTCAATTGTAAGCTTTTTGCGCCATATTTTTTCGACTTCAAAGATTTCCAAGGGCTTAATTTCGGGATCTTCAGAACCACATTTAAATTTCTCAATAGGGTTCTTTAATATCCATTGGTTTGCTTCTGCTATATTTAAAATTTGCTTCAGGTTTTTGATCTGCTTCATTGCGGCGGCATCTTTCAAGGAGGGAAATCGCTTTAAAACAAGATAATTCAAGAACTTTTGGGCAAATGAATATTCAATATCATCTAATTTGATATCGTTAACCTTTAATTGTGTGTCCAAAAATTCGGCTATTTTTTTCTTAGTGGCATTCCATTGCTTCAAAGTTTCCTTCGATCTTAGGCCTTTATCTACCAACATGCCGAATTCATTTATATGGATACCGACTAACTCCATTAATGAAGGAATTGTGTGAGGATCATCTTGTTGCTTGACGTCAATGGTGACATTTTTGTAGGTGTTTTTCAGCATTGATGGGGTAATTAACGCGTACTTGGTTTTCAGAACCGTGAAATTGACCTCCAACAAACTTGCAATACGATTAAGTTCCGTATTGATTTTCTTTGAATTTTCAGACTTTATTACCTTTTTTGATTTAACGTCCCAATTGTCTACATGTACCTTTTGTCCCGTAGAAATTTCGACATCTTCACCATCAATTGATATTCTGCAAATAATTGGTGCATAGTTTTTTGAATCCTTTTTTGACTTGCGGTGCCAGAACAGGATTTTAAGATTTTGGTTGCTTTTCATTTCTCAATCTTTTGATAAAACATTTTGTTTTTTCAGATTGTCTCCAGTCGTTAATCAAGTTTTCTTGATAACTGGTGCCCAAAATTACCGATTACATTTGGGCACCAGAAGGGGCACCAGTAGTAGTGGATTATTATGGGTAGAAATGACCTATTATTTTTAACAGATGACCGTTTAAACTGCCATATAAACAGAAAAGGCGCAATCTCTTGCGCCTTTTGTGATCCCGCTGGGATTCGAACCCAGGACCACTACATTAAAAGTGTAATGCTCTACCAGCTGAGCTACGGAATCATTCTCATCAAACAAAAACTTTAAACTTCTTTAAAGTTTGGTGATCCCGCTGGGATTCGAACCCAGGACCACTACATTAAAAGTGTAATGCTCTACCAGCTGAGCTACGGAATCATGCTCCTTTGTTTGATGAGGGTGCAAAGATAGGATTATAATGTTATTCTACTAAATAAATTAAGAAATATTTTTGAGTATTTACTTAACTCATTAATTCTCATTACCCTTCATTTTTCTGCTCTCACAAAATAAACCTATTTTATCCTTTTTAAGATGATCGGCTCGGGTATATCCACCAGTAATGGTACCTTTTCTACGGTAACAAAACTAGAGTCTAGTCCAAAACCTCTCTTCTCAGAAATACTTAAAAGCTTTAATATTCTGTGATAAGACATAGTAACCCTTTCAATAAATTTCAAGCTGTTAGAGTTCGAAATAATCTTCTCTAAAACAACAAATCTAAAATCTCCGGGAATCTTTTGAGCCTTTAACGACT
Organism: Pedobacter ginsengisoli; assembly: GCF_002736205.1. Classification (NCBI taxonomy): domain Bacteria; kingdom Pseudomonadati; phylum Bacteroidota; class Sphingobacteriia; order Sphingobacteriales; family Sphingobacteriaceae; genus Pedobacter; species Pedobacter ginsengisoli. The sequence goes on along the minus strand of NZ_CP024091.1, from coordinate 2,039,274 downwards.
CATATTTACTTGTGATATCAATTTCACCACTGTGAACCAATTCTTCAACCACTTTTCTAAACAATGCATTCACCCTTTGTTCAACCCTAAAACCTAGTCTAAAATCAATTCTAATCAATTTTCCAGGTATCATTTGGTCTACTTCATATTCAAGGGTATAAGGCTCATCAGTAACGTCTACGTGCAGCAACCAATAAACATCTGCTCTTTTAGGGTGTTTTTGAATAATAGAATAAATAACCGACGACTCAATTTCGGTGTTAAAATTGGCACTGGTTAAGTATACCAGGTTAGATGAGTATTTGGCAATAGATTTATCAGCACTTATGTTCCTAATCAGCGGATAAAAATCCTGAATATCCACAAACTTCATGTATCTGTTTCTAATTCTGCGTCCGTTATGCCATGTCCACATAACCGAGAACAATGTAATACCCAGAATTAAAGTAAACCATCCACCATGAAGAATTTTTGCAGCATTTCCAGCCAAAAACGTAAGTTCAATAATGCCATATATAAGCAGGAATATACCTATTAAATATTTTGGAACCTTTTTCCTTAATAGGAAAACAGAAACCAGAATAGTAGTCATTAACATGGCAACCGTAATAGATAAACCATATGCGGCCTCCATATTTACTGATTTCTGGAAAATCAACACAACAATTATACAACCAACCATTAATATCCAGTTCATTGATGGTACATATAACTGACCTTTCTGCTCACTCGGATAATTAATTTTAACCTTAGGCCAAAGGTTTAACCTTACAGCCTCTGCAATAAGCGTAAACGAGCCCGAAATAAGGGCCTGACTGGCAATAGCAGCAGCAACAGTTGCAATAGCAATACCGTATATCAGGAACCAGTCTGGCATTAAGTGGTAAAATGGATTTACATCGCCCAGGTGTGTACCTTGTAAATTCCACAACCAAACACCCTGGCCCATGTAGTTTAGTATTAAACATATCTTTACATAGATCCAGCTAATTCTGATGTTAGAGCGTCCACAATGGCCTAAGTCTGAATACAGGGCCTCGGCTCCGGTAGTACATAAAAATACCGCTCCGATTATTAAAAAGGCCTCTGGGTTAGTAGTAAGAATATGGTAAGCATAATAAGGATTAATAGCCTTTAATATTATTGGCAACTCCATAATATGAACAAAACCCAGAACAGCAATCATGGTAAACCAAAGCCACATAATAGGACCAAAGGCCTTACCCACAAGCGAGGTTCCAAATTGCTGTAAGCCAAATAGAAAAATAATTATGGCCAGTACAATAGGTACAGTAGGTAAATCTTGGTAAATAAGCCCTAAGCCTTCAATAGCGGCCGAAACCGTAACGGCCGGAGTCATTATTCCGTCAGCCAGTAAAGCAGCCCCACCAACCATAGCAGGTATAATCAGCCATTTGGCTTTTCGTTTAACCAAAGAGAAGAGAGAAAAAATTCCACCTTCACCCTTGTTGTCCGCCTGTAAAGTAATAACAACGTATTTAATGGTGGTTTGTAAGGTAAGTGTCCACACTATACACGATAAACCTCCTAAAATAAGGTCCTGTGTAATCAGCCGATCACCGATAATTGCCTTAAATACGTAGAGAGGAGAGGTACCGATATCTCCGTAGATGATACCTAGACTAATTAATAAACCTGCAGCACTTAGCTTTTGGATGTGTTTATGATGACCCATGGCTTCTAAAAATATTGCGGCAAATGTATGAATAATATGGAATGAAAAAACCCCGGTCGAAAATTAGCTGTAAAGCCAAGATTCTTACCGGGGTTAGGTGAAAAAAACACCTCTCCGTACAAATCGTTTTTTATGGGTTCATTTTAACAAGATCAGGGTTGTAAAGTTTGTCTGTAACCTCTTTTAACTTGGTTGCAGGCACTTTAATAACCTTTCTGTCATAAGTCATTAGTCCATTGGTTTCTTGTTCAACATCAGTAGTTTGAGTATATACCGCTGCCGAAAGTCCTTTTTTAATTAGTCCTTCCATCTCTTTCATAAATGAAGCATACTTATCAAATAGCTCATCGGCAGTCTTAAATGTCTGATATCCCCAGTTGTCTTTTTCTTTCCAGCTATGTCCGGGTACAGGCAAACCTAAGCCACCATATTCACCTAAAACAATAGCATGGGTTGGGCCGAATAAATCAGGGCGAGGCATTCTTGGGTTAGGGTAGTGGTGTAAATCAACAATATCGCCGGTTACAACGTGGTTACCACCACTGGCACTGTTTACCAGGCGCGAAGGATCTTTTTCTTTAGTCCATTCTGCAATTTCTTTGGTTTTAAACTGTCCCCATGCCTCATTAAACGGAGTCCACACAATAATACTTGGGAAATTGTGTAAATCGTCCATGATTTTGCTCCATTCCTTACGGTATATGGCTTCAGACTCTGCAGAGCGATCTTTATCAGTACCACCCATAGTGCCTAAATTAGGTTCCCATTGGTTACCCAAATCACCGCTTGGCATATCCTGCCACACTAAAACACCTTGTTTATCGCATTCATAGTACCAACGTGCTGGCTCAACTTTTATGTGCTTGCGGATCATGTTAAAGCCCATTTCTTTGGTTTTAACAATGTCGAATTTCAAAGCTTCATCAGTAGGGGCAGTATATAAGCCATCTGGCCACCATCCCTGGTCTAATGGTCCGTATTGAAACACAAATTTGTCATTCAACAGCATTCTTTGGATCCCATTGGCATCCGGACCCATTGATGATTTGCGCATAGCAAAATAGCTCTTCACCTCATCAACAGTTTTTCCATTACGTACCAATGCAACTTTTAAATCATATAGGAAAGGGCTTGATGGCGACCATAATTTAGGGTTTGCAATAACCAATGTAGCCGTTTCAGTAGCATCTACCTCTTGTTCCGAAACTTTGGTAGCTCCATCAAAAGCACTAATTTTTAATTTATCACCAGCTTGTGCAGCTTGCACATCGGCCGAGACTGTTAAAGATTTTGCATCAATATCTGGTGTTTGTTTGGTTGATGCAATATAGCTTTTAGCAACACCTTCTAACCAAACTGTTTGCCATATTCCGGTAACCGGAGTATACCAAATACCTTCTGGTTTTATTTGTTGTTTACCTCTAGGCTGAGGGCCATTATCCGTTGGGTCCCAAACACTAACAGTTAATTCTTGTTTACCGCCTTTTTTTAAGAAAGGAGTAATATCAAACGAAAACGGATCAAATCCACCTTCATGTGTACCAACTTTTTTGCCGTTTAAATAAATTTCCGACTTCCAGTCTACCGCACCAAAATGCAATAAAACGGTGTTTTTCATGTTAGCTGGTACAGCAAAACTGGTTTGGTACCATAACAAACTGTCCTTACCAACTGTTTTGCCTACACCAGATAAAGATGATTCAACTGCAAAAGGAACCAATATTTTGCCTTGGTATGCTTTGGGTTCACTTTCATTTTTATGGTTGATAGAATAGTTCCATAAACCATTTAAATTTTTCCAGTTATTGGCTCGTACCAATTGTGGTCGTGGATACTCAGGTAGTGGGTTTGCAGGATTTAGCTTCTCAGCCCAGGGTGTCGAGATTTTTCCTGGCACCGGCTTCCAGTTTTGCGACTGTGCCGATACGATTAACGACTGGGAAAGGCAAAGCCCGATTAAGTAAGAGAATAATTTCATAAATGAATACTTGGTTTAATGATTTGTGTGTTCATCCTTGTCAAACAGGCCGAACGAATATTCAAATAAAGGAATTATGTTTTGACAAATTGGCTCAAAATTTATTCAAATCGTCGCAATTTGTTTTGAAATTAATTAATTTGGCCCATTCAAGAACCGCCTGGTAATTGTAACCTTAACCATTTACAAACTAAACTTGAAAAAGCTAATTACTACTGCTCTTTTCCTCTTTGTTTTTTTGAACCTTATCAAGGCTCAACCTTATTATTTCAGGCATTATCAGGTAGAGCAAGGCTTGTCGTACAATTCAGTTTTTAGTATAGTTCAAGATTCAAAAGGCTTTTTATGGTTTGGTACAAAAGATGGCTTAAACAGGTTTGATGGCTACAGCTTTAAGGTATTTCGTAGCAAACCAGGCGATACTACAAGTCTCAGAAATAACGTGATCAGGGCGATTTTTGAGGATGCAAAAAAACAACTCTGGGTAGGTACATCAAATGGTCTGTATTGTTATAATGATACTACACAGCAGTTTAAACTTGTTCCAATAACTATTAATAAAGGAGTTTGGGATATGAAAAGCCATGGCAATGGCGAAATTTGCTTTATTGCCGATCGCAAACTTTATAAGTATAACAAGAGCAAAGGCGCTTTCCAGGAGTTTAGTAAGCATCAGGATTTCGAAGCAACAGCAACAACCTTTTCTAAAGATGGAACATTATGGGTATCATCACCAGATGGATTGCTAAGAAAGTATAACAAAGCAAATGATACTTTTACCTCATTCAACGTTTTTAAAGATTCGGCACCGGTTATCTCGCATTGGATAGATAAAATATATGCTACCGAATCAAATTCAATTCTGATTGCTACCTCTCATCAGGGCGTAAAACTGTTTGATCTTGCCACTTTAAGCTATAAGGATATTTTAACCTTTAATAAAGATAAAACAAGCATTTATGCTAAAAACTTTATTCATAACGAGGGCGATGAGTACTGGGTGGCTACAGAATCAGGCGTGTTTGTTTGCAATATAAAAACAGGAAAGTATACTAACCTGCGTAAAAATCCAAACGATCCATATGCCATATCAGATAATGCAGTTTACACCTTTGCAAAAGATAAGGAGGGCGGTATATGGGTAGGAACATATTTTGGCGGGGTTAATTATTACCCAAAACCATTTACTTTTTTTGATAAGTTTTTCCCTCAGAATAATAAGCGGTCGCTAAGCGGAAATGCCATCCGCGAGATATGTAATGATAAATACGGAAACCTTTGGGTGGGTACAGAAGATGTTGGAGTAAACAAGATCTCGTCAAATGGCGATTTCTCAGCATATATACCCGACGGCTCTAAAACCAGTATTGCACATACCAATATTCATGGTTTAAAAGCTATAGGCGATGAATTATGGATTGGTACGTACGAGCAGGGGCTGGATATACTGGATATAAAATCGGGCCAGGTAATAAGACATTACGATAAAAGCAATCAACCAAACGCACTTAAAAGTAACTTTGTCGATTGCATTTATCAAACCCGTTCCGGAGAAATCCTTGTTGGTACTTCATATGGATTGCACCGCTATAATAAAGCCACCCGCGATTTTAGTCTCATTACTCAGGTTCCTCACGATTTTCATTATACAGCCATAACAGAGGATGACAATGGTACCATCTGGACAGCAACCATAGGCGGCGGTCTTTTATATTTTAACGCTAAAACGAATAGGCAGGGTATCTATAAAAACGATCCTAAAAACGAAAATAGCTTAAGTGATAATTTTGTGAACGGCGTATTTATATCGGCCAATAAAATGCTTTGGATTACCACAGAAAATGGCTTAAACCAATTTAATCCTTCAGATAAAACCTTTAAAAGATATGGTACTAAGGATGGCTTCCCGAGCGATGTTTTCTATAAAACTGAAGAAGATAAAGCAGGCAACCTGTGGATAAGTTCATCTAAAGGACTAATCAGTTATAACCCTGCATCAAAAAAAATAAGGATTTATACTACGGCCAACGGCCTGTTAAGTGATCAGTTTAATTATAATTCATCATTTCAGGATGCTGCAGGTCAAATTTATTTTGGTAGTGTAAACGGATTGGTAAGTTTTAATCCCGCTAAGTTTAAGCAAAATACCATTATACCTCAGGTGTACATTACAGGATTTCAGGTGTTTAATCAAGAGTTATTAATCAATACCGAAGGCTCTCCACTTAAAAAATCAATATCCTATACAGATAAGATCAAGCTTAAATACGACCAGTCTACCTTTAGTATTGATTTTGCAGCATTGGCATACACTGACCACGAAACAGCAGAATATGCCTATAAACTGGAAGGGGTCGATAAAGATTTTACCTATCTCAAAAAGAACAGAAGGGTGTTCTATACAAAACTTAGTCCCGGTAATTATACCTTTCTGGTAAAGGGGGCAAACAGCAGCGGGGTATGGAACGAAACTCCCAGAAAACTGATTATAGAAATATCTCCGCCATTTTGGTTAAGTGGTTGGGCTTATTTTCTTTATCTTATTTTATCTATTGCTACGGTTTATGCACTTGTACTATACACAAACAATAAAATCAAGCTCAGAAATAAGCGAAGGATAGAGCAGCTGGAGAACCAAAAAGAAAAGGAAATCTACGAAGCTAAAATTGAATTCTTTACCCAGATAACACATGAGATTAGAACTCCGCTTACTTTAATAAAAGGGCCACTGGAAACAGTTATAAAAAAATATGCCCCTGCGCCGGAGGTACTTAACTATCTCCTAACCATGGAAAAGAATGCCGACAGGTTATTGCATTTAACAAACCAGTTGCTCGATTTCAGAAAAATAGAGTCCAGAGAGTACAGCCTTAACCTGATGAAAAGTAACATCAGTGAAATTTTGAGGGAGCATTACCTGCGGTTCAAAAATGCCGCCGAAGAAAAGCAGATCTATTTCCAGCTCAATTTGCCACAAACAGAATTTTACAGCAATGCAGATGAAGAAGCATTAAATAAAATTTTAAGCAATTTATTGAGCAATGCCATAAAATATTCAGAAAAAAGGGTCGAGGTGCTGCTACTTAATCCAGAGCCAAACACCAATCAGTATACCATTACAGTTAAAAATGATGGCTTTTTAATCCCTCAGGAAATGAGGGAAAGAATTTTCGAATCTTTTGTACGATTAAAGGAAACATCAAATCAAATAGGCACAGGTATAGGCCTGGCACTTGCCCGGTCTTTATCAATATTACATGGCGGTACTTTAACTTTTCATGCCGATGAAAACGACATGAATGTATTTGAACTGAATCTGCCATTTTACCCATCAACCCCAACATTCACAGAAAAACCAGTTCAGCAAGAAGTTATAACAATTCCAATTCAGCAGGAGCAGGATTTTGAAACAGAAAACATAACAAAAGAAGGCAGGCCATTAATATTATTGGTAGATGATAACGCAGACATCCTTCAGTTTATCGCAAAGGAATTAGGTGATACCTACAATTGCATTACAGCATCTAATGGCCAGGTTGCACTTGATATGCTAAAGGATAATGCCGTACAATTAATAGTTAGTGATGTAATGATGCCGGTTATGGATGGTTACGAATTATGCCGTCAGGTAAAAACCAATCTCGATTATAGCCACATACCACTTATCCTTTTAACCGCAAAAAGTGCATTTCAATCAAAAATAGAAGGATTGGAAATTGGGGCCGATGCTTATATAGAGAAACCGTTTTCACCGCAGCACTTACAGGTTCAAATTCAAAACCTGTTGTTCAATAGAAATCAGCTAAAAGATTACTTTGTTCGCTCGCCTCTAATTCATATAAAAAGCATTGCACATACCAAACCTGATGAAATCCTCTTAGAAAAGCTAAACGATTTTATTGTTAAAAACATTGCAAACCGAGATTTGGATGTAGATAAACTTGCCGAAACGCTAAACATGAGCCGGGCAACATTCTATCGCAAAATAAAGTCTGTTTCTAATCTTTCGCCAAATGAGCTCATCAACATCACACGACTTAAAAAGGCGGCAGAACTACTTGTCGAAACAAATTACAAAATTCAGCAAATAGCTGATCTTACAGGTTTTACTTCTCAATCTCAATTAGGCAGGGCTTTTACAAAACAGTTTGGTGTAACACCGTCAGAGTATGCTAATAATTTCTTCAGGAAAAATGAATAAATTAGAACATGAATTTATCTCTTTTGCCAGTGCTATCATCAATTCTCGATAACGATTTTTATAAATTTACCATGCAGCAGGGGGTAATTCGTTTATTCCCGTCGGCAAAGGCTCGGTATGCATTTATAAACCGGGGTAAGCATTCTTTTCCAGATGGTTTTGCTAAAGCTTTAAAAGAAGCTGTAAATGAAATGGCAACATTAAAACTAAGCAAAGAAGAGAAACATTTTTTGGAGGTAAATTGTCCATATCTTGATCCTGTATACCTTGATTTTTTAGAAGGATATCGCTACAATCCCGAAGAGGTACATGTTACGCAAAACGGAGATCAGCTAGAAGTGCATGTAGAAGGGCTATGGTACCGTACCATTTTATGGGAAGTGCCATTAATGTCGCTCATTTGCGAACTATTCTACATTCTTAATGATTCTCAAAGAATATCTAACGACGAGGTAATTAACCATACTAAAGAAAAGATAGAAAACTACCGCCGTTTGGGCGTAACAGTAGCCGAATTTGGTACACGTCGCCGATACTCTTACCAGGTACACAGATTAGTACTTCAATCCCTTAGCCAATATGGAGAGGGTTCATTTATAGGCACCAGCAATGTTCATATGGCCATGATTCACAGAACAAAACCCATCGGAACCCATGCCCATGAATGGTTTATGTTTCATGCCGCCCGTTATGGGTTTAAAATGGCTAACGCTACCGGATTAGAACATTGGGTGGAGGTGTACAGGGGCGATTTGGGCATAGCACTATCTGATACTTACACCACCGAAGTATTCTTTAAGCAGTTCGATAAAATGTTTTCAAAACTATTTGATGGCGTTAGACACGATAGCGGCGACGCATTGCTTTTTGCCGATAAAGTGATTTCGCATTACAATAGCATGGGTATCGATCCTAAAACCAAAACCATAATTTTTTCTGATGGACTGAACTATGAAAAGGTAGCACGCATTGCCGATCATTGTCGCGATAAGATTGGAATGTCATTTGGCATAGGTACAAATCTTACAAACGATGCAGGGCCTGCAGCAATGAATATTGTTATAAAAATGACTGAAGCCCAGCCAAAAGACGGGGAGTGGACAGAGGTAGTAAAACTTTCAGATGAACACGGCAAGTATACTGGAACTGAACGGATGATTAATCTTGCCAAAACCATTCTTGAAATAGATTAGAGTAGTAGAGTAACGCAACGAATTTGTTGTTATTTCTTTAATTTGCAGTAAATTATCTAGTTTTAGTACATAAATCAAACTAAGCACATGAAATCAAAAACTTTGTTTAATCGCTACACAGCGGTTATTGTCTTTCTTCTTGGTAGTGTAATGCAATCGATTGCTGTTGCGCCTCCAAAACAATTTTATCAAATAACAGTATACCATCTTAAAAGTAAAGTTCAGGAAGATAGGGTAGATAAGTATCTTTCAGAAGCTTATGTGCCTGCCGCACACCGCTTGGGCGTTAAAACCGTAGGTGTATTTAAAGCTGCGGATATAGACACAGCTACTGATAAAAAGATCTATGTTTTTCTTGCGTTTCAATCGCTAAAACAGTTTAGTGAGGTGTCGCAATTGCTTTTAAAGGATAAAGAACTGGCAGTAAAAGGAGCAGAGTATGTAAATTCCGCTTATAATGATGCCGCGTTTGTAAGAAAAGAAAATATCATTTTAGAAGCATTTTCCGGAATGCCAATGTTAAAGAAACCAGTATTCAGTAATGCCAAAAGCGAGCGTATTTATGAATTACGTAGCTACGAGAGTGCTTCCGAAAAACAGCATATAAACAAGGTTCAGATGTTCAATAATGAAGAAGTAGAAATATTTGATCGTATAGGCAGTCAGGCAGTGTTTTACGGAGAGGTATTGGCCGGTAGCCGTATGCCAAATCTAATGTATTTAACCACTTACAGCGACAAAAAATCAAGAGATGAACATTGGAAGGTTTTTAGTGCCGATCCTAAATGGAAGCGAGTATCAGCTTTGCCCGAATATCAAAATAACGTTTCCAGAAATGATACCCAATTCATAGTTCCAACCGATTACTCTGATTTTTAAATTTTATGAATATAAAGCATACAGTTTTACTTACTGCATTATTGTTTACGGGTACTGTATTTGCGCAAAGTAAACACAGTAAAGCATCTCGGTTTAAAAGTTATAAAGGTTTAATAATGGCCGGCTATCAGGGCTGGCATAACGCACCTGACGATGGTGCCGGCCGCGGCTGGTATCATTACCAATCTAAAGGAAAATTTGAACCGGGAAGTACAAATGTTGATTTATGGCCCGAAACAAGTGAGCTAAAAAAAGTATATCAAACATCTTTTGTACATGCTGATGGCAGCCCTGCCTACCTGCCCAGTGCTCATGATGCATCAACTGTTGAAACTCATTTTAAATGGATGAAAGATTATGGGCTCGATGGTGTTTTTATGCAACGGTTTGTTGCAGAAATCAGAGGGAAATCTGGTCGCAACCATTTCAATAAAGTACTTGAAAATGCTTTAAAATCCTCACAAAAGTATGGAAGGGCTATCTCCGTAATGTACGATTTGTCGGGTACAAGAGATAGTGTTGATGTACCTGTACTCATTAACGATTGGAAAAACCTGGTTGATAGCATGAAAATAACCAGTCAGGGAAACAACCAAACCTATTTGTACCATAACGGCAAACCTCTGGTAGTTTTATGGGGCGTCGGATTTAACGACAACCGTAAATACACCCTTAAGGATGTAGAAAAAATGGTCGATTTTTTAAAGAACGACCCTGTATACGGAGGCTGCTCTGTAATGTTAGGCGTACCAACTTACTGGCGTGAATTTGGAAACGACACAGAGAAAAACCCAAGGCTTCATGACATCATAAAAAAAGCCGACATTGTTCATCCCTGGACTATTGGGCGGTACAGCAATGAAGCTACTTATAGCAAATATGCAGAAGTGCAGAAAGGAGATATTGCCTGGTGCAAACAGAATAAACTGGATTATGTTGGGGTAGTGTTTCCCGGCTTTAGCTGGCATAATATGAACCCAAAATCGCCTTCAAATCAAATCCCAAGAAATAGGGGTAGGTTCTTTTGGAAACAACTCTCTACCGCAATAAAAAATGGTGCAGAGATGCTTTATGTAGCCATGTTTGATGAAGTAGACGAAGGGACAGCTATTTTCAAAGTCTCTAAAAATCCACCGATTGGAGCAAGCACCTTTGTGAAATTTGAGGATGATATACCATCAGATTACTACTTATACCTTTCCGGCTATGCAGGTAAAATGCTCAGAAAACAGGTTCCTTTTAATGAAGATGTTCCTTTGCCCTTAAAGCCTAAGGATTAGTTACAGCCTTAAAATTGTAACTGCCCGAGCCGACCTGTAAAACTGCTAAACCATTTTTAAAACCTTTAAAAGTAACCTCTTTCAAATCTTTGATAGGGGTTACTCCTTCATAAAGAGCAGCACTTTGAGTAGCTGGAATATAGATAGTTGCTTTAGAATTTACCGGAATATCAACTCTAAGTTCAAAGCTGTTTGCAGTTTTGTTCCATGCCGAAACAACTTTCCCGTAAGGAGTTTTATAGCTGGCCTGTGCATGTGTTATATTGCCTACCTGTTCCGGTTTTATTTCAAGCTTATCAAAAGCAATAGCATCATTTTCCGCCTTTATGCCCCTAGGCCACTATATTGCCATTCCATTAAATGGCCCAGCATAAAATGATTGTTTGATACAAAACCATAAGCCTGCCACGATTCTGTAAGTGCAGTTGCCCCATGTTCAAGCTGCCAGCCATAACCCGGCACATCAGATTTGCTGTTCATGTCGTAAATTATGTCCGAACGTCCTGCATCATCCAACACTTTTAGAACATACCGGTAACCAATATCGCCTGCTGTAAGGCTGTTGTTTCTACCTTTAATTTCATTAACCAGATTAGCTACTACAGCCTCTATATATTCAGGTTCAACAAGATTCATATAAAGGGCCATGGCGTAGGCAGTTTGGCTCCCAGTAGAATATCGTTTGGTTTCTTTGTCAAAAAAAGTTGCGTTAAAAGCATTTTTCACTTGTAAAGCTAGTTTTTCATACTTTTTTGCATCCTCAGTTTTACCCAACAACCTGGCAACTTTAGTAATAATGTCAATATCATAGTAGTAAATGGCAGTTGCAGTAAGCTTTTTGGGAGTGAGCTGAGCTTCGCCCGGCGAATTTGGCCCTATATCATACCAATCTCCCAAACCATGATCAAGCATATGATTGGTTGCTTTTGAGCTTAAGTAAGCAACATATTTCTGCATCATTGGGTAGCTTTCTTCAAGCACATCCTTATCTCCGTACCATTTGTAAGTATACCATGGCACTATTACACCACTGCTTCCCCATTCCGGAGAATCTCTAAAACCGCCATCAAAATGAGTATATTCCGGAGCAATATCAGGGATTAAGCCTTCCTTGGTCTGGGCTGCCATCATATCTTTAACTATTTTCCTGCAAAGCGAGGCAATATTATAATTGTATTGAACTGAGCCTCCCATCAGGTGCGCTTCTTCTAGCCAGCCTAATTTTTCGCGATGCGGACAATCTGTAAAAACACTTACCATATTGCTTTTAATTGCCCAATCTATAAGTTTAAATGTTTTGTTGAACAGCTCATTTGAACAATTGAAACTGCCAATGTTCTCAGCTGAATTTCTAAGATGAAGACTTTTTAAGGAAGTTAATACAGGTAAATTGTTAGGGTTTTCTTCTTTTTCAGGAACAGCCCCTTCAACCTGCACATATCTAAAACCATAATAAGTAAAACGTGGCTGCCATTTCTCGTTACCTACTCCTTTCAAGGTATAATCGTAATAATGTGGCACGCCCGAGGCAGATTGGTTTACAGTTCCATCAGGATTTAGCAGTTCAGCAGGAGTAATCCGTAATACCGCACCTTTTTTACCATTTACTTCTATTGCCGGAATTGCAGAAGCATTTTGACCCATATCGTAAACCCATATGCCGGGCTTAGGACTTGATATTTTGATTGGTGTAAAGTTCTCAAATATCCTTACCGGCTCTGCGGTTTGCGAGTTTAAAACGGGCGAACCCTGTACAATTATTGCATTCTTCCATTTCGCATCATCAAATACAGGTTTATCCCAGTCTTTTTGTTCAAGGTTTGCATTGTAATCCTCGCCGCCATAAATACTGGTATAGGTTATTGGAGATGGAGAAGTTTTCCAGCGCTCATCACTCACAATGTTCTCTTTACTACCATCACTATACTCAAGCAGAATACGGCAAATTAACTTAGGAAATCCATAAGCACCTGTTAGCTTTCTGTATCGATCATCTCTTGGTATAAAATAGAAACCATTGCCCAGCATAACACCTATGGTATTTTCGCCTTTTTTTAGCTGATCTGTTAAATCAAAAGTTACGTACAGCGCATGCTTATCATATTCAGTCCATCCGGCATCCAATATATGGTCGCTAACTTTCGATCCGTTAACGCTAAGGTCAAAATGGCCTAATCCCGAGATAAATGCAGTTGCACTTTTAAGTTTTCCTTTAATAGAAAAGTTTCTTCTAAACAGAGGGAGTATATCGTTTTTCGGAGTAAAGTTACCCCTTAAATGTATTGCAGGTACAATACGTTCAGCAGCAGGTAATTCCTCATAGCCAATCCACTTAGCCCCAATCCAGTCGCTGCTGTTCAATAAACCCATTTGCCACATAGCAGGCTTGCTCCATACTGAAACATTTCCGTGGTTGTCCCATACTTTTACTTTCCAGTAGTAGACTTTTGCAGGTTCCAAAACCTTTCCTTTATAGGCAATTTGGATGGATTGATTAGAGGTAACCTTCTTAGAATCCCAGATATTCCCAATGTTTTTATCAAGAGTAGCCTGGTTATCAGCAACCAGTATTTGCCATGCAATTTGTTGCGTGTTTCTTTGCTCGGCATTTATGATCCAGCCTAATCTGGGAGCTTTAGATTGAACACCCAGCGGATTATTTGCATATTCACAAGTTAAGGTACCTGTTGTTAAAATTTCATTGGCGTACGTTGTAAATGGAAAATAACAAAGTAATACAAGCGAAATAAGCGTTAACAATTTCTGTTTCATGTAAATAAAAATGCATGTTCTTTTACTCATATCAAAACATTTATATCATTTTTGCATTCGGATTCGATTTTGTACAGTTCTGTTTAACAACTTTAGGAAGTTTAAAAGCAGACAAAAATTATAATGATGACAGAGAAACCAGTGGATGAAGAAAGCGTAATACTTGTTGATGAGCATGATAATGTAATTGGAACAATGCCAAAAATGGAAGCCCATTTGGCAGGAAAGCTTCATCGTGCATTTTCCGTTTTTATATTTAATACGAATGGCGAGTTGCTTTTACAAAGAAGGGCCGACGATAAATACCACTCTGGAGGTAAATGGACCAATACATGTTGCAGTCATCCCAGATTGGGAGAAGAAACACTTGAAGCAGCCCACCGAAGATTAAATGAAGAGATGGGGATGGAATGCAACCTTGAATATGGTTTTAACTTTACCTATCATGCTGAACTTGCAAGCGGCCTTTCGGAGAATGAATACGACCATGTTTTTTTTGGCATAAGCAACCAGGAGCCCCATCCAAATGCCCAGGAAGTATCTGAATTCAAATATATAAATATGACAATGCTGGAAGAGGATATAAAAGCCAGACCCGAGCTGTATACCGAATGGCTTAAGATATGCTTTAACAGGATAATAGAATATTATAACAGATATCTTTTTAAAAAACCTTAATATTGCCACTCAAACGAAAAATATAAATATGATTATAGAACCTAGAATGCGCGGTTTTATTTGCCTTACGGCACATCCAAAAGGATGCGAGCAAAATGTAATAAACCAGATCAATTATGTAAAGTCAAAAGGCGAAATTGACGGGCCTAAAAGGGTTCTCGTAATTGGAGCCTCTACAGGATTTGGATTAGCATCAAGAATAACAAGCGCATTTGGATCTGGCGCAGCCACTGTTGGCGTTTATTTTGAAAAACCACCTGCACCAGGTAAAACGGCTTCGCCGGGATGGTATAACTCTGCTGCATTCGAAGATCAGGCTCAAAAGGCTGGTTTATATGCTAAAAGTGTAAATGGTGATGCTTTTTCAACTGAAATTAAGCAAAAAGTGATTGACCTGATCAAAGCTGATTTAGGGCAAATTGATCTTGTTGTTTACAGTCTGGCTTCTCCAAAAAGAGTGCATCCAATAACAGGTGTAACGCACAATTCGGTTTTAAAACCAATTGGCGAAAATACATTTACTAATAAAACTGTTGATTTCCATACCGGAGTAGTTTCTGAAGTATCTATTGCACCTGCAAACGAAGAGGAAATAGAAAATACTGTTGCCGTTATGGGCGGCGAAGATTGGGGAATGTGGATCGACGAATTAAAAGCTGCAAATTTACTGGCTCCAGAGGCCATCACTGTTGCTTATTCATATATAGGCCCTGCGGTTACTGAAGCGGTTTACCGTAAAGGAACTATCGGCAGAGCAAAAGATCATTTGGAAGCTACTGCTTTTGCCATTTCCGATAAGCTTAAAGACATTAACGGAAAAGCATTTGTTTCTGTAAACAAAGCATTGGTTACCCAGGCAAGTTCTGCAATCCCAGTTATACCTTTATACATTTCGTTGCTTTATAAAATAATGAAAGAAAAAGGTACGCACGAAGGATGTATAGAGCAGATGCAACGCTTATTTGCCGATCGTTTATACAGTAAAGACGGTATTGCTACTGATGAGCAGGGCAGAATCCGTGTAGATGATTGGGAAATGGATAGTGATGTGCAAGATAAAGTTGCAGCACTTTGGGCTGAAGCTACCGAAGAATCACTTCCTACAATTGGCGATCTGGCTGGTTATAAAAGAGATTTCTTAAACCTGTTTGGCTTTGATGTTGATGGTATCGATTATACAAAAGATACTGACGAGATGGTTGCTGTTCCCGGATTGGTTTAAATTTTTTTAATGGTGTAGCGTTTGCTTGTAAATATTGGTATAGGTTATTAAAACTAATTAGATAATTATGAGAACCAAACCATTAAAACTAGTCATGCTTTTTTGCCTTATGGCAGTAGCTGCGGTGTTTAGCAGTTGCAAAAAAACAGACGAGAATAAATTAAAAGTTAGTTACGGTACTTCATTTGGCATGTGTGTAGGTTATTGCAATAACCAGCTTTTTATTTCCAGTGGAAAACTGGAATATAAAAGGTACGAAAACAAGCCAAATGCTGTTCCAAAAGTATGCACCGGAACTATCTCAGAAGCTGATTGGTCTAAACTTGCCGATAGCATTGATTTGAGTGTTTTTAATCAGTTAAAGGAAGTTTATGGCTGCCCTGATTGTGCTGATGGTGGTGCTGAGTGGGTTGAAATAGAATATGGAGATAAGAAACATAAGGTTACTTTTGAATATGGCAGGGAGCCAAATGAAATGAAACCATATATTTCGGCTCTGCGTGCGCAGGCGGCCACTTTTAAAGATTGTAAATAGTTTGTCATTGGCACGAACGCTAAAAAAATGTAAAAAAGAGGATGTTATTTAACATCCTCTTTTTTATTTACTTTTTGCGCAAACGTTTGCATCAATCCATGCAACCGTTTGTTTCCCCTTTTCTCTAAAATCCTTATTATTTTCTCTTAAAATAATTGATTAACATTGTGTTAAGGGATCAAAGTAAAAACTTTGTTCCTGAAGTTAAGAACCTAAACACACAACCAAAACTAAATATTACCATGAAAACCAGATTAACAAAATGGGTGATGCTTGGCGTATTGCTAATAAGCGCTTTGCCTATGTATGCCCAGCTCAATATTATACCGCTTCCGGCAAGTATTAAAGAAAACGGAGCCTCATTTACCCTTAACAGTCAAACAAAAATATATTACGAGAAAGGTTTAAAGCAACAGGCAGAGCTGCTTTATTCGGCTTTATCACCTGCAACAGGCTTCAACTTTGAAGTTACAGACCAGAAAAAAGCAGTAAAAAACATAATCGTGCTAAAGGTAAGCAAAGGTGGAGCCCCAATGGCCAAAACCGATGCCCTAAACAAAGAAAGCTATAAACTAAGCGTTAAAAACGATGTAATCACAATTGAAGGTACAAGTCCTGCCGGCGTTTTTTATGGTGCCCAAACGTTATTGCAAATGCTGCCTGCAGAAATTTACAACAAACAACTTCAAAGAAAAACCATCTGGAAAATTAAAGGTGCTGAGATTGCTGATGCCCCATCATATGAGTGGCGCGGGATGATGCTCGATGTTGCCCGTTATTTCTTCGGAAAGCACTTCGTGCTTAAATTTATCGATATGATGGCAATGTATAAAATGAACGTTTTACATTTCCACCTTACCGATGATGCCGGATGGCGTTTGGAAATTAAAAAATACCCAAAACTTACATCAGTAGGCGCATGGCGAGGCGAGGGTGCAGAACGTACCGGCGGCTACTATACTCAAGAAGATATTAAAGAAATAGTAGCCTATGCTACTGCCAGAAATGTAGATGTTATTCCGGAAATTGAAGTGCCTGCCCATGCTTTGGCTTCAATAGCTGCTTATCCTGATTTGTGCTGTACCGGCGAACAATACACAGTTCAAACGCAACACTCTATCAGTAAAGAAATTTATTGCGTAGGTAAAGAGTCTACTTTTGATTTTCTGGCCGATGTATTTAAAGAAACCTTCGCTTTGTTCCCTTCCAAATACATTCACATAGGTGGAGATGAGGCACAGTACGACCGCTGGAAAACCTGCCCGCATTGCCAAAAAAGAAAGCAGGAGCTAGGTGTTAAAACCGAAAAAGAAATGCAGGTTTACTTTAACCAGCGCATCCAGAAAATGGTAAAAGGATACGGTAAAACCATTGTAGGCTGGGATGAGATTATAGAAGATGGTTTAAAGGACAAAGCCGTTGGTATGATCTGGCACGATCAGAAAAAAGCTTTTAAAGCATCAGAAGCCGGTCACTATTCAGTAATGGCACTAACAGGGTATTGCTATTTCGACGTTGCAGAAAGTAACATACCTGGCGAGGTAAAAGCGGCAACATGGTTGCAGCCAATTTCTTTAGAAAAAGCTTATCAGCTAAACCCGATGTTAGAAGGTTTAGACCCCAAATACCGCCCGCAAATATTAGGAGCAGAAGCTACACTATGGTCAGACCAGTTTATTCATGGTACAGTACTACAGGAAATTGCCCCAATTAACGAAGATCGCTCTGAAAAATATTTTGAATATTTAACCTTCCCAAGGATGTCGGCTTTAGCAGAGGTATGCTGGACAGCCCATGAAAAACAAGCATGGCCAGATTTCGAAAAAAGAATAAGAACCCATTACAAACGCTACGACAATGCAGGTTTTGGCTATCGTGTGCCTTTGCCTAAATTGATCAGTAACGAAAAAGGGGCAAATGGCTTTACTATAAAACTGGAAAGCGACGTAGAGGGTGCACAGATCAGATATACTACTGATGGTACCCGCGCCAATGTATATTCGCCGGTTTATACACAAGCCGTAACCGTACCTAAACTTTCCGATTTTAGTGCAATTACAGTAGTAAACCGTAACCAGTATTCGTTACCGCTTTATTTCCCTGAAAAATACGACAAGTTTAAAAAGTACGGTGCCTTGGTTGCAGAGTGGAAACCATCAGCAATAAAAGGAAAAGACTTTGGTACATTAGAAATGAATGCTACCGGAAAGATCAATGAAAACGGAGAGTATGTGCTTTCATTCTGGTACACAGAAGGACACTCGCGTTTAGAAATCAAATCTGTAGAGCTTTATAAAAATGGCGTTAAAATAGCAGAAGACGTTCATGATGGCTATACAGGATCAAGTCAGGAAAACAATCAGTATAAATTTAAAGTTGATGCTTACGAGACAGGAGCAGCCTTTACCTTAAAGGCTGTGGTAAGGGGCGATGTTGACAATGATTCGAATGGTGCTGTTTTTATTAAAAAACAGTAATTTCGTGGCATGAATAAAATCCATCCTCAATTGAGGACTGTTAATGTAATTCGATATGTTACCCCTTTGCGCGAGGGAGGCTCTATGCCTGCCATTGCAGAGGCCGACGATGAATTCCTATATGTACTAAAGTTTCGGGGCGCCGGACAGGGTGTAAAAGCCCTTATTGCAGAAATTATTGGAGGCGAAATTGCCAGGGCACTTGGATTTAAAGTGCCCGAAATAGTTTTTGCAAATCTGGACGAAGCCTTTGGACGCACCGAACCAGACGAGGAGATTCAGGATCTGCTTAAAGCCAGTGTAGGTTTAAATTTAGCCTTACATTATCTTTCAGGAGCAATAACATTCGATCCTACGGTTACCGTTGTTGATGCCAGGCTGGCCTCGCAAATTGTGTGGTTAGATTGTTTATTAACCAACATGGACCGTACCGCGCGCAATACCAATATGCTGATCTGGCATAAAGAATTGTGGCTTATAGATCATGGCGCATCATTATACTTCCATCATTCTATGCAAAACTGGCAAGAGCAGGCTATAAGGCCTTTCGCGCTGGTTAAAGATCATGTATTGCTGCCTCGGGCAAGTGAGCTTAACGAAGTTGATACAGCGTTTAAAGCTATTTTAACTGATGAACTGATCACATCAATTGTATCATTGATTCCGGAAGAGTGGCTTACAGATGAGTCGGGCCAGGAAACCGCCGAAGAAGGCAGACAGGTTTATCGTCAGTTCCTGATTTCGAGAGTTGCCAATTCAGAAGTTTTTGTAAAAGAAGCACAAAATGCAAGAGAGTCACTTATTTGAGTACGCAGTTATTCGTGTGGTTCCAAGGGTTGAACGCGAAGAATTCATTAATGTGGGTGTGGTTGTGTATTGTGCAAAACAAAAGTTTTTAAGAGCGCTGATCTCTTTAGATGAAAGCAGATTGGAAGTTTTTAAAGCAGATCTGGACTGCGATGTTTTAAAAGCAAATCTGATTGCTTTTGAGCGCATCTGTGCGGGCGAAAAGGATAGTGGCCCAATTGGCAAATTGGATGCCGCTTCGCGCTTCAGGTGGCTTACGGCTACGCGTAGTACTGTTGTGCAATCATCAAAAGTACATCCCGGATTTTGTAAAGATGCAATGGAAACACTTAATAAGCTGCACAAACAGCTAGTGCTTTTATAATGGAGTATTTTAAAAAACTCCTCGATTTACTTAAAATTGAGCGACAGGAAGACCTCGATTCTTACCTGAAACTTACCGCATCGGCTTCGGTAGCCGATCGTCGTGAAAACGGATTAACATGGTATCCTATTGCAATTCGTGGATCTGAAACCGGTAGGGGCGATTACCTTACAGTTGTGGTTGAACGCACTACCCATCATGATATTTCGCATCAGCTTAGGTTTGGTGCATCGGCCGTATTGTTTTCTAATCACGATCCTAAAAACGACAGGGTTGAAGGGACAATAAGCCACCAGAGCGGGAACAAACTTAAAATTACATTACTAACAGAAGAACTGCCAGATTGGGCCAGCGATGGCAAATTAGGTATAGATCTGCTGTTTGATGACAACAGCTATAATGAAATGCAAAATGCGCTTAAACTGGCGCAAAAACCAAAAGATAGAGTAGCGGATTCTGTTTTAACAGAAGTATTAACAGGGCAAAAAGCACCTACGTTTGATGCCAGTTTAACAGCTGTTGCAGTACCGCAGTTAAATCCTGTTCAGCAAAAAGCAGTTAACAAGATTTTGCAGGCACAGGAACTGGCCATAGTTCACGGCCCACCGGGAACAGGTAAAACAACCACCCTTGTACAAGCCATTAAGGCGCTAATTGCAAATGATGGACAGAAGGTACTTGTGGTTGCACCAAGTAATACAGCGGTAGATCTGTTAAGCGAAAAACTAGCTGAAGAAGGATTGAATGTATTGCGCGTGGGGAATCCGGCAAGGGTTTCTGAGCGTTTGGTATCCTTAACTATGGATAGTAAAATTGCCGGGCATAGCGCTACCAAAGAGCTAAGATCACTTAAAAAACAGGCCAACGAGTACAAGAACATGGCCCATAAGTATAAGCGCAATTTTGGCAAGGCAGAGCAGGAACAGCGCAAAGCACTGTTTAACGAAGCACACAAAATAATGAAAGAGGTGAACAATGCAGAGCAATACATTATTGATGATGTTGTAGCAAAAGCCCAGGTCATTACTGCTACCTTAATTGGTGCCAACCACTATACAGTTAGAGACATTAAATATAAAACTGTTGTAATTGATGAAGCCGGACAGGCTTTAGAACCAGCTTGCTGGGTACCAATTTTAAAGGCCGAAAAGCTGGTGCTGGCCGGCGATCATTGCCAGCTGCCACCAACCATTAAATCTACACAGGCAGCAAAAGAAGGCTTAAGCAATACATTAATGGAAAAATGTACCTTAATGCATTCAGAAGCTGTAGTTCTACTCCAGGAGCAATACAGAATGAATACGCAGATAATGGGCTACCCATCTTTAGTATTCTACAATGATCAATTAACCGCTCATCCTAACGTTGCACACGGCTTATTGTTAACCCAGGAACCACCGCTTGAATTTGTAGATACCGCTGGTTGTGGTTTTGAAGAAAAACTGGAAGGAACAAGTACTACCAACCCAGAAGAGGCCGTGTTTTTATTAAAACATTTAGCACAATTGGTTGCTAAGCTAACTGATCATTATACAGCGGCTAATTTTCCTACAATAGCGATTATATCACCTTATAAACAGCAAATCCGTATACTTAATGAGCTCATTACAGGGTCAGATCAGCTAATGATATATAAAGATAAAATCAGCATTAATACTATTGATAGTTTCCAGGGGCAAGAGCGAGACATTGTGTACATTGGTCTAACCAGAAGCAATACCGATGGTGCAATAGGCTTTTTAGCCGATACAAGAAGGATGAACGTAGCAATGACGAGAGCCAGAAAGAAACTGGTTGTTGTTGGCGATAGTGCTACACTTTCCAGATCAGAGTTTTATTCGGGCTTTATCAGCTATGCAGAAAAGCAAAATGCCTATATAAGCGCGTGGGAATTTGTCGGTTTTTAATCATAGAAACAATCAAATTAGCATGATTGTGATTTGTTTCGTTTCTTTACGCTAAAATCAAACACCACTCATTAAAATGAACGAGGAATTTTATCTTCATATTTATAAGAAACAGCTTGAAATTGAGGCTGTACCATCCAATCATGAAGTTGCAGAATGGGCAATGAATTTGATGAATTTGTTGTATCCCGAACGCTTAACCTCGCCAGATTATTCAATTAATGAGATCAAACGCTTGTTTTTAAAACAAGAAAAAGAGCTGGTACGAATATTAAACGGCACAAAAGCCTGCGAGCATTGTAACAACGAAGCAAAAGCAAAAAAGATATTTGAAAGCATCCCTGAACTATACAGAAGGATGAATACAGATCTTTCAGCAATTCTTCAGGGAGATCCGGCTGCCAAAAGCGAGTTTGAAATCATCAGAAGTTATCCCGGTTTCCTTGCTATTGCCATATATAGAATTGCCCATGCTTTGCTGCAGGCCGAAATTCCAATAGTACCCAGAATCCTTACCGAATATGCACACTCAATTACAGGTATAGATATTCACCCGGGTGCAGTAATTGGCGAATACCTTTACATTGACCACGGAACGGGCCTTGTTATTGGCGAAACCACTGTTATCGGCAATTATGTAAAAATGTACCAGGGAGTAACCCTTGGGGCATTAAGCGTAGAAAAGTACATGGAGGGTATTAAAAGGCACCCAACCATTGAAGATCATGTAATTATCTATTCTGGTGCAACTATTTTAGGTGGCGATACTGTTATTGGGCACGATTGTATTATTGGAGGAAACGTTTGGTTAACCAAAAGTGTACCTCCGCATTCAACGGTATATCATCAGTCGGCAGTTAAGGTAATCGAAACCAAACAGTCTTAAAATCAGAGTCTTTAATAAAATTGTAAACCAGAGAATAGCATAGTTTAATAATGGGAAATATAGTTGAGTTTGTAGGAAACACACCACTTGTAGAAATCCAAAGGTTACATACCAATCCGAATGTTAAAATTTTTGCCAAGCTGGAAGGGAACAACCCCGGCGGCAGTGTAAAAGACAGGGCAGCATTAAACATGATCCGCAGTGCGATGGACCGCGGAGATATTAAAAAAGGAACTAAACTGATAGAAGCTACCAGCGGAAACACAGGTATTGCCTTAGCTATGATTGCCGGTATTTACGACCTGGAGATTGAGCTGGTAATGCCCTCCAATTCAACCCGCGAACGTACCCTTACCATGGAAGCCTATGGCGCAAAGGTTACCTTGCTTGAATCTATTGAGGTGTGCCGCGACTATGCAGAAGAAAAAGGAGCACAACCGGGCTATTTTTTATTAAACCAATTCTCTAATCCTGATAACTACCTTGCCCATTATAAAACTACCGGTCCGGAGATCTGGAGAGACACCAATCAGCAAATTACTCACTTTGTTAGCTCAATGGGCACAACCGGAAGCATTATGGGGAACTCTATGTTCTTAAAGGAAATGAACCCGGCTATACAGATTGTGGGTTGTCAGCCAACCGAAGAATCATCAATTCCCGGAATAAGAAGGTGGCCAGAGGCTTATTTGCCAAAAATATTTGACCCAAGCAGGGTTGATAGGGTAATGGACGTTTCGCAGCAGGAAGCTACAGAACTTGCACGCAAGCTTGCCAAAGTAGAAGGCATATTTGCAGGTATGAGCACAGGTGGAGCACTGGCATGTTCACTAAGGCTGGCCGAAGAATTGGAATCGGGCCTTATTGTATTTATTGCATGCGACAGGGGAGACCGCTACCTGAGCAGCGATCTTTTTGGCTAACACAGCTTTAATTTTTTGCAATTTTAGAAAGCAGTTGCAATCAATTGTAACGATAACGATTGCGTAAATAATTTCGTCTTAAAATGGCTATTCCTTATAATAATTATGTAGAATTGTTTTAGACAGACCGAAATTTCAACATGATTATTTCTAAAAATATTTTAAAGAGCATAAATAATGAAAACGTTATCATTCCAGATAACACATTACTAAATCTTCCTGAAAAGGTATTACAGTTTGGAACCGGCGTTTTACTACGTGGCCTTCCAGATTATTTTATTGATAAAGCTAACCGTCAGGGCATATTTAACGGTAGGGTAGCTGTAGTTAAATCGACCAGTAAAGGCGACTTGAACGATTTTAATGAGCAAAATGGTCTGTATACCATCTGTGTTAGAGGCTTAGAGAATGGCCAGACTATTAAAGAGAATATCATATCTTCATCCATCAGCAGGGTATTATCGGCTGATAAAGAATGGAGCGAGATATTAAAGATAGGACAGAGTGTTGATTTACAGGTTGTTGTTTCGAATACAACCGAGGTAGGTATTACCTTATTAAAGGAAAACATTAATTTAAACCCTCCCGTTTCTTTCCCAGCAAAACTATTGGCTGTACTACATGCCAGGTATAAAGCATTAGGCGATACCAAAGCTGCCGATATTGTTATTATAGCAACAGAACTAATCCCCGAAAATGGCAAAAAACTAGAGTCTATTGTAATTGAACTGGCAGAATTTAATGTTCTTGAACCTGAGTTTTTAAGTTGGTTAAAAGCCCATGCTCACTTCTGTAATTCTCTGGTTGATAGGATAGTGCCCGGTAAACCCGATGATGCTACTTTAGATAAACTTAAAGAACAATTAGGGTATAGCGATAACTTATTGATTATGGCCGAACCATATAGGTTATGGGCCATAGAAGGCGATGAAAAAGTTGCTGAACTGTTAAGCTTTAAACAAGTTGATAATGGGGTAATTGTAAAGCCCGATATAGAAATTTACAGAGAGCTAAAAGTAAGGCTGTTAAACGGTTCGCACACGTTAACATCAGGAATTGCCTATTTATCTGGTATAGATACGGTAACAAATGCAATGAACGATCAGGCCATAAAAAGCTATGTAGTAAAAGTAATGCAGTCAGAAATTGTACCTGCTATACCTTATAAGGTCCCGGGCGATGAGGCCATGGTTTTTTCTGCTGCTGTTTTAGACAGGTTTGCAAATCCATACATTAAACACCTGTGGCTCAACATTACTTTTCAGTACACCATGAAAATGAAAATCAGGATTTTACCTGTTTTAAGCCAATATTATAAGCTGTTTAATAAAGTTCCATCAAGCATAGCATTTGGCTTCGCGGCATTCTTATGTTTTATGAGATCGCATAAAAAGGAAGAAAATCAGTACTTTGGGCAATATAATGGTAATGAATATTTAATTACCGACGATCAGGCTGCTTATTTCTATGAAAAAAGCAAGCTAAGCGAGGCCGATTATGTAAGCTCCGTATTGTCTGACCAGCAATTATGGGAAACGGACCTGACAAGTTTAACAGATTTTATTAAAACAGTACAAGAAAATTATAACAACATAAATAACCTTGGCATAACAGAAGCATTAGCCAAGGCAAAATAGAAGAAAATAACACAACCAAATACTAAACCAAATATAATGAACGACAAAAAAGTAGGTAACTACAGGTGGACTATCTGTGCTCTATTATTTTTCGCAACTACTGTGAATTATCTTGACAGACAGGTATTAAGCTTACTAAAACCACATCTGGAAGAGATTTTTGGCTGGAGCAACAGCGATTACGCAAACATTGCTTCTGTTTTTCAATTTGTTTACGCCATATCAATGCTTTTTGCCGGGCGGATAATAGATAAACTTGGAACCAAAAAAGGATATGCCTGGGCCATCATTATATGGTCTATAGGTGCGGTTATACATGCCTTTGCTATTCCAATAGGACAAAGTATATCTACCGTGCTTGGTTTTATGGGTATCGGCGTTGCCTCAGTTTCTATAGTTGGGTTTATGGTTGCAAGGGCAGTATTAGGGTTTGGTGAGGCAGGGAATTTTCCGGCTGCAATTAAAGCCACTGCCGAGTATTTTCCTAAAAAAGAGAGATCTTTTGCCACCGGATTTTTTAACGGTGGTACCAATATTGGTGCTGTACTGGCACCTTTAAGCGTTCCGTTTATTGCCGCAAAATGGGGCTGGGAAGCCGCCTTTTTATTTATAGGTGCAATTGGCTTTTTGTGGCTTATTTTCTGGTATAAATATTACGATAAACCAGAAGATCAGAAAAGACTATCGGCCGAGGAACTTGCTTATATAAAATCCGATAACGACGAAGCCCCGGTTGTAAATAACGAAGGTGTAATTGAAGAAAAGAAAGTATCCTGGTTTAAACTGCTTACCTACAGACAAACCTGGTCATTCGCGGTTGGTAAATTCATGACCGATGGTGTGTGGTGGTTTTTCTTGTTCTGGCTACCGGCTTATCTGAAAGATCAGTACGGTATGGTAGACACCCAGATTATGCTTCCTTTGGCCGTATTGTACAGTATGACCATGGTTGGCAGTATTGGCGGTGGCTGGTTCCCTATGTATTTTATTAAAAAAGGATATGAACCTTACGATGGCCGTATGAAAGCAATGCTCATGATTGCCGTAATCCCGCTGGTTGTACTAGCTGCCCAGCCTTTGGGCCATATATCATTCTGGATGCCGGTTTTGTTAATAGGAGTTGGTGCATCGGCCCATCAGGCCTGGTCGGCAAACTTGTTTACCACAGTTTCAGATATGTTTCCTAAAAAAGCCATAGGCTCAGTAGTAGGTATTGGTGGTATGCTTGGAGGCCTTGGCGGAGTGGTTATGACAAAGCTGGGCGGAGGATTATTTGATTACTACAAAGCATTAGGGCATATCGAAACAGGTTATACAATTATGTTTACCATTTGCGCCGTAGCCTATCTGGTAGCCTGGGTAATGATGAAAGCATTGGTGCCTAAGTACAAGGTAATTACCGATCTTTAGTCTGTAACTATTTTAATCTCTAACTATATATTAATGACTTTTAAAGATCACCTTGACTCTATTTTTGTTGCTGAAAGCGAGATTCCTGAGGAATTTAGGCTAACCCACGAGGTTCATCAACGAGAATATTTAAGCAATGGAAAAATGCATTCGTGGAGTGGCGAAGTGCATGAAGTGTTGTCGCCAATTTGCATTAAAACCCCAAGCGGGTTAAAGCGCAAAGTAATTGGCACCTATCCGTTGTGTAATGAAGCCGAAGCGGCCGAAGCACTTAAAGCTGCAGTAACCGCTTATAACAATGGCAGAGGCGAATGGCCTACCATGAGCGTTGCCGATAGAATTACCTGCGTAGAGAAGTTTACGCACAGAATTATTGAAAAAAAGAACGAAGTAGTAAAGCTGCTCATGTGGGAGATTGGTAAATCTCATGCAGATTCTGTTAAGGAATTTGACCGCACGGTAGAATATATTTATGCAACCATTGATGCGCTGAAAGATTTAGACCGTCAGTCGTCTAAATTTAGCATAGAACAAGGTATTGTAGCTCAGATCAGGCGTTCGCCATTAGGCGTAGTTTTGTGTATGGGACCCTTTAACTATCCATTAAACGAAACTTTTACCACCTTAATTCCTGCTTTAATAATGGGCAACACGTTGTTGTTCAAGCCACCTAAACATGGTACATTATTGCATTATCCGTTGTTGGAAGCATTTAGAGACTGTTTTCCGAAAGGTGTAGTAAACACCATATATGGTCGCGGTAATAAAATTATTCCTGACCTGATGAAATCGGGCGAGATCAATGTGTTAACCCTTATTGGCTCTAGTAAGGTTGCCAATGAGCTTAAAAAGTTACATCCTAAGGTAAACCGTTTACGTGCAATACTGGGCTTAGATGCTAAGAATGCGGCAATTATAACTGCCAATGCCGACGTTAAGTTAGCAGTACAGGAAACCGTGCTGGGCTCTTTATCATTTAACGGACAAAGGTGTACGGCTTTAAAAATTGTATTTATTCATCGCAGCCTTGCCGATGTGTTTTTAAACGAACTATCAGAAGCCGTTGCTCAGCTTAAATTTGGTATGCCATGGCAAAGTGGTGTAGCTTTAACTCCTTTACCTGAGCAGCACAAACCTGCTTATATACAGGAGTGTATAGCTGATGCAATTGCCCATGGTGCCCAGGTAATGAACGAAAACGGTGGTGCAACAAATGAGTCGTTTGTGTTCCCGGCAATAGTTTATCCAGTTAAAAAAGGAATGAAACTATATACCGAAGAGCAGTTTGGCCCGGTTATCCCTGTTGTTCCTTTTGATGATCTGGAAGAAACAATTGAGTATTTAATTGAATCTACGCATGGCCAGCAGGTAAGTATTTTTAGTAATGACGATGAGGAAATTGCAGAACTGATTGATCCTTTGGTAAATCAGGTGAGCAGGGTAAATGTGAATTGTCAGTGCCAGCGTGGCCCTGATGTGTTTCCGTTTACCGGCAGAAAAGATAGTGCCGAAGGTACGCTTTCTGTAGTTGATGCTTTAAGATCATTTTCTATAAGATCATTGGTAGCTACCAAGCTAAACGAAAATAACAAGCACCTGATAAATGCAATTGTTGATAGCAATAGCTCTAACTTTTTGAGCACAAAGTATTTATTTTAAAGATAGTTTAATCGTCGTCATTTCTAGACCATTATGCAGCAAAACCTGGGCATGGAGTTTCCAGACTATAAAATAACCATTGAGCAAACTGATAATAAAACTTTTATGATCATTACAGACGAAGATACGCCTGGATAATTATTTTTTTGCGTTTGTTTTGGGAGGTTCAGGTCATTCGGGCCTGGCACCTCCTTGGTTCGATACATATTCGACTCTGGTCGAACGAGGGCCGTACAAGGTCCGTTTGAGCATGGTGCAAAAAGCGACTATAGTATAGGCTGAAAAACGTGTTTTCCCCCAATCTGGACTTAAGCCAAATTCAATCTAATTTTTTTAATAATTAATTCTAAAATTAAATATATAAGAAATTTAAATGCGCTTTTGCGCTTTAGGCGTTTTACAGCACTTATTAACGGATTATGCATAATAAGACACATTATGCGCTTTATATGGTTTTAAAATGATTTTTGAGTATTAAGCTAGTTAAGACCGGGAAAAAAGTCTACCACAAATTTGACTACAACTCAAGATCGCTTCAAACAACATCAATCTCATCATTACTCTAATGAAACGTGCTAATATTGCTTAATGAATTGACATAATAATAGAATTATTAAGTGTCAATATCCTTTTCTTTGCTGTACCAAATTACTAAATGTATGAAAAAGTTAAGTTTGCTTATTGCCGGGCTGGTTATGTCAGTTTCGGTATTTGCACAAAAAAATTACCTAAAAGAACCTGCAGCGGCTAAAAATAAGCGTATGCAATGGTGGACTGATGATACTTTCGGGATGTTTATTCACTGGGGACTATATGCTGTTCCAGCCGGAGAATATAACGGAAAAAGTGGTGGGGCTGAGTGGATTATGGAAACTCATAATATCCCAACTGCTGAATATGAAAAGTATGCTGCTCAGTTTGATCCTGAAAAGTTTGATGCTAAGAAATGGGTAGCGATTGCTAAATCGGCTGGCGCTAAGTATATCGTTATCACATCTAAACACCATGATGGTTTTAGCCTTTGGGACAGTAAAGTAACCAAGTATGATATTATGGATGCTACTCCTTTTAAAAGAGATATTTTAAAGGAACTTTCTGAGGCTTGTAAAGCTGCCGGAATTAAATTCGGATTGTATCATTCTATTATGGATTGGCATCAGCCAAATGCTAACCCTAAGCAAAAACCTGATGTAAAACCTGATTTTAATAAGTACAGAGATGAGTATTTAAAACCTCAGCTGGCAGAATTGATTAAAAAATACGATCCTACCATTTTATGGTTTGATGGTGAGTGGATTGGGGAATGGACTGAGGAGCAAGGCAAAGATCTTTATAACTATTTGCGCAACCTTAAACCTTCTTTAATTATAAACAACCGTATTGGCAAAGCCCGTGGCGGTATGGAGGGAATGAACAAATACCAGGATGCTGCCGGCGATTTTGGAACTCCGGAACAAGAGATTTTAAAAACCAATTCTCAGGATTATTGGGAAAGCTGTATGACAATTAACAACAACTGGGGGTTTGCTAAGTACGATCATAACTGGAAATCGGCCCAGGTACTTATTGATAATCTTGTTGATGTTGCCGCTAAAGGTGGTAATTACCTGTTAAATGTTGGCCCAACTGCCGAAGGTGAGATACCTGCACCAAGTGTAGAGCGTTTGGGTGAAATGGGTAAGTGGCTGGATGTGAATAAACAAGCTATTTATGCTACCAAAGGTTTAGAAACTTACAAACAAGGTGATAATATCAGATTTACGAAAAGTAATGACGGTAAAACTACTTATGCTATATTTAACAAGGCTGATAATAATGAACTGGTTTTAACTGCTGTGCAGCCAAAAGATGGTTCAAAGGTTTATATGCTTGGCGTAAATAAGCCATTGGAGTGGACTAAAAGCAACGGATCTGTTGTTGTAAAACTACCGGCCGAATTGCCTTGTAAATATGCCTGGACTTTAAAAATGCAAAGTTCTTCTGACGCTAAATAATTATTAAAATGAAAAAGGTAATACTCTGTTTTTTAGTAAGTTTAATTTGCAGCGCCCAGGTTATTGGGCAAAATAAAACTTTACCATTTAGCAACTATATTACCCAACGCAAAGGACTTGCAAATGCTTACGCTGCTATTTCTGTAAAGAAAAATGCTACTGTGGCTTTTTTAGGAGGTTCTATAACTTACAATGATGGCTGGAGAAACAAGGTATGTGCTTATTTAAAAGAGCGCTTTCCGGCTACTAAATTCCATTTTATTGCGGCAGGTATTCCCTCGTTAGGTAGCCTGCCGCATACTTTTAGGCTGGGTCAGGATGTGCTGGATTCTGGTAAGGTTGACCTGCTTTTTTTAGAGGCAGCAGTTAACGACCAGGTTAACGGAACTGATAGTATAACGCAGGTGTGCTCGCTTGAAGGTATTGTGAGGCATGCCAAAACCAGCAACCCTTTTATGGACATTGTACTGATGTCGTTTGCCGATCCTGATAAAACTAAACAGTACAACTCTGGCATTACACCAACATCGGTAGCCAACCATGAGCTTATTGCCGGTTATTATCAACTGCCGTCAATTAATCTGGCTAAAGCAATAAGGGATAAGCTTGCAAATAATGAGTTTAGCTGGGAAAAAGATTTTAAAGATCTGCATCCTTCTCCATTTGGGCAGGAGCTTTATTTTGAGGCTATAAAAGATCTGTTATCATCGAACTTTGCATCTTTAAATAAGCAGGGCATTAAAAAACAAAAGGCCTTAAAATTGCCCGTTTTGCTTAATAAAGGGAGCTTTACACGTGGCAGGTATTTAAACATTGAAAATGCCTTTGATAAAAGGGGCTGGGAGCTGGTTAAAAGCTGGATACCGGCAGATGGATTGGGTACACGCCCAGGGTTTGTGAAAGTGCCCATGTTGGTTAGTACCACCGCCGGATCGTCTTTTACATTAAAATTTAAAGGCAACGCCATCGGAATGGCAATTGTATCAGGATCTGACGCAGGTATATTAAATTATTCAATTGATGGTGGCCCTGAAAAACAGGTTAATCTGTTTACGCAATGGAGCCAATCGTTACATTTGCCCTGGTATATTTTGCTTGGGGCCAACTTAAAAAATGCTGATCATGTTTTAAAAGTTAGCATCAGCACAGAAAAGAATCAAAACAGTAATGGAACCGCTTGCAGGATAGTTAATTTTTTAGTTAATTAACACCCATTATGTGTAAACGTGTATCCCTATTATCAATCTTTGTATTGCTTGTAACTTTTGTTGATGGTTTTTCTTATAACAAAAGGAGTAATACCCCTCGCTTTATTAATATTGCTTACGGAACAGCATCGGAGATTGTATACGATCTGAATTCGGGCACTTACGAGGTATTTGCAAATAAACGAACTATAATATCTGATGCTTATGCTGTTGTTAAAAACAAGGAGCAACTTATAAGCAGTAAAGATTATGAGCTGATTAAATATGCAGAAACAGCTGTTAAAGACAAGTTTGGCGTTGGTAAAAAATATACAATAGCTTTAACTAAAAGTGGTTTGCCACAAATGGAACAGGTATTTTTTGTTTATCCTGGTCATGATTATTTTTTTACTGAAGTGGCTTTAAAAGGAAGCAATATTAGTAGCAATTATATGGCTCCATTGGTAAGTAAAAAGGCCAGTATTTATGCCAAAGGCGATAACAGGACGCTTTTTGTACCTTTTGATAACGATACTTTTATTAGGTATAACGCTAAATCGATTGGGGTAACGCCGGTAGAAAATACTAGTGCTGAG
This sequence comes from Pedobacter ginsengisoli, assembly GCF_002736205.1. Lineage (NCBI taxonomy): Bacteria > Pseudomonadati > Bacteroidota > Sphingobacteriia > Sphingobacteriales > Sphingobacteriaceae > Pedobacter > Pedobacter ginsengisoli. Next base: position 2,006,993 of record NZ_CP024091.1, on the reverse strand, counting down.
GTAGGTGCAGTGTACGAAAACCACAGTAGAAAAGGCCTGATAGTTGGCTCTGTTGAGCATTTGATTTGGAAAACAGGGGTGCTTACCAGAGGAACGAATGATGACTTGTCGGACTTGTGTGTTTGGGGTGGATATACCGATCAGAAAGTTACAAGGGACAACGGCGCTCATGGTTCAATTTCTGGCTCGGTTGTGAAATCGCCTAAGATATTTGTAGGTTATTTTTCTGACTGGCGGACCGGTTTAGAAGCTTATGGCAAGGCAAACAGGATAGCAGAACCTCCTTTTGTTTTTGACTGGACAAAGCCTGTGCCTTTTGGATGGAACAGCTGGGGCGTGATACAAGAAAAACTTACCTATGACAAGGCAATAAAGAACGTAGATTTCTTTGCCAATGAGCTTCCGAAGTTTAGAAATGGCGAAACTGCATATATTGATCTTGACTCGTTTTGGGATAATTTTACCGGTGGTATGCGTGGCGATTTTAGCAAATTGAAAGAATTTGCTGATTACTGCAAAGCCAAAGGTTTGCAACCCGGTGTATATTGGGCACCATTTACAGACTGGGGCTTTAAAGGAGGAGCCGAGAGAGAGGCCGAGGGCAGCAAGTATAAATTTGGCGAGATGTGGACTAAGGTTGGTAATGCTTATCATGATTTTGATGGTGCCAGGGCACTTGATCCTACTCATCCGGGAACTAAGAAAAGGATAGACTATATTATCGATAAGCTAAAGACTTGTGGTTTTAAAATGATCAAGATTGACTTTTTAGGACATGCAGCCGCCGAATCTGATAGTTTTTACGATAAATCTGTTACTACAGGTATGCAGGCTTATAGGGTTGGTATGGAGTATCTTATTAACAGGATGGATGGGCAAATGCTTGTGTATGCTGCTATATCTCCCAATTTAGCTACTGGTAGGTATGCACACATTAAACGCATTGCCTGCGATGCCTGGAAAACCATAAAGGATACTGAGTATACTTTAAATAGTGTTAATTATGGCTGGTGGCAAACCTATGTTTACAATTATGTTGATGCTGATCATATTGTGTTTGCCAGTGAAAAGGAGGGGGCTAACAGGGCAAGGTTAACATCGGGCCTTATTACCGGAACTTTAATATTAGGTGATGATTTTTCGGCAGCAGGTGTGTGGAATGAAACCGCTAAAAAACTATTGCAGAATGAGGAGTTGTTGGCTATTCCAAAATCGGGAGTTGCTTTTATGCCGCTAAACGGAAATACCGGAGACAAGGCTAACGAGGTATTTGTTAGAAAGATTGATGGTAGCTTATATATGGCTGTTTTAAACTTTGATGGTAAAAAGAAACTTTTTACTGTTCCGCTGGATAGATTGGGGATTAAAAATTCATCGTACCAGGCAAAAGAACTGTTTTCGGGCAAAGATTTGAAGATCAATAAAGTACTTAAGTACGAGTTAAATGGTGCTGATGCTGCAATTATCAAAATAGCTTTGCGCTAACCTAGTAATAGGTTTAATGTATTATATTTATCGCCGAATAGATATAATATTGAAGTAATTTGAACGCTCAGAGAATTATTCTTTTGCTTGTATTTATTTGTACGCTCTCGAATCAGGAATTAACAGCGCAAATAAAACGTACAATTAAAGGTAGTGTTAAAGACAGTACTAATCAGGGAATCCCCGGATCTCATATCAGGGTAATTGCAGGTAAGGATACGCTGACCGCAATTGCTGATAAGGATGGTGGCTTTTCTATAGCCAATATTACAGTGAAACGCCTGGATTTGATGGTGCGCAGTATTGGATATAAGGCGTATGCATCAGACATTACTTTTGAAGATGACCAAAATCAATTTGACCTTGGCGATATTGTTTTAAAAACAGCATCAAACATGCTTGATGAGGTGGTAATTAAGGGAAAAATTACGCCCATTAGGGTAATGAAAGATACCATTGAGTACAATACCGAAGCATTTGTTATAAGAGAAGGTGATTACGTTGAAGACCTGTTAAAGCAATTTCCTGGCATGATTGTAAGTGATAATGGGAAGGTTACTGCAATGGGCAAAGAGCTTACCAAGCTTAGGGTAAATGGCAAAGATTTTTTTACCAGTAATGTAGCTGAGTTTATTAAAAAATTGCCATCGAGCATATTTTCGCACATTCAGGTAATTGATGATTATGGTGATGAAGCCAATTTTACAGGGATAAAAGTAGGACAGCCAAAAAAGATTCTTAACCTGGTTACTAAACCGGGAAAAGACAAAGGAACATTTGCAAACATAAGCACCAGTGCTGCAACCAGTAATGCTTATGGGTTAAATGGCAACGGTAACTTGTGGAAAGGTGCCAGACAAATAGGGATAAATGCTGCACTTGATAATACAAGTAATGCTGCTTTGATTAATAAAGGTATAGCTGGTTCTGCAACTTTTGCTAATAACATAGCCAAAAAACTTAATTTAAGATCTCATTATAATTTGGGTGGTGGTACTATTGAAAACACAAATTTTAGTAACATGGAAAGTATTAATAGTCTGGGTTCTATTAATAGTGTAAATGAGAGTAAAAATAATTCCAGAAATGCTGCCCATCGTTTGAGTATGGCTGTTTCAAGTACCGAAATTGGGGAGTATTTTGATGTGCACCTTGCAGGTGGTTTGTCAAAAGCCAATTCAGAAAATACTTCGTCATCTTTGCAAACAGGGGTAATCCGTCAGGATTTATTTACCAGCAGTGGCAATAAGCAAAATAACCCAAATTTAAGTCTAGATGTGAGTTGGGGATTTAAAGGCAAAAAGAAAGATGGTAAAGATAAAAGAGGCCGATTGTCGTTTAATTTATCGGCAAGGTTAGTAGGTTCCAGAAACGATCAGGATATCCTTACTGATATTGATTACTATGATCAAACAACGAATAAAAAAATTAAGGATTCTTTACTAAACAGGCTGGTTGAAACCCGAAATGCAGATAGGGGATTAAATACTGGTTTGAACTATTCAATTCCTTTAAATAAAACAACTGATACAATACATAAGAGCCTGGAGTTTTCTTATTCATTTAATTTGACCTCTAATAATAATGCCTTAGAAACTAGGGTTAGAGATGCCGCCGGCAAAATAAGTTTTATTGATTCGTTAAGCAATGTATATACTTCAACATTTATAAACCATAGCATAAGGGCCGGCTATAGGTATGGTTCAAATAAAATCAATTACAGTATTGGTTTTTCACTACAGCCAAGTGCGCTAACGGGCAGTTATGAAGGACGGACGGATAAGATTAATCAAAAAACTTTTAATTCATCTCCATCAGCAAACTTTAGCTATGTGATTACCAAAACACAGTCTATAAATATGAATTATAACGGGAGTAGTTATGCACCAAGGTTTGATCAGCTTCAGCCTGTGCCTGATACCCGAAACCTGCAAAATGTAATTATTGGGAACCCCGATTTGAAAACATCATTTTACCATTCGGCCAATATTAATTATAGCTTGTTTGGTTTAACTAGCGGAAGAACATTGGAGGTAAGTTTTGGTGCATATGCAATGCAAAATCAGGTGGCGAATAATATTATTCTGATTAAGGATACTTTGAATAGTTTAAAGCAGGAAACACGCTTTGTAAACGTAAATGGTAATTATAATATTAATAGCGGTTATAATGCCAGCTTGCCTTTTGCTGAGCGGAAATTTGTTGTTTCGATAGCGGGAAATGTTGCGCTTTCGAACGCGGTAATTTTTACCGATAATATAAAAAACAATAACAAAGGGCTTGCTTATTCTCAGAATGTGAACTTACATGTTCAATTGAAGTCATTATCAGGTGGTGCCGGGGCATCATACTCGAACAGTGAAAACAATTACAGTCATTCAACTTTTAGGCCTCCTAATCTTGAAAGCTTGTCTTTTAATATGAATTGTTCATTTAAAATACGTAAATCATTTAATACATCTGTAGATGTTTCAAAGAGTTTTACAAGTGGTTACACTATGGGTGCCAACAATCCTTTGTTGATTAATGCAAGCGTGTATAAGTCGTTTTTTAAGAATAACCGGGCTTCTGTAAATTTAAGGGTTGCTGATTTGCTGAACCAGGGAAACAATTTATTCAGAACAGTATTTGACAATACAATAGTTGAAAACCGAAGTAAACAAATAACCAGGTATTTTATGGCTACGTTTTCTATGAATTTAGAAAAGTTTGTTAAATAATTAAAAAGGAGAGCTATAGCTCTCCTTCTAATTTTATGTACTCTTTTAAAAGTTGGATCTGATTCAGCGCCCTGTTAAAGTTATGGCCTTCGTATTTTGAACCATAGTAAACGTCGTTTTGCAGGTAATCGGCTAAAAAGCGGATGGCTTGCATGTAAATGATAAACTTACCTGAATAAGTAAAGTATTGTTTTTCAGTTTCTGTAAGTACATCATTCATTTCTTCCATATAGCCATCGTAAATAGCGTTAAAGAATTCTTTTCTGATGCTTATTTTCGAAAGATCTGTTTCTTCTTCGCTGGCCTCAGCAAGATAGGTTCTCATCATATCACCTACATCGCTAATAAAATAGCCGGGCATTACAGTGTCCAGATCTATTACACATAACCCATTATTCTTATCATCGAACAATACGTTGTTTATTTTTGTATCGTGGTGTATTACTCTTAAAGGTATTTCGTTGTTGGTAACGATTTTTATATAAGTATCAACAATTCCTTTATGCGCTGTAATAAAGGCAATGCTATCCTTTGCTTTTTCGAGTCTTTCTGCAGATGCATTTTCGCAAGCTGTAAGGAATTGGTTATATCTTAATTCCAGGTTGTGGAAATCGGGGATGGTAATACTGAGTTGTTTTGCATCAAAACCATCAAGAATTTTAGAGAACTTGCCAAATTGCTTTGCAGCCTCATATGCTTCTTCTTTATTGGTTAAGGAATTAAGCGAGGTTGAGCCTTCTATAAAAGGGAATAATCTGTAATAGCCACTTTCGGTATCTAAAAGAGATCTTCCTTTTAAATCGCTAACAGGAGATACAAACAAATAGTTGGGATATTCTACGTCCAGATATTGCTTTATCAGTGAGATGTTTCTGTCAATATCCTTAGGCATTTTAAATACCTCGTTGTTTACTTTTTGTAATATATAATTTTGGGTATCGGTAGTTACTTTCCAAGTATGGTTAATTAACCCGTCGCCAAATAACTTCACGGTAGCTTTATCAGAGTTTAGCCCATACAATGGTAAAATATTTTCGAACATGCGTTTAATAGAATTATGATTGTTTTACCCAAACCTAATTAATTCAGTTTATTAAACTGGTGTGCAAACGATTGCGCAAAATTACTTGGTTTCATTTACAACAAGTACAGACTCTACAACTACGTTAAAGAAAGCTTGGTCGGCACCTGATTCGGTTTTAGGTTTGTTTATAAGATCGATAAGGATATCAGCTGCTTTTTTGCCCTGCTTGTAAGGAAACTGCTCTACAGAGGCTATTGGGGTATAGTCCATGTAGTTGATAATGGGTAGGTTAGCATAGCTAACAAAATCGATCCCGTTTAAATTAATAGATCTGGTATATCTGATGGCAAATAGCGCCACATAGTCGTTAAATGTTACAATAGCAGTAGGTTTTCGGCGGTGATTGAGCATGTTGTCCATCACTTCAATAGTTCCGGCTTCTGTTAGATCTGAGTTGATGATTAAGGTTGGGTCAAATTTTAAACGGTTTGACAGCATTGCCTTAATGTAACCTTCTTTTCTTTCGTGGCTGGCAACCAATGTATTTGGACCATTTATCATTCCAATGGTACGGTGGCCCTTTTTTAAGAGGAAATTTACTGCTTCGTATGTTCCTGTTTCCAAATTAGAGGCTACATAGTGTATATCTTTAATAGGAGGTATACGGTCGAAAAATACTACCGGTATGTTTAGTCGCTTAAATATTTCAAAATGTTCATAGGTACTTGTAGTTTTCGATACAGATACAAGTAAACCATCAACACGTTGGGTTTTCATTTTCTCTACCAACAGCTTTTCTCTTTCAGCATCATCGTGCGACTGAGCCAATAATACCGTATAGTTTCTTTTGTAGGCTATGTCTTCTATACCGCTTATTGCAGTAGAAAAGAAAGATTCTGATAGTTCTGGTAATATAACACCTATAATAAATGATTTTCCGTGTAAAAACTGGATTGCCTTTTGGTTTGGCTCGTAGTTGAGCTCTGAGGCAAGTTTCTTAACACGCATTTTTGTTGTTAATCCGATGCTTGAATGATCATTTAATGCCCTTGACACGGTTGATACCGAAATCTTGAGGATCTTTGCAATTTCTTTTATAGTTGTTGGTTTATCAGACATTATGGTCAAATATTATAATAAACTTTGAATAACCTTACAATTTTAATAAAAAACTGTTTTATTAATTGATTTAGACCAATATACGTATAAATTCGCGCAAACGTTTGCCTGTAAAATATTTAATATTTCTATTGCTAAGGCTGGTGTATCCGCTACAAAAATACGGCTGTTGGGTAAAAAAAAGCAATTAATATTCGAAAAAAAGTCACGAGTGCAGGATTTTGAAAAAAACTGTTGAGATTTGATAATCGCCGACTGATAATTTTTAATCGCAGCTTTAAAAAATGGCTATATTGATAAAATATCAAACGTTTGCGTGTTTTTTTTATGCTTTTGATTTAACGATTGATGATATAGTCTATACCTTGTGATCTATTCTTCGCAATGATTATAGGGGAGAAAGGAAATATTAGCTTACCGAAACGTACAAAAGAACTAAATAAATTATGAACAGAAGAGAATTTGTTAGAAACTCAGGGCTAACTGCAGCAGCTGTTACTATTTTGCCGGAGAATCCATTATTTGCCAGTACAAAGGCAGAGAAGGTTAAAATAGCAATAATTGGTGTGGGCTTGCGTGGTCAAAATCACCTTGATTTACTATTAAAGAGAGATGATGTAGATTTAGTAGCCATTTGTGATGTAGAGCCAAGAATGCTTAACATGGCTAAGGCTATCATTGCAAAGAGTGGAAAACCAATGCCTAAGATTTTTACAGGTGACGACAATGCCTGGAAAAAAATGTTGGAAACGAAAGGCTTGCAATCAGTATTAATTGCTACACCATGGGAATTGCATAAGGAAATGATCATCACTTCTATTGAAGCTGGTATTAAATATGTAGCTTCTGAAGTTATTATCGGTATAACCCTGCAAGATCATTGGGATGTTGTTCAGGCAGCTGAAAAGCACAATGCCCATGTAATGATGCTTGAAAACGTATGTTACAGAAGGGATGTACTTGCCGCTTTAAATATGGTTAGACAAGGTATATTTGGTGAGCTTCTGCACCTGCAAGGTGGTTATCAGCATGATTTACGTGAAGTTAAATTTAACGACGGTGTAAAACCTTATGGTGGTGGTGTTGAGTTTAATGAGAAAGGTTTCTCTGAAGCAAAATGGAGAACAAATCACTCTGTACATAGAAATGGCGATTTATACCCAACTCATGGTGTGGGCCCAATTGCAAATTATATTGACATAAACCGCGGTAACAGATTTTTGAAACTAAACTCTTTTGCTACAAAATCAAGAGGTTTACATAATTATATAGTAGAGAAGGGTGGTGCTGATCATCCAAACGCAAAAGTTAATTTCCGTTTAGGTGATATTGTTACCACAACTATTGACTGTGCCAATGGCGAAACTTTAATTTTACAGCACGATACAAACTTACCTAGACCATATTCAATAGGATTTAGGGTTCAGGGTACTAAAGGCTTGTGGATGGATGTAAACAAAGGTATTTATGTTGAAGGCGAAAGCAAACCACACCAATGGGATCCGGCAGATAAATGGTTAGAAAAATATGACCACCCGCTTTGGAAGAAATACGGAAATGATGCACAGGGTGCAGGCCATGGTGGTATGGATTTCTTTGTTATTCACGCTTTTATTGAGTCTGTTAAACGTAATTTACCTACTCCATTAGATGTTTATGATGCAGCTGCATGGAGCGCAATTACTCCTTTAAGTGAGCAATCTATTGAGCTTGGAAACGCTACTGTAGAGTTTCCTGATTTTACAAGCGGTAAATGGATGCACAGAAAGCCTGTTTTTGCATTAAATGATGATTATTAATTTTAGTTAGAAACAATAAATAGTTAGTGTTGGAGGCCTCTATAAGTAATTATAGGGGCTTTTTTACTTCTAAATGGTTCGGAATTGAGTTTTGTTAACATTAACTTAACATTGAAAAACTCATCTTTGCATATGTTTTTAAATATCCTGGCTTTAGCCCTTCTTATTTTAGTTTTAGTTACAGCATTTAAAATGGATTCACCTATGCAAGGTGTATTGTTTTTGTTGGCAATCGCTGTAGTGTGTGGCCTTCTGTATTTATTTATTTCTTTTCCCGGATTTTCTGGTTTAGCCGTTGCTGTAATGCTGGCCGCCTTCATTTTCAGACAAAATAAGCGATAGTAAGCTATCTGTTTAGCTATCAGTTTGTTTTGCTTGTTTTGATGGATGTAGTGTGTTTTTTGGGTATATTAACCTTTAACGAATGATGTCAGCAGAGGAAATCTGAGGGTAATAATTTATAAAATTTAATAACGAATAATCCGGTTCAATAATTATTATAAAAATATTATATTAATATCATAATATTTTATTTAATAATTCTTAAATTTATTTCAATTAAAACTAGGGGGCGTTTTTAAAATTATTGATTATGAAAACATTAGGGGAGAAATTCAGAATCTTACGTCAGAAAAAGGGAGTGAACCAAAAAGCAATGGCCGACCTGTTGGAAATATCTATTCCGGCGTATTCAAAACTTGAAACCAGTATCACAGATCCTAACTTCAGCAGGATTAATCAAATAGCAGAAGTACACAATTTAACTTTAAGGGAATTACTAGATGTTGGTGAAGAAGGGGTTAATGAACAAACGCAATTGATAAAACAGTTGAAGGAAAAAGTGAGCGAGCTTGAAAATTCGGTAATTAGGTTACAAAGTAAACTAATTGACTTGTATGACAAGGACGAACAAAAAAAGTAATTCGACCAGTAATATCGTTAAAACTTGTAAACAAGGATATTTGCTATCCTTTGTTTACAAGTTTTAGTAATGATGCACAGCGTTCTGTAAGCCAGCTAAAATCGTTTGCATCCTGAGGGGCCTGAAATAGCTTAGAGCCAAATCCTAAAGCAGTGACACCTGCATTTAACCAGCTATCAATATTTTCCTTATTTACGTCAACACCACCGGTTGGCATAAACTTTAAACCAGGAAATAATGGTTTTATTGCTTTTAAGAAACTGGGGCCAAGGGTATCGCCCGGAAAAAGTTTAACTAACGAAGCACCAAGCTCTTCTGCAAAGTTGATTTCTGTAGGGGTCATACAGCCAGGTACCCATAGAATGGCATTGGTAAATGCCAGTTTTGCTATATCTTCTTTAACAATTGGGCTAACAATAAAATCTGCACCAATGCTAATATATTGCTGAGCCTGCTCTACAGTTTTTATGGTACCTATACCCAGTTTAAGATCAGGTAAATTTGCATTTCTGTATTCAAGCAATGCTTTAAAGTTTTCAGGAGCATTGCCACCTCTGTTGGTAAATTCAAATACCCTGATGCCACCGGCATAGCTGGCTTTAAGCACATTTATACAGGTATCTTTATCTTCATGATAATAAACCGGAATAACCGGGTAATTACCTATAATTTCTAATGTATTGGTTATTGCATTCATTTTAATGTTTTTTAAAGAGCACCATCACCAAAATCTCCTTTGACAAAGAGTTTCTGATAACCGGAATTTGTTGCTTTGTTAATAATTTCCTGTCCGCCTTCATTACTGATCAGGCCGTATATAAGGCCAGCCATAAAAGCATCACCACTTCCAATTCTGTCTATCACCTCATTGGTTTCGTAGATAGGCGAGATGAAGCTATTTTCTGGTGTATGGTAAGTTCCATAAAACAGATTATGCTTAGGGTTATCCATAAAACGGAAAGTATTAGCAATGTGTTTACACTGAGGGAATAGTTTAAAAATCTCTTTGGCCGATGCCTCTGAGTGATCAAAATATTCCTGAGGAGTTGTTTGGCGGTTTAAATGTTCACTAACATTGGTGCCCAGCATTTTGTTGGCGGCCCAAATGTTACCCATTATTACATCACAATATTGAACCAGCTCAGGCATTACCTCTATAGGTTGTTTGCCATAGTCCCAAAGCCTGTTCCTGTAGTTTAAATCAACCGAAATGGTTATTCCTTTTTTTCTTGCCACAGCTAAAACTTCTTTACAAATGGCAGCTGTATTTTCATTTAAAGCAGGGGTAAGGGCTGTCCAATGAAACCAGGTATATCCATCTAAAACTTTATCCCAATCAATTACACCGGGTTTAAGAGAACTGAACGACGAAAACTTCCTGTCGTATACTACCTGCCCGTTGGTAAGCCCATTGGCTGATAATAAAAAGTACAACCCCAGTCTACTGCCTTCTAATATGGTTTTGGAGGTATCAACCCCTAATTCAGAAAGGTATTGCAAAGCATTAGTTGTTAATGCATTGTCTGGAGCACAAGTGAGATAAGAGACCGGTAACTTCCATTGGCCTAAAGATGCCGAAACATTTGCTTCGGAGCCTCCCGGAAATAAAGCTACCGTATGGTTTTTAGAAATAAATTGATCTTCAGTTGAACTGAACCTTAAAAGCAGCTCACCAAATACCAATATGTTCTCTTTATTTTGCATGGTTTTAGATATATTCAGTATACAATTATACAGGATAAAGCGCTAAAACAGCAGGGTTGTTTAATATATAAAAACGCAAACGATTTCGTGGATGTTAATCTTTGCTTTGTGTAGATGCTCTGGCCTGAATGTAAGTTTCGAGCATTACTGTTTCGTACTCCTGATCGTGAACTTTACTTTCTATCAGCGAGATGAGTTTTTTTGCTGCCAATTGTCCCATTTCAAATGCCGGTTGGTGTACAGTACTTAAAGCAGGGCTTAATGCCTCGGCAAGATCTGTGTTGGTAAATCCAATTAAAGCAATGTCGGTAGGAATATGATAACCCAGTTTATTAAGCAGGGTAAGGCATCTGGTGCTAATCTGATCAGTAGCTGTAAAAATAGCATCGGGTTTATCAGGCAAACTCATAAAATACAGAATCGCTTCTCTAAGATCAGAATTAAGCTTTTGCGTGTCAGAGTAGTCGCACGATCTGAGTAATTCAGGTCTGTAAGTGATTTCACTATCCATTAATGCTTGTTTATAACCATTTAAACGTTCGGTAGCTATACTTAAAGTTGTATTGGTGTTTAAATGAGCTATATTTTTGTAGCCATTTTTTATCAGGTGCATTGTAGCATCATAAGCACCCTGGAAATTATCGGCCCCCACTTTATGTGTATCTATCTGATCGCTAAGTCTGTCGAAAAGAACAATGGGCAATCCGCTTTCCTGTAAAGAGCGTAAGTAGCTAAAATCAACAGTTTCGCAAGCGGGCGAAATCAGTATGCCATCAACACCACCAGAGTATAGTAATTCAATGCATGCTGCCTCTTGCTTTTGAGATTCTTTGCTCTGCATAATAATAATCTGATACGAATTGTCGGCACTAACGGTATCTATACCATCCAGCATCTGTGCAATCACATTATTATCCAGTGAGCATACTACAATACCAATAGATCTGCTTTTTCCTTCTTTAAGGCCTTTTGCCAAACGATTTGGCGAATAGTGGTGTTTTTGGGCATATGCCAATACCTTCTGCTTGGTATCAACACTAATCTCATAACTATCGTTTAAAGATTTAGATATTGTAGAAATAGATAAATTGAGCGCTTTTGCAATGTCTTTTAAGGTAACGCTATTGTTCATGCAGATCTCTTTTTTGTGCAAAGGCGAATTTGCAATTTATATAATGAATAAGGTAAAGATACTTTTTTTATTTTTTTAAAGCCTTTAATTCGGATTTGACAAATGGATTACATTAATAATAATAACTGTTTATACATTTGCTTAACGGTGTTAAATTAATTTACACGCTATATAAATAATACGATGGGAAGTAAAGAGCGCATAGCAAGATTAAAAGAGGAAACAAGACTCAATATCCTTGATGCTGCCTTAGACATAGTGAAGGATGAGGGATGGCAATCATTAAGTATGAGAAAGATTGCAGATAAGATTGAATACACTGCCCCAATTATTTATGAATATTTTGCCAATAAAGAAGGAATATTACTTGAACTGACCCGTAAAGGATATATTATTCTGGCCGGAGAGGTTAGAGCTGCAAGAGACAAACACGATACGCCTGAGGTTCAGTTAGAGGCAATGTGGGTAGCATACTGGAATTTTGCATTTAAATATAAAGAGCTTTATCAGCTGATGTTTGGTGTAGATATGAACTGTTGTGAGTTGAAGAAAAAGATGCCGGAGGCAGAACTTTCTGATGACCTGATCTGGGATGTAATAGAGAAGGTAATTACAGTAGAAAACCCAACTGAAGATTTTGTTTGCAGAAAGTACTATACCTTTTGGTCAATCATTCACGGCTTAATTTCAATTAACCTTGTAAACAAGGGCCGTGATGCAGAGATGAACCAGCGTATTTTAAAAGATGCCATCAGAGGAATCATAAAATATATAAACGAATAATACCAAAAACTCCAAAGGCTTAAAAAAGCCTTAATTTTTTAACATTTACTTAACGCTGTTAAACGGCTTACAGTCGTTATACAACAAACCTTTTAATCTATCATATTATGAAATACTACCTCCCTAATTCACAATTATTTAACACTGTTAAACGATCTAATTACGTTATGAAATCAATACTTATATTTTCCGCCATGTTTTTATTGGCTTGTTCCAATAAAACCCCTCAGGCTGCAGCACCTGCACCGCCTGCCTTACCTGTTGCCAGCGTTGTTTCTGGTACAGAAACTACATTTCAAGAGTACCCTGCATCTATCGAAGGTTCTGTAAATGTTGAAGTTAGACCACAAGTTAGTGGTACCTTAGAAAAAGTATATGTTGATGAAGGGGCTTATGTAAAAGCCGGACAGCCTATATTTAAAATAAACGATCAACCATACAGGGCTTCATTAAACAATGCCCTTGCAGCTCAGCATTCAGCCGAGGCAAGTTTAATAAACGCCCAGTTAGAGGTTGAACGCTTAACATCTCTGGTACAGAACAAAGTAATCTCAGATTTTCAATTAAAATCTGCTAAAGCTACTGCGCTTGTTGCCAAAGCAAATATTGAACAAGCTAAAGCAAATGTTTCAACTGCATCAATAAACTTAGGTTATACCTTAATTAAAGCCCCGGTTAGCGGTTACATTGGCAGGTTAATTAAAAAACAGGGAAGCCTTGTTGCACCTGTTGATGCTGAGGCGCTTACCCAATTATCTGATGTACACGATGTACACGTATATTTTGCACTTGGCGAAAAGGATTTTGTGAATTTTAAAGATCAATATCCAGGTCAAACCTTAAGCGATAAACTTAAACAGCTTCCTGCAGTTTCATTGATTTTAGCTGATGATACCGAATACGGTACCAAAGGAAGAGTTGATGTTATTGATGGCCAGTTTGATAAAAATACAGGTGCAATTACTGTTAGGGCAAAATTTGCTAACCCACTGGGCTTATTAAGATCTGGCAATACAGGTAGAATCCGTTTGAGTTTGCAACACAACAACACGCTTGTAGTTCCTCAGTCGGCAACTATTGAAGTGCAGGACAAAATATTTGTTTATGCCCTTGCCGACAGCAATAAAGTTAAAAAACAAGCGATTAACGTTATTGGCAAAACAGGTACCAACTATCTGGTAAAAGATGGTGTTAAAGCCGGTGATCAGATTGTGTTAAGCGGGTTAGACCGCCTGCAGGAAGGTGCAGTGATTGCACCACAGAAAGCAACAGATAAAGTTGCTAAAAACTAATTACCCAATTAAATAAAAAACAATCATGTTCAAAATATTTATACAAAGGCCCGTATTAGCTACAGTAATCTCCATATTATTGGTGATACTGGGGGTGCTAAGCCTTACCAAATTGCCGTTACAGCAGTTTCCAGACATTGCGCCACCATCAGTACTGGTAACTGCTAATTATCCTGGCGCAAATGCCGAGACCGTACTTCGTTCGGTAGCCCCGTCACTCGAAGAGTCTATCAACGGTGTCGAAAACATGAGCTATATGAGTTCAACAGCCAGTAATGATGGTACATTGGCTATTACAGTTTACTTTAAGTTGGGTACCGATCCTGATCAGGCCGCTGTAAACGTACAAAACCGTGTGGCACAGGCTACTAGTCAGCTGCCGACAGAGGTAGTACAGCAAGGTATTATTACTGCCAAACAACAAAATAGCTTTATTATGGCTATTGGTATGTATACCGAAGATGAGTCCAAATACGATCAAACTTTTATTGCCAACTATGCTCAAATCAATATTATACCCGAAATTAAAAGGATTCCGGGTGTTGGTTCGGCCAGTATATTTGGCGGTGTAAAGGATTACTCTATGCGTATATGGCTTAATCCAACTCAGATGGCTTCTTATCATATTACGCCTAACGAGGTAATGTCTGCTATACAAGATAAGAGTTTGGAAGCTGCACCGGGTCGTTTTGGTGAAAGAAGTAACGAGGTTTTTGAGTATGTTATTAAATATAAAGGCAAGCTTACAAAACCTGAAGAGTACGAAAACATTGCTATCCGCGCAAATGAAGATGGTTCTACACTACGTTTAAAAGATGTAGGCAGGGTAGAGTTTGGTGCATATTCTTATAACAGTCTTACCCGCCTGAATGGTAAAAAGGGTGTTGTTTTAGGTATTATACAATTAGCCGGTTCTAATGCCAACGAGATCCAGATTGAGATAAACAAGTTGATGGAAAAAGCGGCTAAGGACTTTCCACAAGGCGTTAAACACAATATTTTTTACAGTACAAAAGTTGCCTTAGATCAGTCAATTGAACAGGTACAGCACACACTTATTGAAGCATTTATTTTAGTGTTTATTGTTGTGTTTATCTTCCTTCAGGACTTTAGGTCGACCTTAATTCCTGCTATTGCAGTTCCTGTAGCCATTTTGGGTACATTCTTCTTTATGCAGTTGTTTGGGTTCTCTATTAACTTATTAACCTTGTTTGCCCTTGTTTTGGCCATTGGTATTGTGGTAGATGATGCCATTGTGGTGGTAGAGGCTGTGCACGCCAAGATGGAACATAAGCGAATTGGTGCAAAACAGGCTACTGCCGAAGCGATGCATGAAATTAGCGGTGCCATCGTATCAATTACCCTGGTAATGTCGGCCGTGTTTTTACCTGTAGGTTTCCTTGAGGGTTCAACCGGGGTATTTTACAGACAATTTGCCTTTACCATGGCAACAGCCATTATCATATCGGCTATTAATGCCTTAACCTTAAGTCCGGCATTGGCAGCATTGTTCTTAAAAGATAACCATGCAGGTCATTCAGATGAACCTAAAAAAGGATTTAAAGAAAAATTCTTTGCAGGCTTTAACAGAAGTTTTAACTCGATGACCGATAGGTATATAGGTGGTTTAAAATTCCTGATCAAGAACAAAGCTGTTAGTTTAATTGGTCTGGCAATTATTGTTTTAGCCACAGTGTGGATGGTACAAAAAACACCTACCGGATTTATACCAACAGAAGATCAGGGCTTTGTGGCCATTGCAGTAAATACACCATCGGGAACTTCGTTAGATGGAACTTCGAAAGTAATGAAACAAGCCGAGGCTGAGTTGGGTGCACTGGATGCATCAAGATTTGTTACCTCAATTACAGGGTTTAACTTGCTTACCTCATCAACAAGTCCATCATCGGCAGTTGTGTTTGTGTTGTTAAAACCAGCTAAAGAAAGAGGTAAAATACAGGATATTAATGAAATTATGAACCTTATACGAGGTAAACTAGGTGCCATAAGCGGTGGTAGTTTCTTCGTGTTCAGTTTCCCTACAGTTCCTGGTTTCAGTAACGTAGAGGCATTGGATCTTGTATTGCAGGATAAAACCGGTGGTAAGCTTGATAAGTTTAGCGGTATAGCTAATGGTTTTATTGGTGAATTAATGAAACGTAAGGAAATTGCTGTTGCATTTACCACATTTAAAGCTGATTACCCACAATTACAACTTGAGGTAAACGACGAGAAAGCAAACCAGCTTGGTGTAAATGTTCGTGATATTTTACAAACCATGCAGGCTTATTTTGGTAGTGCACAGGCATCAGATTTTAACCGTTTTGGTAAGTACTACCGTGTATTGGTTCAGGCTGATATTGCCGATAGGGCAGATCCAAGTGCTATTGACCGTGTATTTGTTAAAAACAAAAGCGGAGAGATGGTACCAATAAAAACATTGGTAAAATTAACCCGTGTTTATGGTTCTGAAACTGCATCACGTTATAATTTGTTCAACTCTATTCAGGTTAATGCCATTCCTAAACCAGGGTTTAGTTCCGGTGATGCAATTAATGCCATCCAGGAAGTTGCAAAAGAGCAATTGCCTGCCGGATATGGTTTTGAATTTTCTGGACAAACCAGAGAGGAGATCTCATCAAGCGGACAATCTACTATAGTATTTATTTTATGTTTGGTGTTTGTATATTTCTTACTGGCAGCCCAATATGAAAGCTATATTTTACCATTAGCGGTAATACTATCTATTCCAACAGGGGTATTAGGTGTGTTTTTTGTAATCGGTTTAACCGGTATCGAAAATAACATTTATGTACAGGTAGCACTGATTATGCTTATTGGTTTGCTCGCTAAAAATGCCATATTAATTGTGGAGTTTGCTGTGCAGCGCAGAAAAGCAGGTCTTACGTTGGTAAGTGCTGCAATTGAGGCTGCAAAGTTAAGGCTGCGTCCTATTCTAATGACATCATTAGCGTTTGTTGTAGGTTTGTTCCCAATGAGTATTGCTACAGGGCCATCGGCACAAGGTAACCACTCTATCAGTATTGGTGCAGCAGGAGGGATGGTTTCGGGAGTTGTTCTAGGATTATTCCTTATCCCGGTTCTCTTTGTTATTTTCCAGCACCTGCAGGAAAAGATATCAAGCAAACCTGCTATTATTAGTGATGCACAAGACACCAATGGTGTTAAGGTTAAACCAGAATCAGAAATTATCTATTCTTAAGGTATTGGCCATTAATTAAAATATAAATAACAGATACTCATGAAAAAGTATATAAATACATTGGCTCCGTTCCTAATTTTAGTAATACTTGCCGGATGTAAAGTTTCTAAAGATGTAGCCATACCAAAGGCTGCAATTCCTGAATCGTTCAGGAATGCCAGTACTGCTGATACAAGTAGTATTGGCAGTATTTCAGTAAAGGATTTCTTTACTGAAGAGGGTGTACAAAGACTGATAGACACTGCATTATTAAGAAATTATGATATGCAGATTGCCTTAAAAAATATTGAATCGGCAGAGGTATTGTTTAAACAATCTAAACTGGGCAATATTCCGGAACTGACTTTGCAGGTAACTGCAAATGCCAATCGCCCGTCTGATAATAGTTTAAATGGATTAAGTGCTGGTCAGTTTTTAAAAACCAATGTTATTCAGGATTACAATGCTAACCTGGGTTTGGCTTGGGAAGCCGATATATGGGGTAAAATAAAAAGCCGTAAACAGGCAGCCCTTGCAACATATCTGCAAACTGCCGAGGCCAGAAAGGCTATTCAAACAAGAGTGATAGCAAATGTTGCCCAAGGCTATTACAGATTGTTAATGATGGATGCCCAAATGGCTGTAGCTAAAAAGAATCTATTGTTAAACGACAGTACATTGCGTATTATACATATGCAGTTTGATGCCGGACAGGTAACTTCTTTGGCTATACAACAGGCAGAAGCTCAGCAACTGGTAGCTGCACAATTGATTCCTGAACTTGAACAAAACATTACCATTCAGGAAAATGCATTGCGCATCCTTACCGGTCAGTTGCCTGGTGCGGTTGAGCGTTTAGCTACGCTCGAAAAAACAAGTATTCCAACACAATTGCCTGCAGGTATTCCTTCGGCAATGGTTAGTAGAAGACCCGATGTGAAAAGTGCTGAATTGTCTTTAAATGTTGCCAATGCAAAGGTTGGAATTGCTAAAGCCAGCATGTATCCATCATTAAGTATTACTGCAAGCGGTGGCCTTAATTCGTTTAAAGCCAGCAACTGGTTTAATATTCCTGCATCATTATTTGGTGTTGTAGCCGGCGGGGTTACCCAACCTATATTTCAGCGCAAGCAATTGAAAAGCCAGTATGAAATTGCCAAAATAGATCGCGAAAAGGTAGTGCTTGAATTCAGACAATCTGTTCTTAATGCTGTAGGCGAGGTATCTGATGAGTTGGTTAAAATTGAGAAGCTAAAACTGCAATACGATATTTCTGCTAAACGGGTAACTACATTACACGAGGCTGTAAAAAATGCCAACCTATTGTTTAAAAATGGAATGGCAAGCTATTTAGAAGTAATTACAGCTCAAAGTAATTCGTTGCAAAGCGAACTTGAACTGGCAGCTATTAAAACTGCGCAGCTAAATGCATCAGTAGAATTGTACCGTTCTCTTGGAGGCGGAATATAAGAGTATGATTATAAAAGGTGTATCATAAATACGATCGTATTTATGATACACCTTTTATAATTATATAAAGCTAATTAAATATTCAGTGTAGAATCTTGATAGCTGGTTGTATCTTGTTGATCAAAATTGCTGGCAAATGCCGCCGCCATATGTTCATCAAGATATCTGGACGTATATCTCTGATCGGTAACGTTTATAAACAATACCGTTTTTCCCTCGATAGTGTTAATTACCAGATTCGATAGTTCAGCTGGTACGGCAGGGCAGCCCTGACTGCGTCCGAGCCTCCCTAAGGCATTAATAGTACCCTGGCTAACATAGTCAGCACCATGCACTACAATAGATCTTCTGCGGGCATTAGAATTAAATCCCTCATCCATACCATCCAGACGCAGGGAACGACCATGTTGTCCGCGATAAACCTCGGCAGTAAGGTAAAAGCCTATGCTACTCTGAAAAGAATCGCTAGAGTTCGAAAAACGGGTAGCTTTATCAGCTCCGCTACGTTGTCCGTGAGCAACCCAGGTATTTAAAATTAATTTCTTTTTATCCAGATCAATAATCCAAAGTCTTTTCTGAGTACTGTTTTTATCAAAATCAGCTATTGAAAGAATGGATTTATCTTCTGAAACTTTACCAGACTTTTTTAGGTTATAATAGCCGGTTAGTGCTTTTTCAAAAACAGCCTGGCTTAAACCTGTATACTCCAGATTTATTTCGTTGTAAAGATTGTTTACATGACTGTTATATAAACTGTCAGTAGTGATTTTGGCAACACTTATCTGCTCTAATGGCTTGGCAGGTGTTCCACCATCAATAATTGTTAAAGAAAGGCTGAGCGCTAACATCGATACTCCCCCCAAAATGCATTTCATCATAAAAATTTACTCCCCCGATATGTTATAAAATTGCGCTAACTAGCTTGTGTTTCTTCAAATACAGTCGTTTAGATATTTTCAAACATAATAAAAATAAAATAGTATTAATACATTGAAAATGATTCTATTACGTTTTTATGACTTAAAAATCGAGTAAAAACATGTTGCCAAATTCATACATTCGCTAATATTAATTGGCCAAAAAAGTATAAAATGATCGACTTTGATTTTACTGCAAACTATATTTTGGAAGATGAAATAGCGCTTCTAAGGCCTTTAGAGGAGGCTGATATAGTTCACTTATTGCAATTTGCCCATCAGCCTGATATATGGCGTTTTTCTACCCAAAAAGGCGATACGGAAGTTGCATTAAAAAAGTATCTGGAATTGGCTATTGAGGCAAGAACAGCTCAAAAAGAATATCCGTTTGTTATTATAGATAAAAGAACCAACGCTTATGCCGGATCATCAAGGTTTTACGATGTAAAGCCCAATCAGCATAATTTAACGCTGGGGTATACCTGGTATGGGCAGCAGTTTCATGGAACGGGCTTAAATAAGCACTGTAAGTATTTATTGTTTGATTTTGCTTTTGGCAATGGATTTGAACGTGTAGAATTTGCAGCAGATACTACCAATTTAAGAAGTGTTGCTGCCATGAAGAGTATTGGCTGCACTGAAGAGGGTGTTTTAAGAAGTAATATTATCCGCCTTGATGGCAGCAGAAGAGATACCATTGTTTTAAGCATGTTAAAAGATGAGTGGGAAAATAATTTAAGACAAAAACTTGAAAATAAATTATGATAGAAAGCGGTCTTTTTCAAATAGATGATGAAACCCCCTGGGAAGATTTGGGGAATGGAATTAAAAGACAGGTTTTTGGTTACAATGACCAAATTATGCTTGTAAAGGCAAAGTTTGAAGTTGGTGCGGTTGGCGATTTACATGAACACCATCATACGCAGGTAACTTATGTAGATAGCGGTGCATTTGAAATGACCATAGGGGCCGAGGTACGTATTATTAGAAAAGGCGATGGTTATTATGTACCACCCCATGTTCTTCATGGTTGTGTTTGCTTGGAAGCTGGTATTTTAATAGATGCATTTACGCCTCACAGAGAAGATTTTTTATAAGAAGAGGGGTTATTTAACCCCTCCGAATGCTGCAAAGCATAAATTTTTGTGAAGTACCTCTGTATCTTTAAAACCAACTTTTTGCATTAAATTAAGCTGATAGTTTATTGATCTGGGGGTATCCTCGTAATCGATGTAATCGAACACTTTCTGACGAAAATCTGCACCGCCTAACGATTCCAGATAATTGCCGTATTTTTTTTGAAATAAGCTATTTAATGGTTCACTATCGTGTGTAACTAAATCTGAGATCCATAAACAGCCACCTGGTTTTAGAGATTTGTAAAAGTTAGAAAAAACCAATTCCCAGTCTTCGTCTGTTCTTAAATGATGTAAAGTGGCTGCTGCAAGTATAATATCATATTTCTCTGCCTGTAAATCAAGCTCCTTCATGTCTAGCTGAACGGTAGTTACCGTACCGTTAGTTTGAGCTGATACCCTTTGTTTGGCCCGCTCTAGCATTGGTAAGCTCAGATCATTTAGCGTACAATTCAGATTTGGGATCTTGCTAAGCATTTTTAGGGTATAATTACCGGCTCCACAACCAATATCTAAAAGCTCTGTGGCATTGGGAACAATATATTTTGCTGCCTCTGTACAAAGCTCCATGGTTAGTGGTGCATCTAAAGTTGTTTGCTGACCTGTGTTGAGGTTCGAAAAACGTTCTACATCGTTATCAAATCTCTCTTTAATTTCTTCATTGGTTGCTTTACTGGAATAATCTGTTTTCATTTTTAGGAATTCTATTCCTTCAAAATTAGTATTGTTTGGGGTATTTGAAGGGTGCTAATGGCATCTTAATGTCATTAAAAACATTTTTTTAAAGGGATAGGGGTAAACACAGAATGAGTTGTCATACTATCAAATCACAAAAAAATAAACAACTATTTTAACAACACAGACAAGTATGAAAACAAACAAGTTCTATTTAATGATTGCAATAATCATGGTAAGTATTTCAGTAAAAGCGCAACAATCTGGTGTTAATTTTGGACTAAAAGCCGGAATTAATTATGCAACATTGCCAACCAGTTTTAAAGAAGTAAAAGAGAAGGAAGGTAAAGCGGGTTATAATATTGGTGTTTTTGCCCGAGTTGGCGATGCATTGTATTTTCAGCCGGAGTTAAATTATACTGCCTTTAAAAGCGAGTATTCTTACAATTCAAAAGTATACACCCCTAAATTTAAACAGGTTAATATCCCTTTAATGGTAGGTTACAAAATCATTAATACAGAGGCATTGAACTTTAGAATATCTGCAGGGCCTGATTTAAGTTATTCTCTAAATAAAGCCGCCGGACCAGCCCAGTTCGATTATAAAAAGTTTACAGCCGGTGGTGTAGTTAATGCAGGTGTTGATATAGGGAGTTTAACTATTGATGCCAGATACAGCAGGGGGCTAACAAAGATTAATAAAGGCCTTGATGAGAAAACAGGGATATTTAATCTTTCAGTAGGTTTTAAAATATTCTAATATCGACAGTAGCACCTGCCTTTATCTTGCCTTTGGGGTGCTTAAGGGTCAACTAAATATTACCATAATACGCAGTTGACCCTTAAGCACCCCAAGAGCAAAGTAAAGCCATAGTAGAAGAAGAAGAAGATGCAATCTACTATGAAAAAATTTGTTAAATTAAAAGATTTACCCGTATTTGTATAGTTAATCTGGTATATCAATTTTAACTATATGCGCTCTAAATTTTTACTTGCGATAGCCCTCGTAATGAGTTGTATTTCTGTTTTTTCTCAGAAAAAAATAGCTGATAATATGTATTTCAAGAAATTACCAAACGGACTTGAAATATTAGTGGTTACTGACAATACTGTTCCCCTTGCTACAATTGAAATGGCTTGCAGAAACGGATCGTTTACAGAGTCTGATGACTACAATGGGTTAAGCCATCTTTATGAGCATTTGTTCTTTAAAGCAAATAAGGATTATCCAAATTTCGAAAGCTTTACCAAGAGAAGCAATGAGCTTGAAATTACCTCGAATGCAAATACCAGAGAGGAGGTTGTAAACTATTATTTTACGCTTCCTTCAGCTAACCTGAAACCGGGTTTAAAGTTTATGAACTCAGCCATTCGATACCCTATATTTATTAAGGAAGATATGGCAATGGAAAATGAAATTGTAAATGCTGAGTTTACTAGACAAGAGTCGAGCCCGATTTTTCCTTTAATTGATGCCGACAAAAGGCACATGTGGGGAGATAATTATTCAAGAAAGAATGTTATTGGAAATCATGATGTAATCCTATCGGCAACGCCCTCAAAAATGGATTCAATAAAGAATAAATACTACTGGCCTAACAATTCGGTTCTGGTAATTGCGGGTGATGTAAAAGTAAACGAGGCATTTAAAAGTGCCGAAGAAATATTTGGCAGCTGGAAGGCGTCGCCATTTGATCCATTCAAAAAGTGGCCTATCCCAGAATTTAAGCCACTCACTAAAAATGATTATTACATAATCGAATCGACCACAATGCCTGTGCCTTATATGCTTTTTAGCTGGCATGGACCAGATACACGTAATGATATTCCGGCCACTTATGCGGCCGATGTGTTTTCATTTATTGTAAATCAGAATGGGTCAAAACTTAAAAAAGCTTTAATCAATTCCGGATTAGCGCAAGAAGCAAGCGTAAATTACTATACACAGAAGTACACTGGGCCAATTAGTTTTATGGTAAGCCCTAATCCGGCCAAAATTAAGGAATGTTATGAAGAAGTGCTAAAGCAGATTGCACTATGGGATGAGGATGATTACCTGTCGGAAGTTCAGATTGAACGTGCAAAACGATTACTTTCTATATCTCAGGTCGAACGCAGGGAAGTAACTTCAGATTATGCCCATTTGCTCTCTTTCTGGTGGGCATCGGCCTCCGTTGATTACTATACCCATTACGAAGAAAATTTGAATAAGATAACCCGGGCCGATTTGCTTAATTACGTGCGCAAATACATTAAAGGTAAACCTTTTTGTGCAGGCATGATTATCAATAAAAACAGTGTTGACGCTGTAAAACCTCAAGAATTCTTCAAATAAAATCTCTGAACTGATGAAATCATATATATTAACTTTCATTTTTGCTTTATTTCTTTTTTCAGCTAAATCTCAAACCAAGGCTGTATCATTTGATGTGAATGGTTTAAAGGTAATTTTAAGGCCTACCCAAAAAGAAACCATCAGTATGAGTATGTATTTTAGGGGAGGGGTAATGAATTATAGTCCGGCGCAGGCAGGTATAGAAAACCTTGCGCTGTCCGCAGCAGCCTCGTGTGGTACAAAGAATTATAGTGTTGATGATTATAAGGAACTGGCAGATGAGTATGGTATTGATATAGGAGGATCGTCTGGAACCGACTACGGAACAATTAGTATGAACTGTATTTCGAAGTATTTTGATCAGGGCTGGAAGTTGTTTTCTGATGCTGTAGCCAATCCGATTTTTGATAAGACAGAGTTTCAGTCCACTAAAGAAAAAATCATTTCAGGTATTTATCAGATTCATGCCTCTCCGGAGTCGCGGATTGATCAAATGTCTATGGAGGCAATATTTAAGGATAGCCAGTATAGTACCGACCCTAAGGGTAAAGATTTAACGGTTAATGGTTTTACGGCGGATAGTGTTGCTAACTATTACCATAAAGAACTGTTAAATAAAAGCAAAATGTTTTTAGTTGTAGCTGGTAAAATAACTAAAGAAGACCTGGAGAAAAGGATAGCTGAGGCGTTTAAAGGAATTGTTGCTAAACAGTATATTCCAAATATTCCTATTAGAACGACAATTGAAGGGGAGCGTTTGGTTACCGAACAAAGAGATCTGGCTACAAACTACATAAGCTGTGTTATGAATGCTCCGATGATGAGTAGCCCTGATTACGCGCCCTTTATGCTTGCCATAAATGCTTTGAGTGGTAATTTACATTATGAGTTACGTGTAAAACAAGGTCTTTCTTACGCTCCGGGAGCTACTATAAAAATGCAGCAGTTACCTTATACATCAATGTATGTAAGCACTACGCAGCCCAAAAAGTCGTTTCAGGCAATGGTAGCCGTTTATAATAGTATTAAGAGCGGACGTTACAGTCAGACTTTTCTAGATGGGATTAAAAAAGACCATCGTTTAAGGTATTACAGGCATCAGGAAAGCTCAAGTTCTATTGTTGAGGATCTTGGTGAGGCTGAAATATTAGGCGGTTATAAGCTGGAAGAAGACATGCTTAGTAATATTGACAAAGTAACGCTTGAACAGATACGCGAAGCCTTTGCAAAGTATGCAAAGGGTGGAATTTGGTTATATCTGGGTGATGAGCAATTGGGTAGGCAGGCTTTTCAATAGGTTTTAGCTATAGTTTTACCCAGATACCAGCAAATCCAGCTAAAAAAAGGAGCGGCAATAACATCGGCAGTATAGTGTACATGCTGTACAAGCAGTAATATGCCAACAATTACAGCGGCCGTAAAGGATATGATTTTATCTCTTTTTCTTTGCATACATAAGCCACCAATAACTAAAGTAGCGGTATGGCCCGAAAAGAAAAGGTCTTTCGTTATTACATTTGATCTGTAAAAGAGAATGGAACAAGGATCGGCCAGTTCTATAATACCTGTTGGAGCATTAAGAGGTACCAATGTAATGGTTAAAATGCGGGCACTGCATAAAAATATGAATGTCCACAGTGCAGTTAAGCAGATAGATGTATTTGTTGACATCCTGATCAGGAACAGGATAATCAATGCGTAAAGTATGATAAATATGTAGAGGGAAACATCAACAGCAGGTATTCTTTTCAATACCCAGTCGTTTAATATGACACCTTCTCTTAATTCTATGTGATGAAAAAACTGCGGTATAAATAATAATATTCCTATAAGTATAATTGTTCCTAGTATTAGTTTTAACCTAAATGGTGGATAATCCCAGGCAATTTGCCAGGAGAATTGTTTAGAATGCATTATTTAATCTAAGTTTTGTTATTTTTTTATAAAAAGTATGTCTTAATTACCCCCTAATATTGTCGTACGCTGCCTCTCAAAAAAATAGATTATAGCTGTAAGTTAGTAATGTTAAACATACTCAGTAAAAGTGAGAATTTATATACTGTTTACACTAAATTAACACTAAAAAATTAAAATATAAATAGCGGTTACAAAGCGATTAAAAACGGGGCGAAAAAATATTAGAAATTGAGTAAATTTATGTTCACAAAATAAAACTAAAACTTAAAAAACTA
The DNA here is from genome assembly GCF_002736205.1 of Pedobacter ginsengisoli. Lineage (NCBI taxonomy): Bacteria > Pseudomonadati > Bacteroidota > Sphingobacteriia > Sphingobacteriales > Sphingobacteriaceae > Pedobacter > Pedobacter ginsengisoli. The sequence continues at coordinate 1,981,086 of NZ_CP024091.1, read as the reverse complement.
TGAAAATTGCAGTTATTGTTGTCCGCACCTTGGTAGGCTTGTTGCTATTATTTGGTTCTGTAGCTTATTTTTTTAAGCTTTTTCCGCAGCCGGAACTTCATGGCGATATTAAAACATTTATGTTGGGGGTTAATGCTACCGGCTACCTTATGGACTTTATTAAAGGAACGGAACTTGTTTGTGGACTTGCTTTTATAACAGGCCGTTTTGTAACACTGGCTAATGTTGTGATATTCCCGGTCGCAATAAATATTGTGCTTTTTCATGTTTTTCTGGATCCTACAGGCATTGGGGGCGGTGCATTTTTATTACTAGGGGTTTTATTTTTAGCATGGTATCATCGTAAAAACTACGAATCCTTATTTATTGCAAAATCATTTTAAAATACTTTGCCTAAATGATTGGTGATGGCAATTTTAAATTCATACTTGAACTTTGATGGAGATGCTGAAGCTGCATTTAATTTTTATAAATCGGTATTTGGGGGCGAATTCCTGGCATTAACCCGATTTAAAGAAATTCCTGAGTGTGAACTGATGTCGCCAGAAGACCAGGAAAAGATTATGCATATTTCGCTGCCAATTGGTGATTTAAGCGTATTAATGGCTACAGATATTTTGAGATCATTGGGGCAAACATTAAATCCGGGGAATAATTCTTACATTTCTATAAGTGCTGATACCGAGGAGGAAGCCTTAAGGTTGTTTAAGGGATTATCAACAGATGGTGTGGTTACCATACCACTTGAAAAGTCATTTTGGGGTTCCTTTTTTGGAATGTTTACCGATAAATTCGGAATTCAATGGATGATAAACTATGATTTTAAATAAAAGCAAAAGCCGGGGTTCAATCCGGCTTTTGTTTTTCTCATAGGGAGGTGATTTTGTAATTGATTTTGAGAGGCGTGATTGATATTTTTAATAATTACATTTCAAATTGTAGTGCTGGTTACAAAGTACTAAAGAGGCCTGCACAATTCGCATTTGTATTAACCAAATAGCTAATACAAACTTAATAATTGGATATTTTTTTAACAACTGTGTAAATACGCAGGTAAGTTTTGCAATAAAATATAAGTAAGTATATTTACTGCAACCCAATTGTATTATGAAGAAAATCCTTTCTATAGATGGTGGCGGGATAAGAGGAATTATTCCGGGGATGCTTTTAGTTGCTCTAGAGGAAAAGTTAAAGAAGGAAAGCAAAGATCCGGCAGCAGCTATTGTTGATTATTTTGACTTTTTTGCAGGAACAAGTACGGGTGGTATTTTAACCTGTTTATTGCTTTGCCCTTCTGAGGATCATCCAACCCGACCGCGGTTTTCGGCCAAGGAAGCATTGGATCTGTATCTGGAGCATGGTAATGAAATTTTTAAGATGAGTTTCTTTAAACGCTTAAGGGCAAAATTTGGCCTGGCTGGCGAACGATATAACAGTAAGATTTTTGAGGGGGTACTAAAAAAGTATTTTGGAAAAACCAAACTGAGTCAGCTCATTAAACCTTGTATTATAAGTGCTTATAATATTGAGTTGCGTAAAACTCACTTTTTTAGGCAGCAAAATGCTATTGTACGTGGTGACGTGCGCGATTTTTATTTAAAAGATGTTTGCAGAGCAACTTCGGCAGCCCCCACTTATTTTAGTGTGGCCGAAATACACTCAATAGCTAATGTACGGTATCCATTACTTGATGGGGGAGTGTTTGCTACAAATCCGGCATTAAGTGGTTTGATAGAAGTTACTAAGGCGTTTAACCAAACCAGGATTAATGATATTCATTTACTTTCGTTAGGAACCGGACGCTCTAAAAGATCTTATGATTATGATCATTTTAAAAAGAGCAGTGCTATGGCTATTGTACCTGCCTTAATAGATATTATGATGAGTGGGGTGGCCGAAACCAGTGATTTCTTTTTACAACAGCTTTTTCACTCAGCAGGTAAAGAAAAGAATTATGTACGTATAGAACCCGGAAGTTTGGAAAGTATTAAAGAAGGACTGGACGCGGCCAGTCCGGCGAATATTGAAAAATTAATGGCTCTTGGAGATAAAACCGTAAGTGAAAACGAGAATTTATTAAATCAGATTGCTAAGTTCCTTGTAGAGGAACAAAAGAGATCTGCATCTAAAATGCCCTGGGATTTTTTAAAAGTTGCGCGCTAGTTCCAAATAGTTATACCATTATGGCGTAGTTATTTTACATGCCTGATAAAAACAGAATATGAATAAAATAAATGCTATAACTTTTAATGCGCCAATAGTATAACGGGTTAAAGATGATGGTTTTTGCTTTTTAAGATGCATGATGTTGAATTTTATTTAGCGTTTTTTTATTTAGACTCAAAATTAACAGGGAAACCACCTTCAAGCAACTGTGAAAATACGCAGTTGTGAAATTGTATAAAGAAAAAACGCGCTTATTTATTAGGTAAGCGCGTTTTTATTGTTCAAAGTTAAATTTGTAGGTAGATATAGGGAAGTAACCACAAAGCCAGATTGCTCTGGCTTTTATGGTTTGTTAATTAAACTTTAGGGATTTTTGGTTCTTTATATTATTGGATAATTTTTCCGTCTTTGTCTATTTTCAAAGAACCGGTTTCTGTTTCTTTTTTAACGTCAACCTGGTAGTAGGTAGATTTATCAGGATTTGTTACCAGAAAGGCAGCTGTAGGAGTCCATGCTTTAACCGGCTCAGATTGTAAAGTTTTTTGAACTGGCTCAGGAAGGTCTTTTAATTCAACCGGAGTTTTTGTAACACTATCTTGTTGAACAGCAACTCTAACTGGGTTTTTGATGTCGCTTGCTTTTACTGTAGTTAATCCTGCTAATGCTAAAAATGCTGCTGATAAGATGATCTTTTTCATAATAGTTATTTTAATATTTCAGTTAAAAATTCTTGTTGTTTATGTTTAGACTATGCTACATAATGGTGCCTAAAATGTTTTGTTTTGGTACGAATCTGATTTACAGTCGTTTATGTGTTTTTGTGTGTTTTATATGTGTAGAGAAACTCCACAGTTTGACGAATTGGTAAACAGAAATTAATGTTTCTACTATTATGTTGTACGATGAGAAAGTAGTTGTTATAGAAAAAGAGTTGTATAAATAATTGAGATGGAAACAAAAAAGGGAGGCCGTATCATTATGATATAGCCTCCCTTTTTAGGATTAAATGTGTAAGGATTACTGCATGTCTCTTTGTACTTTACGTACAGTACCTTTTCCTGGAAGATAAATTTGGAAACCTACAGCAAGACCCAGATTATGTGCATAAGCACTGCTGCCAAAGCCTACAACACCATTGTATTTAAGTAATGCCTCTAAACCAATGCTAGGTGTTACAAAATAAGTCCACCCGGGGCCAAAGCTAAATCCTAAACCATTTGTTGAACCCCCAACCGAAGGATTTACACCTGAAATACCAACTGTGGCTTCGCCAAAGAACCTGGAATTGTTAACTACTTCATTAGCGCCGGTTGCGCCATAATAACGTCCAAGAGCCCCTACACCGTAACTAATGTCGGTTCCTGCATTTTTAGCTGTTGCCAAACCAAAAGAAACATCGCCACCAAGGGCTAAACCATCTTGCACAAACCATGCTGCTTTAGGGTTTATTTTTAAACTAAATACATTTGGCTTATCTAATCCGAAAGAAATGTTTGAGAGATTGGCGCCCATCATTACGTTGCCTTTTTGTATCTGTGCATTTGCTCCAAATAACACCGCAACACATAAAACAAGAGTTAAAGTTAATTTTTTCATAGCTAGATTTTTTAATTATATAATAAGTTAACAAACTGAGCGGTTTTTTGTTTACAAAATATATAATTGAGGGTTGTGCTGTTGCTAAATTGTTACTTTGATTAATCGAAAAGCTGAAGCTGATATGGATCTCCGGGGCGGGAGTGGATCTGAATTTCGTTAAAGTTGGAAAGAGATATTCCGAGAAGCCTTACCTTTTTATCTATCAAGTCTACATTTTCAAGAAGCAGTTTAGCGGTATCAACAATGGTTTGATAATCTGAAACAGGGTTAGGAAAAGATTGGTTTCGGGTAATCTGCTTAAAATCGCTATACTTTAGTTTAAGTGTAATGGTACGCCCTTTTAGTTGATGTTTATTTAAACGAATTGCCACTTTATCTGCTAGTTTGCTTAGTTCAGTATGCATTTCTTCAATCGTGATAAGGTCATGTTCAAAAGTATCTTCTGCTGCCAGAGATTTGGTTTGTCGCTCTGCCTGCACGGTACGATTGTCTATTCCTCTTACAATAGCATAGTAGAATTTACCCACTTTGCCAAAATACTTAACAAGATCCGGCTCCGAGAGTTTTTTAAGATCAGCACCCGTATGCAGCTGCATACTTTTCATTTTTTTTGCAGTGACTTTACCGACGCCAAAAAAACGCTCAACAGGAAGTTTTTCTATAAAGCTTTCGATTTTTGAAGGCCCAATAAAGGTTAGGCCATCGGGTTTATTCATATCAGAAGCTATTTTTGCAACGAATTTACCTGATGATACACCTGCAGAAGCAGTGAGGTTAAGCTCATCTTTAATGGCTTGTTTTATTTGTTTTGCTATTTCTAATGCTGAGCCAATATTCAGCTTGTCTTCAGTTACATCAAGGTATGCCTCATCTAACGATAGAGGTTCTATAAGATCAGTATATCTGCTAAAAATCTCTCTGATATGTGTTGAAACTGCTTTATAAGCATCAAATCTTGGTCTGACAAAGATGAGCTCAGGACAAAGCTGTAGTGCTTGCCGGGATGGCATTGCCGATTTAACTCCAAACCTTCGTGCTTCGTAACTTGCCGTAGCTACAACACCACGACCATCAGGAGAACCGCCAACTGCAATAGGTTTTCCTTTATATTCCGGGAAATCGCGCTGTTCAACTGATGCATAAAATGCATCCATATCAATATGGATTATTTTTCTGATCACAGTTTAAATTTAGACATTCCATTGCAAAAGTATTTTAATGAAGAAACAATAAAGTTGTTTATGTGTTTTTAAACAAAATAAAGACAATTATTATGCAAAAAGATTTAAATCCATATGAGTTTACACTGGAGATTAATGGTGATCCGACCGCTATAAGGGTAGAAATACCAAAAGAAGGAGATTATATTGTATATATTAATGGGGAAAGGACAGGCCATATTTATTGTATAAAAGGCGGGAGCGGGGTGCAATGGAAAACAACAGATCATATTAGTAAGGATTTAGTTGATGAGATTGGAGCTCACATTGAAGTTTTGGAAAGTAAAGTTGGGTAATCTTTAATATATTGCCGTGAAAACCAGTTGTTGAACTGAGGCAATAAACTATGAAAGAAATTAAATGGGGAATTATAGGTTGCGGAGATGTAACTGAATTAAAAAGCGGCCCTGCTTTTAATAAAGTGCCAAATTCATCTCTTGTGGCTGTAATGCGAAGGGATGCTGAAAAGGCTCGGGATTATGCGATAAGACATAATGTTCCGAGATGGTACAATAAGGCCGAAAAATTAATTAATGACCCCGAAGTAAACGCTATTTATATAGCAACCCCACCGTTGCAACATGAGGAATACACATTGCTTAGTTTGGCTGCCGGAAAACCTGTTTATGTAGAAAAACCGATGACATTAAATACGGAATCGGCTTTAAGAATGGAAAATGCAGCAGCTAATTTTAACGTGAAATTATGTGTAGCACATTATCGCAGGGAGCAGCCTATGTTTTTGAAGGTGAAGCAGCTATTGCTGGATAAAGTGATTGGAGATATTAGATTTGTGCAATTGCAAATGCTTCAGTCCAGGGCACATAATTTAATTGCAAATACAGGTAATAACTGGCGTCTTGATCCGTCTGTTTCCGGGGGTGGTCTTTTTCATGATTTGGCACCCCATCAGTTAGATTTATTGATTTATTATTTTGGAGAGGTAAGGAGTTCATCAGGTATTTCAATTAACCAATCAAATGAATATCCGGCAGATGATCTGGTTAGCGGGCAAATTTTATTTGAAAATGGAATTGTATTTAATGGAATGTGGTGTTTTACCGTTTCGGAAAAAGATAAAAAAGATGTTTTTGAAATATCAGGTTCTGCAGGTAAAATAAGCTTTCCGGTATTTGGTAATAGGATTACTCTTAAAAAGGATGGACATGAAGAGGAGTTTATTTTTGAGCCTTTACAACATGTGCAACAGCCAATGATAGAGAAAGTGACAGCTTATTTTTTGGATAAGGGAGATAATCCTTGTTCAGCCGGACAGGCAATATCGTCTATGAAGCTAATGGATAGCTTTACAAAAAAAAGTGAATTTTTAAGCTAAAATAATTGTCATTTATTTTCATTAAAACTAAAATTATTAGTATTATTGTGCATTAATAAAATGTACTATGGTATTAATTAATGATATCTTTTTCGACAAAGTTGAGGTTCCGGGAATATTTGATGATCTGATTAACTCTGCCTGGGTTAAGAGACTTGGCCGGATTCACCAAAGTGGCGCTATTTTTCTAGTTAATCCGAATATTTGTCATACCAGACTTGAACACTCTATTGGAGTAATGCTGTTGATCAGGCATTTGGGCGGGTCTGAACTTGAACAGGTTGCCGGGTTGTTACATGATATTTCACATACTGCATTTTCGCATGTTGGAGATTATGTGTTTGATAATATTGAGGAAAATTATCATGAACAGGTTTTTGAAGATATTTTGCGTTCATCAGATATTCCTGAAATTTTATCGTGGCATGGATACGATATTGATCAGGTAATTAATGGCACTTTTAATATTTTGGAACAGGCTATACCGAAACTTTGTGCAGACAGACTTGATTATACTTTAAGAGATTCTTATCATGCAGGTCTTGTTTCAAGAAAGGAAGTAAAAGATTTTATTAAACACCTTAGTGTTGAAGATGGTATAATTGTAATTGAGAAGGAAGAAAAGGCAGAGTGGATTAATAATTTGTATAAGAAGCTAATTAATGATGTGTTTAATTTGCCTCTGCATATTTATGCCAACAGAAAACTTACTGAATTAATTAAATTCGGATTGCAGCGCAATGAGCTTGTGCATGGCGATTTGCTAAAGGATGATACTTATTTGCTCAATAAAATCAGAAGTACAACCTTTGGTTATGAGGGTGTTAAAGCAATTAAGCAACAAAAAGGCTTTGATATGTTTGTTAAAAAGGGGATGGGTTTAAAGATGAAAAACCGTCAGCTAAATGCTTTAATTTAGTTTTAGAACCTTAATCCCCTATGTCTTGCTGTGTTTAGTGGCCTGAATGATGTGTATCTTTCTTTTTGCGAAAAGTTAAATAGAATGCTGTAACGATAATTATTACGGCTAAAGTAACCAATACAATTGTGATTTCAAGACCGTGTGCTGACTGATGTTGTTCCATGATATTAAATTTTGGATGAAGTTAAAAATAAAATAATAGTTCAGGGAAAAAAATATAAAAACCCGACTGCAAGATCTGCAAGCCGGGCCTTGTCTAACCATTATTAAAAAATATCTTATTTTGTTTTCTTACTCCCATTTTTAGTGGAAGTAGCTTTTACAGGTGCTGTTTGCTGAGGTGTTTCTTCAGGTTCTTTTACGTTGCCTTGTGATGGGACAATGTTTTTTACTTCCTCTTTGTTTTTTTCCGGTTCAGTGGCTTTTTCGTCGCTCGATAATTTGATGTTTGAGGACTTTGCCGATATATTCTTATTTGCTCGGGATACTTGTGATTTGTTTGTCGGCACACCACCGGTAAAGATAACATCTCTGATATTTCCGGTAGTATTTTGTTTTGAATTAACAGATTGAATGCTTCGCTTCTGTTTTGAGGAAGGACCATATTTCAACCCAGGTACCTTATTGTTAAGGTATTGCTTCCCAAGGCTCTCCTTTGTATTTTGCTCTTGGGCAGTAGAAATTTTTACATTCAGCATCAAGGCAATAATTGTTATTGTTGCTATTTTATATAACGTTTTCATGTGTTTCATTTTATAGGTCAAACTTTATTTAATGCTTACCAGAACTTTGATCTTTCCAATGTTTCCTGTTGTATAAGATTCCAGAGCTTTACCAATTACCTGCCCAACTTTAACTTTATCCGGATCTGCTTTCATAGCTACACCAGAGGTAGAGGATGTAACCAGAAGGTCGCCTCTTTGAATGGAACCACCTTCAAGACAAACTTTAGTTGGGATGACCCCAATAACTCCCATTGGTACCTGTCCGCTCAAATCTGTATCAATATTCTCTTCGGTTAGCAATACTCCTGGTTTTGTTGCATAAACACCGGCAACGAGGCTGGAATAAGGTGTGTTCGATTTTTCTACAGCTCTGTCTTTGTCGACTGAAATGATTAAGATGTCTCCTGGCTCGTATGTTGATATATGCCCCGTAACATCAAATGATTCGGCAATATCGGCTCCGCTGTTTTGTGTACCTCCATTGAAAAAACCTCTTCCTGCCTTATTGATACGGGCTACGTTTACGCTTGCGCTTTGGTAAACGGCTATACTTCCAGATGGCCCCTGATGGTTAACCAGCAGCGTATTTCCTGTTCCGTTAGTGGTAACATGTACTACTGGTTGTCCATTAGCACTGTTGAAATTCGCAAATCTGCCTGCTTTTCCGGTACCGAAATTGGGTACAAATCCAGATATCGCATTTCCCCCTCCATCAACCGATGCTTCAACTCCGTCGCCATTACCTCCAGCATTTGCTGTTATACCATTTCCGTTTCCTTCTGAAAGTGCAAGGATAGCGGGGCCATTACCAGCAGGATTTGATGAATAGAACAGGCCTGCATAGCCACCGGTCCCTGAAGATTCACCAAATATACCTGCAGTACCGAAGTTTGCAAACTGTGAATTGACTTCACCTTTAACGGCAGGCGATGTGCCTGTGGTACGATCTACCATGAAATTACCGGCAGTACCATTACCCACTGTTTTAACTGAAATAACTTCATTATCATTGTCTTCATTGAAGATCTCAAATCGGCCTGCCCGGCCTTGCGAAAATGTAGGTACCCAGGCATATAATGCATTACCGGCTCCATCTACATTAGTTTCTACTCCATTACCATCTTTTCCTGCATTTGCGGTAATGGCGTTGCCATTACCATCGGTAATTGATATTAGTGATGCTCCATTACCTGCCGGATTGGATGCATAAAACAAACCTGCACGACCACCCGTACCGGAGGACACACCAAAAACACCGGCTGCTCCAAAATTTCCGAATATAGTATTAACTTCTGCACGAACGGCTGCACCAACACTATTTGTATTATCTAATTTAAAAGATGATGCATTACCTAAGGTATTATCAGGAATATTTCCATTTGAGTTACTGACTACATCAAGAATATTTGCTTCTGTATTGGTTTGGTTGAAGTTCTCAAACTTACCTGCCATACCAGTACTGTTATTTAAACCTACCTGGCCAAGTACACCCACACCAGTATTTGAAGTATTAGTGGCTATAAACCCTCTTACACCATAGCCACCGCCATCATTACGGCCTACTACGGCACCAGCAATATCACTGGTTGTGCGGCCTACAACCGCTTCTCCGGCACCCTTATTATCTCCTATTATACCTGCTGATATTTGTTCATTTGTAATACCATGGATGGCAAATCCTGATCCGGTAGTACTTTTAACACCGGCTCCATTTCCGGTAGTGGTTACATTTAATACAGTTCCGTTACCGACTGTAGAAACACTTAATGCACTGTTAGCGTTGGCATTATTAAAAATCGATATACTTGCTGGAACACCGTTATTACTTGTGGCTGTGAGTCCTGTTCCTGTATTGCTATTGGCATATACACCTGTACCATTTGCCGATGAATTTCCATATACACCTAAACCGTTTGGAGTTGATCCGTATACACCCCAGCCGCTGCCTGCCTGTGAGCCCCATACGCCTATACCCAATCCTCCCGTTCCATTGTTAATACCACGTACAGCACTTGAAAAACCTCCTGGAGCGGTACTGGATATTATACCCCTTACTGCGGCAATACTGGAAGTAGTGGTTGAATTTATACCTTCTATTGATGTTCCATCTCCGGCATTATCTATGGAGAATAAAGTGGCAGCACTATTTTCATTAGCAATAAATGGCAATGTTAAGCCACCTCCGCCAGGAGCACCTGGAAGCCATTGAGCTCCATCAAATTTGAGTATCTGACCTGCAGCCGGTGCAATGTTAGAAACCGGTTTGCCTTGAATTCCAGCTACAACAGGACTCGGGTAGGTCCCTGTAAGATCGCCGCCTGCCGGTAAACCATTTATATCTCCTTGTGGACCCTGTGGACCTACTGGACCAATAGGTCCAATAGGTCCAACTGCTCCTGGGTTACCCATAGCACCTGCCGGTCCTACAGGACCCATTGGTCCGACTGCACCTGCAACTCCAGGATCTCCCTGATCACCTTTTGCACCCTGAGGTCCAACGGCACCCGCAGGCCCAATGGGTCCGACTGCACCTGCAACTCCAGGATCTCCCTGATCACCTTTTGCACCCTGAGGTCCAACAGCACCCGCAGGCCCAATGGGTCCGACTGCACCTGCAACTCCAGGATCTCCCTGATCACCTTTTGCACCCTGAGGTCCAACGGCACCCGCAGGCCCAACAGGTCCGACTGCACCTGCAACTCCAGGGGCTCCTTTATCACCTTTTAATCCCTGAGGCCCAACTGCACCTGCAATACCCTGTTCACCCTTAGCGCCAATAGGACCAGCTGCACCCACTGGACCAGCAGGTCCGGTATTACCTATATCTCCTTTGTCGCCTTTGTCACCTTTAGCACCAACAGTACCCTGAATCCCTTGTACACCTTGCGGACCAGCTGGGCCGGCAGGACCAGGGTTCCCGGAAGCAGCGTATAAAGCGTAGGGAACACTCATTAACTGTGTGTTACCCAGTGCATTGTATGAGCCACCACCAACCGCCAGTTCAACTTTAGCAAATTGATTGGCATTTTGCCATGGTATACCAGCAAATGTACCTGTTCCAGGTGTTCCCTTGCCTATCTGAAGCGTAAAGAGTCCCAGTTGGTTTGTGTTTACAGAATGTTCTTCCATATACTGTACAGGACCATTAGCTGATCCTCCCAGTATTGAGATTTTAACTTTTACAGCCTGATTGGAGAGGACTGTGCCATTGGTATTCCTGGCAACGGCCTGGTAATTTATTCCTTTAAAACCATCCTGAGCATTGGCCCATTGCAGTCCTGCAAAAAGAATAAATACTAAAGTAAAAAATGTACTTCTCATAGCTTATGATTTTAGATGCGTTGTAGTTTAGATTTGTTGATCACCTTTTAATATTTCAAGTCATTCGTTAATTTCCTGATAGTTTAGAAGCCCCGGGGGTAAAGCATAATGTAAATCGCATGGAATTTCTTAACACGTAGCGATCCTCTGTAGGGAACACGTAACTAACATCTATCCTTATTGGATGTACATTAAGGCCTATCCCAGTCGCAAAATGTTGCCTGTTCCCTTTCTCCGGGTCTTCATAGAAATATCCTGTTCTGATAAAAAAACGGTTGTAGTAAGAAAATTCCAGTCCACCTGCAATTGTAAACTCTGATAGTTCTTCCTTAAATCCACCTGGTGCGTCAAAAAGAGAGGTGAACAAGGCACTGGTAACACTTCTGTTTGGGTCTTTACCTTTTTCTATTTCATTAGTGAAATTTCCATTTATATCTTTTTTGTACCTTGGAGGAGTTGGAACCATTAATTTATTTACATCGAGCAAAAGGGTAAGTCTGCTTTCTGGTGCTGCATAAAAGTTGTAACCTGCACCCAGCCTAAGATTCATAGGTAAAAATGTAGTTTGGCTGTCTGAATATTTAAGCTTAGTGCCAATATTGCTTAGGTTTATACCCCAACTAAACGTTCTTGAATATTGGCCGTTTTGAAGTTCTCTATTTGAGTAAACCGATATATCGGCAGCAAAGGCGTCAGTCGGTGTGAGTTCTAAATTATTATAAGTCCCACGTCCAATATCACTTCTAAAATATCGAGCTGTTAAGGCCATACCAAAAGTTTCGCCAAATTTGCGGGCGTAGCTGGCATCTATTGAGAATTCGCTGGCTTTGTATTGCTCAATAAGTGCTCCCGATTCATCCCTGAATGAGATTGATCCTAAATCTAAATACTTAACAGATAGCCCAATGGCTTCCCTGTTATTCAGTTGTCTGAATGCGGAAAGGTAGCCCAAATGTGAATCTTTACTAAGTTGCTTCATCCATGGAGTATAGGAAGCGCTTATGCTCATCATTTCTCCGAAAGTTATTTTTGCCGGATTAATGTATAAGGAATTGGCATCTACACCCAATCCTGTACCAGCCTCAGCTACTCCTGAGTTTCTGGCATCTGCACTTAGCATTAGGAAAGCTGCACCACTTTGAACTACTCGGTTGTCTTGTTGTGCAAAACTGTTCTGGTACCAACATACCAGGCAAACCAAAAGGCTTGCAGCAAGGTAAATGTTTGTTTTCATAAGCTTATTGTATAACCAGTTTTTCGGAATATGTTCTTCGACTGGCTTTAAGAACAACATAGTATAAGCCAGAAGGGTAGCCACCTAAAGGCAAGACATAGTTGGCTTTTCCAGCAAGCATTTTTAAAGAAATGTTTCTGACGGTTTGCCCTGCATTATTTACAAGCTGTATGTTTACCAGATCATCCATTACCAGGTCAAATTCAAGTTTAGTTTGTCCGTTTGCAGGGTTTGGATATAGAATAAATCCGGTAATTAAAGGAGCTTGAGGCTCAGGGCTACTACCGTTTACTTCGGGTTGCTGGAAACCCTGAGTTAATAGTAAAGGAGAGTTTTCCATGGCAGTAACTAAAACTTCGCCTATGGTATATTGAAAAATGGTATTATTGATTTCAGCTGATCCTCCGGAACTGGCTACGACGGACCGCTGGAGCTCTACTTGCTGGGCATTTGCAATAGCAGTAAAGCCGAACATGCCAAGTATTGGCAAATATCTTCTTTTCATCGGGAGAGGGATTAATTATAGATATGATTCAAAATTACATATTAGTAAAGCTGGGTTTCGCCAGAAGTATGCAACGCGTAGAATCAGGTTAGTGAAGTGTAACTTTTAATTAGTAAACTGCGTCCCGAAAAGAAAAATATATTGCAAGTTGTTTATATTCAGTTATTTGTTGTTTTTTTTGTTAGGAGATTAAAATCAATCTGTTTTAATTGCTTCAATCGGGCTCATTTTTGCTGCCCTTAATGCCTGAAAAAAAACAGTTGCTAAAGAGATAATAAAAGCTAAAAATCCGGAAACTATAAAGAACCAAAGTTTTAAGTCAATTCGATAGGCAAAGGAGTTTAACCAGTTTTTACCCAGTAAATATCCGACTGGTAAGGCAATAAGAATTGAAATGAGCACAGGTTTGGTAAAGTCTTTAGACAGGATATATATTACATTGAACTCTGAAGCACCTAGAATTTTTCGGATTCCAATTTCTTTAAATCGCTTCTCGGCAGCGAAGGTGGTGAGCCCAAACAGACCTAAGCAGGAAATAACTATTGCTAATAAAGCAAAATATCGTGATAGTATTGCAACCCGGGTTTCTGCCATATATTGTGCCTGAAAATCCTGATCCAGAAATTTATAATCGAAAGTGTATTCCGGATTATATTTGGTATTAAACTTTTGAAGCTCTTCTAGCACAGGCTTTATCTTTCCTGCTTTTATCTTTACCATTATCCTGTTAGTGTGGGTAGGTTTATATCTGATAAACATTGGGCCTACCTTACGATGAAGAGATTCAAAATGGAAATCTTTTATGATGCCAATGATTTGCATGTCGTTACCCCATAGCTTAAATATTTTACCCACAGGGTCTTTTAAGCGCATTGCCTTAATGCCGGCTTCATTAATGATGATGTTTGATGTATCTGCACCGTATTGTTTAGAAAAGCTTCGCCCCGCTGCCATTTTTATACCCAGAGTTTCTATAAATCCGGCATTTACATCGGCACGTTGAAATTTAATAACTTCCTTAGGATTTCTTCCTTCCCAACCAAATTCCCCAAGTGTGTAGCTCAAGTCGCCAAGCAACTCTCTGTCTATACTTGAAGCATTTGCAACGCCATCTATTTTTTTTACTTCATCGATCACGAAATCTATGTTGTTTCTTAATTTACCATTTGTTTCAAAATACAACACATTATCTTTTTTGTAGCCAGGGTTGGATTCTTGTATATATTCAATTTGCTTATAAATGATAAGTACGGCTACAATAAGAATTGCTGAAAAGGCAAATTGAAAAACTACCAATCCTTGTCTTGTAAGCAATGCAGCGGCAGTAAGTTGCAGCTTTCCTTTTAAAGCAGTAGATGGCTTAAGTCCGGAAAGGTATAAAGCAGGGTAACTGCCAGAAAGTAAACCTGTAAAGATGGTTACACCGATTATAGCAAATATAAGAGCAGGGCTAAATTGTAAGATTAAGTGCTTTCCTGTAATCTGATTAAACTGCGGCAGCATAAGTTCTACTGCCAGCAAAGAGATAAACACCGCTATAATGGTTAATAGCATGGATTCTGAAAGATATTGTAGAATTAATGATCCTCTTGGTGCACCCATTACCTTTTTGATACCAACTTCTTTTGACCTTCTGGATGCTTTTGCAGTTGAAAGGTTCATGAAATTGATACAGGCTATGATGAGAATAGAGATTGCAATAAGCGAAAATAGTTTTACATAAGCAATTCTTCCCCCTGCAACCTTACCGTTTTCAAACTGGTTATGTAAATAGCTTTCGGCAAAAGGCCTGATAAATAAGGTATAGTCTTTTACACCCTTTGTTTTTAAATAATCCTTGATTTTGGTATTGAATAACACGGGATCTGCATCTTTTTTAAGAATAACAAATGTGCTTGGGCCATAATTTGTCCACTTACGATAACCAGAATTTCCTTCCGGCCCCAGTAGTACATCGTAGGATACTAAAAAATCAATTTGTTCCGAAGAATTGGCACCTGTATCCTTAAAAACACCAGATATTATTGCATGGTTTTCGGCCTCCATTTCAGTATTGCTCCATACCATTTCTTTTCCAACTACATCGGTGCTATTGAATAACTTACGGGCTATGCTTTCTGAAATAACAACGGTCTTTTTACCTTTTAGCACTTCGTTTTTGTTGCCGGTAATAAGGGGATAAGAAAATACCTTAAAGAAATCAGGTCCTGCGAATTTACCTGCTGCTTTTATTGCGGGTTTATGATTTGCAGAAACTTTACTTTGACCCAGCCAAAAACCCGGTGAGGTTGCAACTGCAGTTTCAACTTCGCGTAGTTCCTTTGCCATTGTTTCGGCGAGAATTCCGGGAGTACCCTCCACTGTTTGTACTCCATCGGTAAGGTGCTCATTCTGGATCACCTGATAAAGCCTTTCATTATGAAAGCGATCGATCTGCATTTCATTGTTTACCCACAGATAAATAAGTAAAGCGCAGGACAGTCCGGCACTAAGACCAATCAGATTAATAAAGAATGAACTTTTATATCTTTTAAAATTTCTGTAGATCAGAAGCAGGTGATGTTTAAACATGGCTTGGTTGTTTGTTGAAGCTTAGTCAATCGTTATGCCATTTCAAAAAAAGCTATATAAATACGGCAAAGGCCTATTAAATAGAAATTTATTCTGTTCGTATATGAACAGTTCGTGTTCATATACGAACAAGTAAGAACAATATAAAGGTTATCGTGTTATTATATAATACACCAATTGAATAATAGATGATAGAAAGACACACGTATCAAACAGGAATTATTGGCAATTGTGCTTACCTGGCACATGTAAATAAAAATACAAATGTTGATTGGCTTTGTTGGCCAAGGTTTGACAGTTCGTTTGTTTTTGGCGGATTATTGGATGATACTAAAGGCGGAGAGTTTTCGATTAGGCCAAATGGTGAATTTACTTCTAACCAATTTTATCTGGAAAACACAAATGTTCTCTGCACAGAAATTACCAATGCTGAAGGCAAATATAGAATAACTGATTTTGCACCCAGATTTTACCAGTTTGAACGCTATTTTAAGCCATTAATGCTGATTAGAAAAATTGAACCTATAGAAGGGAATCCAAGGGTTGTGGTGAAATGTAAACCGGTTTATAATTATGGCTCAATAAAGCAAAAAGGACATCGGGGAAGTAATCACATAGAGTTTAATGGAGCCGACGAAGATATGCAGCTAAGTACAAATATCTCGTTAAGTTATATTGAAGACGAGAAGTTCTTTGCCTTAAATGAACCTAAATACTTAATACTGACTTATGGCCATGAGCTTGACGCTCCAATAATAAGCACTGCAGAACGTTTTTTGAGAGAAACAATAAAGTATTGGAGAACATGGATTAAACATTCAACCATTGCCGGCTTTTACCAGCATATGGTAATCCGCTCTGCTCTTGTTTTAAAAATACATCAGTATGAAGACACCGGGGCAATAATTGCAGCCAGTACAACAAGCCTACCCGAATCACCAGGTAGCAAAAGGAACTGGGACTATCGGTTTTGTTGGATGAGAGATACTTATTACGTAATTACTTCCTTAAATCATATTGGCCATTTTGAAGAGATGGAAAAATACTTTGGATATATTACGGATATCTCTTTTAGAGATGATGTAAGGTATCAACCTTTGTTTGGTATTGCCGGCGAAAGGATACTTACTGAACGGATATTGAAAAATATTAAAGGCTACCAGGGGAATAAGCCGGTTAGAGTGGGTAATCAGGCTTATGAGCATATTCAAAATGATATTTACGGACAAGTATTGGTTTCTATGCTGCCTTTATATACTGATCATCGTTTCATTTTTAGGGAAAGGCAGGATTCTGCTCAGTGGTTAGATTATTTGTTAACTAAAATTGAGCGTACTATTGATGAAAAAGATGCAGGCCTTTGGGAATTTAGAAATATAGCCAACACGCATTGTTATACAAATTTGTTTCAGTGGGCTGGGGCTAATGCAGCTCTAAAAATGGCTAAAACTATAGGAAATAAAGAGTATGAAGACCGGGCAACCATACTGATTAATAAGGCAGCGAAACATATTGAGGATTGTTATGACCCGGTTAGAAAGGTTTACACCCATGCTGTAAATAGCCCTCATTTGGATGCGAGTACTTTGCAACTTATACTAATGAATTATCTGGACCCACAATCGCAAAAAGCAAAGGATCATTTGATTGCCTTAGAGAAAGAACTTATGGCTGAAAATGGCCTGTTTTACAGGTATCTTCATACAGATGATTTTGGAAAACCTAAAACTACCTTCTTGATTTGTGCTTTCTGGTATATTGAAGCATTAGCTTGCGTTGGCCGATTAGATGATGCAATGCGAGAATTTGAATCTATTATTAATTATGCTAATCATTTATTATTGTTTAGCGAGGATGTAGATGAAAAGGATGGAAGCCAGTGGGGCAATTTCCCACAGGCTTATAGTCATGTTGGGTTAATGAATGCAGCGCATCGTATTGCAATTAAATTGGATAGACCAGTTTTCTTATAAATCGAGAGATTATATCAAGGATTTTAGTAGCTCTCTTACCTCTTTAAAATCCCTCAAATAATAACGGGCAGCAGAAATATTGCTGCCCACTTTTATTGTATAGGCCTCAGGAGGTAAGGCTTTGAATATATCTTCGTCTGTATGGTCATCACCTAAAGCAATTATAAAATCTGGATTATGCCCATATAACCAATTTTGTGCTGCCTTGCCTTTGTTTACTTCGATATTTTTAAATTCAATCACTTTATTTCCGGGCATCATTTGCAGGCCTTTATCTGCAATAAATAATCGCAAATGATTGATGATTTCATTGGAACGCAATTCTCCTAATCCTTTTTCTACCTTTCTGTAATGCCATACCAGTGAATAACTCTTTTCTTCTATAAAAGAGCCGGGGGTTCTGTCTGTATAGGTATCCAGTACAGCTTTAACTTCTTGTTTCCATTTATCTGTTAGTAAGGGGAGCGCTTTCCATTCTTGATTAAGCTGTTTCTGCCAGGCACCATGCTCTGCAATCATGTCCAGATTTAAATGTCCAAACCATTGTTGTAAGGTTTGATACCTGCGACCACTGATTAGGATTACCCGATTTGCAGGATCAGAGCTTAGTTTGTTTAAAATGTTGTAAAGTTCTTCATCAGGCGAAGCTTTGTCTATATCGCCATGGAAACCTACAAGCGTACCATCATAATCTAAAAATATATAGCGATCTATTGAGTTTTTATAATCTGAGGCTATCTGATCTTTTATTAATTGGCCTGCATGTTTTGTTAACAGAGATTCTTGCAATTGTTTTACTTCTTTTAGTTTATCCATAAAATTTTTAACCCATAAGTGAATGTTGAACTTTTTAACAATATGCCTCATACTGGACATACGCATGTTTTGTTCTTCAACAGGCATGTCTATTGCACACACAATTGCACGCATAATGTCGCCTATATTATTTGGGTTTACAATTAGTGCATCATTTAATTCTTTAGATGCCCCAGCCATTTCACTTAATACTAAAACACCATCATTATTAGTACGCGACGCAACATATTCTTTACTTACCAGGTTCATTCCGTCGCGCATGGGGGTTACCAAACAAATGTCGGCAGTACTATAAAGTGCAGAGAGAAATTCTACAGAAAATGATCTGTAGAAATAATGAATAGGCAACCAATCTAATGTTCTAAACCTTGCGTTAATGTTGCCTACCAGTTGATCTATGTGATCTCTAAGTTCTTTATATTTTGGTACTGTATCCCTTGAAGGTACTACAATCATATAAAGGGCTATTTTTTCCTTATACTCCGGATGGAGTTGTAACAAAAGTTCTAAAGCTTGTAAGCGCTGAATTATACCTTTACTGTAATCTAACCTGTCGATGGTCAGCATTATTTTAAGACCTTCCTGACTTGCTTTAAACGAGGCTGAATGCTTAGCTACTTTGGCATGCATTGTAAGGTTTTCAAATTTATCAGCATCAATTCCCATAGGAAAGGCCTCTACTACAACTTGCCGATCTTTGTGGATAATAACATTATCTAGTAGTTTACTTGTTGATAATCGGGAAGCTGCACTTAAAAAGTGTCTTACGTCATCAAAGGTATGGAAGCCAAGTAAATCGGCTCCAAGCATGCCTGATATAAGCTCCTCTCTCCATGGAATCAACCTGAAAATTTCATATGACGGAAAGGGTATGTGCTGAAAGAAACCAATGGTAACTAACGGTTTTTCCCTTCTGATAAGACAAGGTAAAAGGAGTAGTTGATAATCATGTATCCAAATGGTATCTCCATCATCAACTGCTTCTATAGCCGCATTCTTAAACTTTTCGTTTACGGATTTGTATGAATCCCAATATTGCTGTTCAAAATTAGCGTAAGTGGTAAGGTAATGAAAAACAGGCCAGAGTATTTCGTTTGAGAATCCTTCGTAGTAGAGGTTAATTTCGTCTGTGGTTAAAAAAACCGGGATTAGATTAAGAGAAGCAAGTAGTTTTTTTACCTCAGCCTGTCGTTCTTGAGGGACATCTATACCTGGCCATCCGATCCAGACATTGTTTCCTTGTTTGTAAACTGAACCTAAGCCGGTGGCTAATCCGCCTTCGCTTGATCGAAGTATGTACTCACCGTTTTGTTCTGTAATCTTAACCGGTAAACGGTTTGATAGGATGATTGTTTTGTTATTAGTTAGCATATTATACTAAAACAACCAAGATTAAGCCTGATTGTTTTAATAAATTAACTAAAGATCCTTAAGAAATGATTTTCAAGATGATTTCGCATGCCGTTTCTAAACAGTTCAGGTGAGCCATTTTCCAGGATATCGATCAGTCCTTTGTGAGATACGAATTTTTGTATTAGAGTGGTTTTTTTCAATAAACCACTATTGTGTACATAATCAAAAACCGGCAGCAGCATTTTTTGAAAACGTTTTAATGTTTCATTTCCTGCTATTTCGTAAAGTTTTCCGTGGAATATAATTTCATGGTCTATATGAAAGATATAATCTTTTGCGGTATCGGGCTCAGTTTTTACAATGTCTTTTAACTCTTCTATATCCTTTGGTGTGATGCGTTGAAACAAAAGATCAGCCATTCCTATTTCTAATACCAGTCTTAATTCAAATATTTCTCTAAGTGTATCCTGATCCAGAATATGAGGATTCATGCTCTTGCTCATTATACCAAATATGTCAGGACTGGTAATTACAGATCCTTTCTTTTTCTTTGTGTCTATAAGTCCCATCATTCGTAGCCTTAAAAGAGCCTCACGTACTACTGTGCGACTTACGCCTAAACTTCTGGAAAGATCGAGTTCAGTAGGTATAAGATCACCAACTTTTAATTTTCTCTCTACCAGGAGCTTTACAAGATTGGCTTCAACTTTATCAACCAGAGAACTGGTATCTAATTGAATAAAGGAGTCGGTTGTATTGATTGTCATATTATGTTATACATATGTAAATTGTTAACAGAATCGCTAAAAATAAAGATTTAGTGCTTATTTAACACAATGTTAATAAAAAAAATTATAAATATTTCTTGCAATAAAGAAAAATAAGTCCCAACTTAGATCTATTATGTTATACATAATGCTAAACCTAACCAAAATAACAATGAAAAGACTTTACCAAAAGTACGTTAGTCAAGTCCTGCTGACGTTAATCTTAAGCATAACAATGCTTACAGTATCAGGCCAAAACATTAAAATATCTGGACGGGTAACAGATGCCAAAGGGCAGGGGATACCTATGGCTAGTGTTTTGATTAAAGGAACCAAAACTGGAACCGCCACAAATGAATCAGGTAATTATACAATTGCCGCAAAGGGTGGAGATGTACTCGTAATTAGCTACACAGGGTTTATTACCCAGCAAATAACAGTAGGAAATCAAAGCACCTTAAATATTATCCTTGCGGAAGATACTAAGGGACTTGATGAGGTGGTTGTAGTAGGATATGGAACTGCGAGCCGCTCTAAAATCACATCCTCAATTGCAAAGCTGGATTCAAAAGTATTGGAAACAGGTATGCGTTCAAATCCAGCACAGGCTTTAGCAGGAACAATTCCCGGAGTAAGAGTAGCCACTTCAACCGGAAGACCCGGCTCTGTTGCTGCCATCACCTTAAGAGGAGGTACGAACTTCGATGGAAGTGGTAGCCCTTTAATTGTTATGGATGGCCAGGTGCGACCATCATTCAGCGATATAAATCCTGAGGATATTGAAAGTATGGAGGTATTGAAAGATGCTTCTGCTACAGCTATATATGGTGCAAGGGCTAGCAATGGAGTAATTTTAATCACCACCAAAAGAGGAAAAGCAGGTTTCTCATCTATTTCTGTAAAAGGAAAAACAGGTGTTAATTATTTAAATAATCCTTACGACGTGCTAAGTGCAGGCGATTATATAAAATGGACTCGTTTGGGTGTTGTTGAAGCAATGAGAAATGGAACATTAGGAACATTTGCTTCAAATAGTGCACTATCTGCAGTAGGACCAAGAGGTACAGGAAACTTATATAGAGATGCTAACGGAAATATTCTTGATGGTAATTATGATAACCGTGCAATTTGGAGCTTAATGCGTTTAACTGATGCTAATAAAGATGTACTTTCATTAAATGATGGTTGGAAAACTATGAAAGATCCTGTTAAAACTAATGCAGCAGGAAATTATGATCCAAATGGAACTAATGCTGATTTACTTTATAAGGACTTTAACTATGGCGATTATGCATTTAAATCTCCAGCTATTTCTCAGGATTACAATATTGGTATGACTGGTGGTAACGACAAAGGAAATTACTATGCAAATCTTGGTTATTACAATGAAGACGGTTTATCATTAGCTACCTTTTATCGTAGATACAACTTTACACTGAACGGTGATTACAGGGTTAAGGAGTGGTTGAAATCAGAAAGTAATTTGCAATATGCAAGAGCAAACTGGAGAGATCAATCGTTACAAAATGGTGAAGGTAACTTTTGGGGACGTATGCTTTTTGCGCCACCTACTATGCGAGGAACTAATAGCAACGGAGACTTAATCTTAGGTCGTGATGCTTCGGATGGTAATCCGGCAATTAATGTTGATAAATACAAAAGATCTAATCAAAGTGACAAATTTACTTTAGGGCAATCGTTTAAAGCTGATATTTTAAGGAATCTTTATATCAAATTAAGCGGTATTGTAATGTATGATCAGAGAGATGCAGAATCATTTAATAAAGATTTTCGTACTGGTTTATTGAGCTTAACAAATCCTAATACTGGTTGGAACAGAGATAGGGCCAGCAGTGCAAGTACTGATAAAACCATCAGACAAACCTATAATGCAATTGTTAGTTACAAAACTCAATTTCTTGGCAAAAACAATATTGATGCATTAGCGGGTTTTGAATATTATGATGAATACAATAAAGGCTTTAGTGCAGGTGGAAGACTTGCGCCAACTGATGATTTCCAGGATTTGGGCTTAACAGTTAGAGATGTTTCGGGTGTTGGAGCAAGGGATATTGATTCTTATCACTATCGTGAACGCATCAGCTCTACTTTTGCAAGAATAAACTACGATTGGGATGAAAAATACCTTGCATCTTTTACAGTTAGGAGAGATGGTTATTCAAGATTAATTGGCGATAATCAGTTTGGTACTTTCCCGGCTGTATCAGCAGGTTGGTTGGTTCATAAAGAAAACTTTATGAAATCCACTGAAAATTGGCTTTCTATGTTAAAACTAAGAGCAAGTTACGGATTGAATGGAAATATTGGTGAGGTAGGAAGAAGAAGTGATGGAACAATTAATGTTTATGAATTACAGGGTTCTTATGGTGCTCAAACACCTTACAATGGTGTGGTAGGGTTTTTACAGTCAGGTTTGGCAAATCCAGGTTTGAAATGGGAAAAATCAAACACTTTTGAAGGTGGTTTAGAGATGGGATTCTTTAAAAATAGAATTGTTGCATCAGTTGCTGCTTATAACAGAATTACAAAGGATAAAATTACAAACATTCTATTACCAAGTTCATCAGGGGTAACAAATCCTAATGATAACAACAGATCTAGTATTCGCACAAATAACGGAAGTATGCAGAATACAGGTGTAGAAATGGACGCGACTTTTAAAGCGGTTCAGAATGAAGATTTAAAAATTCAATTTGGTATAAACGCATCATGGAATAAAAACAAGGTGCTTAAACTTCCTTTTAACGGTAATGAAAATAATCGTCAGGATGGTCAGCAGATTTTTGATCCAAGAAGCGGAAGATTAATTTGGGTTGGTGGATTACAAGAAGGCCAGGAACCAGGTGCGCAGTATGGTTTTGTAAGTGATGGTATTATTAGAACTGCTGCTGATCTGGCTGCTTACAACAAAGTTGACCTTGCTGCCGGACAAGTATGGTACGGAGCCTCGGCAGGAAAAAAAGTGGCTAGTCAATCATTAATTAATTCAAAAGGATTAAATCCAAACCCAGCTTCTCCAACATTTATTGCTACTCAGCTGGGTGACATGAAATGGAAGGATATCGATCAAAATGATACCATCGATACAAGAGACATGGTTTTCTTAGGTCGCAGTATTCCACGCTGGACTGGTGGTTTTAATACTCAGATCAGCTGGAAAGGAATTTCATTATATACCCGTATTGATTTTGCTTTCGGACATATTCAGCAAGATTTTCAACAAATGTGGACACTGGGTTCTATGCAGGGAGAATTTAATGGTACCCAGTTAATTAAAGATACATGGACCCCTGAAAACCCTAATGCACAATATCCTCGTTATACATGGGCAGATCAATTGAATTCGAAAAACTTTGACAGGCCAAGTAGTATGTTCTTTGTAAATTCTGGTTATCTGGCTTTTAGAGAAGTTTCATTAAGCTATTCAATTCCAAAGAAACTATTGGATAAAGCAAAAATATCTGGTTTGACTTTTACTGCAACAGGACAAAATTTAGGGTATATAACCAATAAACAACTGAATTTGCCTGAGCGTACAGGAAATCAAACCAACGCAGCTTATACCATTCCAACATCATTGATTTTTGGATTGAACCTAACTTTTTAATGTAGACTATAAAGAACTTTGTTATGAAAAAGTATAAATATTTAATCTTAGTGGTCATTTGGACCTTAACCACTATGTCCTGCAAAAAGGCGTTAGACCTTAAGGCAGAAGACAATTTTGGAGATGGAACGTTTTGGCAAAACGAATCTCAGGTAACCAACTTTATGGTTGGTATGCACAAGCAATTCAGAGACAATCAATTTCAGTTTGAGCGTTTAGGAGAGATGAGGGGCGGCAGTTTTAGTAATGTTGACAGACAAAACACATCATTAAACGAATTGCCAATTATACAGCAAGATATCAATGAAAACTCTTCTGGAGTTAGTAACTGGGCCGGATTTTATGGACCTATCTTTCAATTAAACCTTTTTATTCAGAAAACGCAGGAGACCACTTTTTTATCTGAGAATAATAAAAACTATTTTTTAGGACAAGCTTATGCAATGCGTGCTTACTATT
This sequence comes from Pedobacter ginsengisoli, assembly GCF_002736205.1. Classification (NCBI taxonomy): domain Bacteria; kingdom Pseudomonadati; phylum Bacteroidota; class Sphingobacteriia; order Sphingobacteriales; family Sphingobacteriaceae; genus Pedobacter; species Pedobacter ginsengisoli. The sequence goes on along the minus strand of NZ_CP024091.1, from coordinate 1,956,491 downwards.
ATTTTCATTTATTACGTACATATGGCGGTGTACCTTTAAGATTAGAACCAGATGCATCTAACCCAAATCCAACAGCTGTTTCACTTCGCAAAGCGAGATCAACAGAAGCTGATGTGTTGGCTGCGGTAAAAAGTGATGTAGATAAATCTGTATCTCTTTTTGGAAATACAGCAAGTCCAGCTGATAAAAGTTTATGGTCGCCAAAGGCAGCTCTAATGTTAAAAGGCGAGGTTTACCTATGGTCTGCAAAAGTATATAATGCAACTGCCGATCTTGAAGTAGCAAAAGGTGCTTTAAATGCCGCGGCAGGATCTACCTTGATGCCAAATTTTGCTAATGTTTTTACTTCTGCCAATAAGAATAATGCAGAAGTAATACTTGCAATCCGCTACAGAGTTGGAGAGGCCGAGATGAATAATGTTGCTAATTTTACTTATTCAACATTTAACTTCAATGGTGCTCATTATAAAGATTCAACAGCAACGGCAGGTGTTGGTAATTTCCTTGTGGATCCACTTATATTGGCCCAGCCTAACTCTCAGCAAGTTATCCAGCGTTATGCTTATACCTATGAGCTTTTCCAGTCATACGATTTAAAGGATACCAGAAGAAATGCAACATTCTATGACTATTATAGAGTTAACACCTCAACAACACCATATACAGTAACCATTAGAAACACTGCATTAGTGAAGTTTTTGGGTGTTATAGATGCAAATAAAAGGTATTTTTCTGATGATTGGACAGTTTATCGTGAAGCTGACAGATTATTAATGTTAGCGGAAATTGCAAATGCTGAGGGAGCAGATCCAACCCCTTACATAAAACCTGTTCGCGATCGTGCTTTTGCAAATGCAGATCCAACTCCTTTTGTTAACGGTGGAAAAGATGCTAATGAATTGGCAATATTTGCAGAGAGAAGCAAAGAATTTGTTTACGAAGGTAAGCGTTGGTATGACCTCCGCAGAATGAAAATAGGTAATGAACCACTTGTGTTTAAAACGGCTGGTAATAAATATGGTGTTCTTGATAAAGTAACCCAAGGATATAAAATACTTTGGCCAATTGAACCAGCTATCTGGACTAATGATCCACTGGTAAAACAAACACCTGGTTACGCTACCACTAATCCTAATAAATAAATTTTCTAATTTACAACAGAGCATAAGGATTATTACCTTATGCTCTGAATAATCAATTCAACATACACATATGATTTTCGAGAAATTACAAGGCTTAATTGCAGCTCCTTTTACCCCAATGGATAGTAATGGAGCCATCAACTTAAATATTATTCCGGATTACTATAGCTTTTTAAAGCACAATAAGGTTACAGGAGCTTTCATTTGCGGATCAACTGGCGAAGGAGTTTCAATGTCGACCGAAGAGAAAAAACAAGTAGCACAAGCCTGGGCTGAATGTACCAAAGGTGATCCTGATTTTAAAGTGATGTTATTTTTAGGGGGTACAAGCATTACAGATTGCAAAGAACTGGCTTTATATGCTAAACAGATTGGGCTATATGCCATTTCATTTACTGCCCCTTTCTACTTTAAACCTGCCAATGTAGATATGCTTGCTAAAGCATGTGCAGAAATTGCTGCGGTTGTACCTGATATGCCTTTCTATTATTACCATATACCGGTATTAACAGGCGTAGGTTTTGCCATGTACGATTTGCTACAAGCAATTGATGGTAGAATAGAAAACTTTGCCGGCATAAAATATACACACGAAGATTTTATGGATTTCTTATCTTGTATGAACTTTAAAGATGGAAAGTATGACATGCTTTGGGGACGTGATGAGAATATGCTCTCGGCATTAGCGCTGGGTACAAAAGGTGCTGTAGGCAGTACATTTAACTACGCCGCTCCATTGTACTATGATATGATTGATGCTTTTGAAATAAACGACCTGAAAAAGGCGAATTCATTGCAACAAAAATCTATTGATATGATCAGGTTGTTAGGTAAATATGGAGGTATAGCCACAGGAAAGGCTTACATGAAACTGGTGGATGTAGATTGCGGAGAATTTAGATTGCCTGTTAAAAACATGGATGGCAATCAGTTTGAACAATTCAAATCTGATGTGACAGCTCTTGAATTTAATACTTTTAAATCAAACGCGCCTCATTAGTTTTTAGTAATAGGCTTATGAACAAATACATATTTTCCCTATCAATCCCTTTTATGTTAATGTTAACAGACGTTTCTGCCCAGGAAACTACAATAAAGCAAGTGCAATGGTGTACGGCTGCAAAATTGCAAAATGCTGATGGCAGTACTTCATTGGGCTTTGCCGGTGCCGTTAATGCAGTTTTTAATGATGCCCTTATGGTTGCAGGGGGAGCTAATTTTCCTGATAAAATGCCATGGGAAGGAGGCAAGAAGTATTATTCCGACAGGATCCAGATATTGATTAAACAAAATGGGAATTTTGCCTGGGGTACCAAACCTTTAGCAGCAAAACTTCCTGAACCAGTGGCGTATTGCGGTAATACTGCTACTGATCTGGGTGTGGTTTATGCAGGTGGCGAAGGCCCGAATGGTTTATCAAATAAAGCTTTCATCATTAACTGGGACACTTCTGATTTAGATATTAACATAAAAAGATTGGCCGATTTGCCTTTTGCTGTTACAAATGCAGGGCTTACTCATGTAGGAAATGTGGTATATCTGGTAGGTGGCGATAAAGAAAAAAACTCATCCGATTCTTTCTATATGCTTGATTTAAATGCTAATGAAGCATCATGGGAAAAATTACCTGATCTTCCAATGCAATTGGCAAATGCGCTTGTAGTTGCCCAAGCCAATAAAATTTTTGTAATTGGTGGCCGTACCAAAACAGCTTCAGGAATTAGCGATTTGCATCATACAACTTTCGCTTATGATCTTAAAGCGGGCACCTGGCAACAACTTGCCGATATCTCTGATGGTAAACAAATTACAAACTTTTCGGCCGGTGCCGGTGTTGCGGTAGCAAACGATCTTATATTGGTTGCCGGGGGTGATAATGGAGAAGTTTTTCATAAAATAGAAAACTACATCTCCCAAATTGCAAAATCTCAGTCTCAGCAAGAAAAGGACAAACTTACTATCGAAAAGAATAAACTAAGCATAAATCATAAAGGTTTTTATAAAGCACAACTGGTATACAATGTTACCACAAATAAATGGGCCAAAATAGGTCAGTTGCCTTTTCTGGCGCATGTTACAACAACCGCTGCCAAATGGGGCAACGATATTGTATTGTCTAACGGCGAAATTAAACCTGGTGTAAGAACCCCATCAGTAATGATTGGCAAGATAGAAACTGGTTCGGCTTCAAAAAAATAACAATATGCAAAACAAAAACACAAATAATTATGCCTGGGTGCTGGTTGGATTACTATGGGTAGTGGCATTATTAAATTATATGGATAGACAAATGTTGTCGACCATGAAGCCAGCGATGCAAATCGATATAGCAGAGCTGCAATCGGCTACAAACTTTGGCTATCTGATGGCAATTTTTCTGTGGATATATGGTTTTATGAGCCCTGTTTCAGGAATTATAGCAGATAAGTTTAATAGAAAATGGCTAATTGTGGGGAGTTTATTTGTGTGGTCGGCAGTTACTTTTTTAATGGGTTATGCCGAAACTTTTAATCAAATCTATTGGTTAAGAGCTGTAATGGGTGTTAGCGAAGCTCTTTACATTCCGGCAGGCCTATCTTTAATAGCCGATTTTCATTCGCCCAAAACAAGATCTCTTGCAATAGGTATTCACATGACAGGACTGTACATGGGACAGGCGTTAGGTGGCTTTGGAGCTACCATTGCCGATAAGTTCTCCTGGCAATCTACTTTTCACTGGTTCGGAATTGCAGGTATTATTTACTCGTTTGTACTAATTTTATTTTTAAGAGAGAAAAAGCTTACAGATCATGAAATGGTTTCAGATAAGTTAACCATCAAACCTTCACTTTTTAAAGGTTTGGGCATTCTATTTACCAATATTTCATTTTGGATTATTCTATTCTATTTTGCAGTGCCAAGTCTTCCGGGTTGGGCGGCAAAGAACTGGTTACCTACGCTGTTTGCGCAAAACCTGAATATACCAATGGCTACTGCTGGTCCATTATCAACCATTACCATAGCAGCTTCATCTTTTTTAGGTGTAATACTAGGAGGTATTTTATCTGATAAATGGGTCCAGAAAAATTTAAAAGGACGTATTTATACCAGTGCAATTGGTTTGGCATTAACCATTCCATCGCTTTTATTATTAGGCTTTGGTCACTCACTCTTTCATGTTGTGGGAGCGGCCATTTGCTTCGGTTTAGGCTTTGGAATGTTTGATGCCAATAATATGCCTATTCTTTGTCAGTTTGTTTCGGCCAGATACAGAGCAACAGCATATGGATTAATGAATATGACCGGAGTGTTTTTTGGAGCTTTTATAACCGATTTATTAGGCAAATCATCAGACGCAGGAAGCCTTGGTAAGGATTTCGCGATGCTGGCCGGAATTGTAGTAATTGCATTAATAGTTCAGCTTTATTTTTTACGACCAAGACACAATGATTTTGTTGATGCATAATGCATTTAATAGTTAAATAGATTTATATAAAATGATGATACATAAGAATATATGGAAGGCTGTTTTAGGGATGGCTATTGTACTAGGAATTACCTCATGCAGTAAAAAAATATATACAGCAACAGGTGCTAACGCTATAAAAATTAATGCCACCGTTACAGAAAATCCAATCTTTACAAGAATGGAAGCAAATGCTTATCTGCGAATTGAGGTAAATATACCGGCAGGTAATTCAGAAATAGATTATAAAGCCATTTCAGGATCTATTAATAAAGAAACATTAAAAGATATTGCTAAGCTGGAAGTATACCAGAATAATGAAAAGCCTGACTTTAATAGTGCTAAATCAATAGGCAGCACTGTTCCTTCAGGCAATAAATTTACAATTCCTTTTGATTCAAAATTAAAACCAGGTATTCATTATCTCTGGCTTAGCGTTAGTTTAAAAGACAATGCCAATATCGATCATAAACTAGATCTTAAAGCAGATTTCTTAACGGATCTGTCTGGTCTTGCTTATAAGATTAATCAAAATAAACATACAGCCAAACCTCTGGGTATTGCCTTGCGCAAACCTAAGGACCAGAACGTGCATACCTATCGTATTCCCGGAATTGTTACTACCGATAAAGGTACTCTTATTTCGGTTTATGACATCCGTTTCGATCATAGTGGCGATCTTCCGGCTAATATAGATGTGGGGATGAGCCGTAGCGTTGACGGAGGTAAAACATGGGATGCCATGAAAACAATTATGGATATGGGGCGTCCGGATGAAAATAGCGGAGTAGGTGATCCTTCCGTTTTGTTTGATCCTGTAACTAAAACAATATGGGTTTCGGCCTTGTGGAGCAAAGGGAACCGCTCTATCGCGGGTTCAGGCCCTGGTCTTACACCTGAAGAAACCGGACAATTTGTAGTAACCAGCAGTACTGATGATGGACTTACCTGGAGCAAACCTTATAGCATTACATCGCAGGTGAAAAATCCTGAATGGAGATTATTTTTTCCCGGCCCGGGAAATGGTATTGCCATGGCTGATGGTAAGATTGTTTTTCCTGCCCAATATTGGGATGCCCAAAAAATGCCTCATTCTACGTTAATCTATAGCGATGATCATGGTAAAACATGGAAAAGCGGAATCGGCGCAAAATCCAATACCACCGAAAGCCAGCTTGTAGAAACTACACCAGGAACTATTATGCTCAATATGAGAGATAACCGTGGTGGTTTTAGAAGCGTTGCTACTACAACAGATATGGGTAAAAGCTGGACAGCACATGCAACTTCTTATAATACACTTGCAGATCCGGTTTGTATGGGGAGCTTTATTAAAGCAAAAGTTAAGGTAAATGGGGTGTTAAAAGATGTATTGTTCTTTAGCAATCCAAACGTTTCTAAAGCTCCAAGAAAAGATATTACTATTAAAGCCAGCCTGGATATGGGCGAAACATGGTTGCCTGCCAACCAATTATTGATCGATGAGCGTGATTCCTTTGGCTATTCTGCACTTACTAAAATAGACGATAATACCATTGGAATTTTGTACGAAGGCATAAGCAGCCTATTATTTGTAAGGGTGCCGGTAGCGGATATCATTAAATAGTTATGTTCAAAAAAAAGTCAATATTTTTATTTATTGTCTTGTTAGCTCTTGATTTGGTATCATATGCTCAGGAAGTAAAAGTGGCATGTATTGGGAACTCAGTAACTTTCGGTTATGGCTTAAAAAATCCTGAAAATGAATCTTATCCCTCTGTATTGCAAGGTTTACTTGGGCAAAAATATGAGGTTAAGAATTTTGGATTAAGCGGAGCTACACTTTTAAAAAAAGGACACAGACCTTATTACAAAACAAAACAGTTTGAAGAGGTGATGTCTTTTAAACCTGATGTTGCAATAGTACACCTTGGTTTGAACGATACCGACCCCAGAGATTGGCCAGAATTTAAAGACGATTTTAAATCAGACTATTCATGGTTAATAGATACACTTAGAAAACAAAATCCTAATGTAAAACTATTTATATGTAAGCTCACGCCAATTTTTAACGGTCATCCACGCTTTAAATCAGGTACTCGCGATTGGTATTGGCAAATTCAGCAGCAAATTATTGAAATTGCCAAGGCAAATCATACAGGCCTTATCGATTTAACATCCGCATTGTATAACAGACCAGATCTGTTTGCTGATAATTTACATCCCGATAAGGAGGGGACAGCCATTATAGCAAAAACTGTTTACGGAAACCTTACCGGTAATTACGGTGGGCTTAACCTTCCCGAAATCTTTACAGATCATATGGTGCTTCAGCGTGATAAACCTATAACTATATATGGCACAGCAAATAGCAATGAGCAAGTAAAAGTTTTATTTAATAATAAACAGCTTGTTGCAGTGGCCGATGCATATGGCAAATGGAAAGTTCAGTTTTCCGAAATGCCACATGGCGGGCCCTATATCTTAAATGTACAATCAGGTAATAAAACCATTGCCTTAACCGATATTCTTATTGGCGATGTATGGCTATGTTCAGGGCAGTCGAACATGTCGTATACCTTAAGTGCATCTAAAACAGGGAAATCAGAACTTGCTCAGATAAAAGCAAATAAGATAAGGTTATTTAAGTTTAACCAGTACGAAGAAACTAATGATGCGCCCTGGAATGCTAAAGTTTTAGAAGAGGTTAATCAGCTCAATTATTTTTCAGGAAGCTGGGCGCCAACCACTCCAGCAACAGCTTCAGGTTTTTCGGCCGTAGGCTATTATTTCGGTAAGCAAGTGGCACAGGAGTCTGGTGTTCCAATTGGCTTAATACAACTTGCCGTTGGAGGTTCAACCATAGAATCGTGGATAGACAGGTATACTATGGAACACGATGATGAGCTTGTTGATGTACTTACAAACTGGCGTAAATCTGATTTTATACAAGAATGGGCCAGAGGCCGTGCCGATGTTAATTTAAAGGAGGCATCAAATCCAAAACAACGCCACCCATACGAGCCAGTATATAATTACGAGGCGGGTGTAGCCAAACTAACCCAATTTCCAATAAAAGGTGTAATATGGTATCAGGGCGAAAGCAATGCTCAAAATGTTGATTTATATAAGCATACATTTCCGGTACTGGTAAATAGCTGGCGTAAAAAATGGGGTTATAATTTTCCATTTTATTATGTACAGCTATCAAGTATAGATCGCCCTTCATGGCCTTATTTCAGGGATGCCCAACGCAAATTACTAAAAGACATTACTAATGCCGGTATGGCCGTAAGTTCAGATGTTGGCGATTCTTTAAATGTACACCCCAACAGGAAAATGGAGGTTGGACAACGATTGGCACTTTTAGCCATAAAAGGCACTTATCATAAACCAATAACTGCCAATGGTCCGGTTATTTTAAGTGCCAAACAACAAAACAACAATATTGTACTTTCATTTACCGAAGCTAAAAAACTTACAACAAGAAATGGAGAACCCTTAATCGGGTTTCAATTAGTTAATCAGAAAGGAAATCACCTTACTGCAAAAGCTATAATAGCTAATAACAAGGTGATTTTAAAGGTTCCGCAAGGCGAAACCATAACCGATGTGCTTTATGCATGGGAGCCATTTACCAGAGCCAATCTGGTTAACGAAGCAAATTTACCGGCTTCAACTTTTTCAATTCCATTAGATTAAAATATTTCAAAATGAGCTATACAGCACAAGATTTACAGAGTCTCAGGAGATTCTACAGCAACAAGTTACTAAATGATACCATTCCCTTTTGGTTTCCCAGATCTATAGATACCGAATATGGAGGTTATCTGTTAATGCGCGATCAGGATGGTAGTTTAATTGATGATGATAAAGCTGTTTGGATACAAGGCCGGGCAGCCTGGCTATTGTCGACCCTGTACAATACTGTTGAACAAAAACAGGAATGGCTAGATGGCGCTAAATCGGGAATTGATTTTTTAAACAAATATTGCTTTGATACCGATGGGCAGATGTTTTTTCATGTAACACGCGATGGACAACCTATTCGTAAACGCCGTTACTTTTTCTCAGAAACCTTTGCTGTAATTGCCAATGCGGCTTATGCCAAGGCTAGCGGCGATGAAGAAGCAGCCGCCAAGGCAAGATATTTATTTGGTAAATGTATAGAGTATGCAACTACACCCGGCCTATTGCCTGCAAAGTTTACCGGTACAAGACCTATGAAAGGAATTGGTGTACCAATGATCATGATGAATACCGCGCAGCAATTGCGTGAAACAATTGGCGACCCAAGATGTGATGAATGGATTGACAAATGGATTGCCGAAATAGAGCAGTTCTTTGTTAAAGATGATATTCAATGTGTTATGGAACAAGTTGCTCCTGATGGGAATATAGTTGACCACATTGATGGAAGAACCTTAAATCCTGGCCATGCCATTGAAGGGGCATGGTTCATATTACATGAGGCAAAATACAGAAATAACGATCCTCGTTTAATAAAGCTAGGCTGTAAAATGCTCGATTATATGTGGGAACGTGGTTGGGATAAAGAGCATGGGGGGATACTATATTTCAGAGATGTATATAACAAGCCCGTTCAAGAATACTGGCAGGATATGAAGTTTTGGTGGCCTCATAATGAGGTTATTATAGCTACATTGTTGGCCTATACTATTACCGGCGACAAGAAATACGCAAAATGGCATAAAATGGTAAATGATTATAGTTATCAGCATTTTCATGACCCCAAAAATGGCGAATGGTTTGGATACTTACATCGCGATGGCAGCATAGCACAAACAGCCAAAGGAAATTTATATAAAGGACCGTTTCATTTACCCAGACAGGAGTGGTATTGCTTATCCCTGTTAAACGAATTCTTAAAAGCATAATCCGATATGATTAAAAAATTGCTACTAATTCTGCTTACTTTAAGTATAAATGCAGTTGCCCAGCCGGCCATAAAATCTATGAATAACCAGCCGGCACTAATTCCGTACCCTCAAAAAATGGAGTGGAAAAAGGGGCAGTTCGCAATTAAAAATTATAAAAGTATAATTATAGAAAATGTTTCGCTAAACCATGAGGCCGAGCTGTTACAAAAGCAACTGAAAGAAATTGGACTAATACTTCCCATTAAAAGAGAATCTCTAAATGAGCCTGGTATTGTTCTAAAATTAGGAAAGGTTGATGCACCAGATACCACCTCCGAAGCATATAAACTCAATATTACTGCAAGCTCAATAACAGTTACGGGTGCTGGTAAGGCCGGTTTGTTTTATGGTTTGCAAACCTTTAAGCAGTTGATTAATAACAAGTATATACAAGGATGCAGCATTACGGACTGGCCTGCTTTTTCGTGGAGGGGATATATGATAGACGCCGGAAGGAACTATCAGCCAATGGATTTGCTAAAACAGCAAATTAATGTACTTGCAGCCTATAAGCTCAACATATTTCACTTTCATTTTACCGAAGATATTGCCTGGCGATTAGAAAGTAAGCTATATCCACAGCTTACAGCTCCTGAAATTATGATACGCAATAAAGGTAAGTTCTATACTCAAAATGAGCTTAAAGAATTGATAACTTACTGCAAAGACCGCCATATTACTTTAGTGCCAGAAATAGATATGCCTGGGCATAGTGCAGCATTTAAAAGAGCAATGAAAACAGATATGCAAAGCGATAGCGGCTTGCTTATTGTTAAAAATATTCTAAAGGAATTTTGCGAAACTTTTGATGTTCCTTACCTGCATATCGGTGCAGATGAGGTAAAAATCACCAATAAAAACTTTTTACCCGAAGTAACTGCATTAATTGAAAAACAAGGTAAAAAGGTAATAGGATGGGAGCCCGGCGGTGAGTTTACAGAAAGTACAATTAGGCAATTATGGAGTGAAAATGCTACAGAAGTGAGTGTTAACCCAAATGTAAAGTATATAGATTCTCGTCATTTGTATGTTAACCATATGGATCCTTTAGAGAGTGTGGTATCCATATTTAAAGGAAAGATTTCCAACCTTGATGAAGGGAATAATGCCGCACTGGGTGGCACACTTTGTATATGGCCGGACAGAAGGGTAAGCAAACCTGAGGATGTATTTATGCAAACGGCTGTATATCCTGCTATGTTGGCTTTTGCCGAAAGAAGTTGGCGTGGTGGAGGTGAACCTGGCTGGTTAACCTATGTAGGTTTGGATGGAGCAAAAGAAGTTAAAGTGTTCAAAGAATTTGAAGATCGTTTAATGAAACACAAAAAGCATTATTTTTCAAAAATGCCATTTCCATATCAGGCCCAGGCACATTTAAAATGGAAATTCTACGGGCCTTTTAATAATGATGGTGATCTTACCAGAAAGTTTTATCCCGAAGAAACGAAAGATATTGATACCAGTAAAGCAGCATTAACTGCTGTAGGCGGCACTTTTATTTTAAGGCACTGGTGGGGACCTTTAGTTAAAGGGCTTATAGAAAACCCGGAAGAAAACACTACCTGGTATGCAACTACCAAAATTTGGAGTGATAAAAACCAGTTAATAAACTTCTGGATTGGCTTTAATAATATATCAAGATCTTATGGTTCAGACTCGCCAAATGAGGGCACCTGGGACAACCGAAAGAGCCAGGTTTTTGTAAATGATAAACCCGTAGCACCACCATTATGGAAACAAGCCGGTGCTAAAGGCAATTTAGAATTGCCACTAATTGATGAAGGATATGAATACCGAGAACCAACAAAAGTTCAATTAAAAAAAGGCTGGAACACCATATTGGTTAAATTGCCTGTTAAGTCTTTTAAAAGCAAAGATTGGCAAAATCCAGAAAAATGGATGTTTACAGTTGTACCTTGGCTTTAAATTTGATAGTCTCAGCAGTATTACATAAAAGGTGATTCTCTGTATGATTAAAAACTACAAACTTCTATTATATCTATCCCTGATTTTTTTTAGTTCTTGTTCTTCTGTTTATATGCCAAATGTGCCCAATACGCCTATGCTAAGCCAAAAAGGAGAGTTTAGCGGTGGTGGCCACATCTCTTTCCGCGGCAATGCAAGTTTAAATGGCGCTTATGCAGTTTCAGATCACTTTGGTGTACTGTTTAGCGGGGCATACATGAATAATGAAAAGCATAGTAAAGATTTTAAGCATAAATTAATAGAAGTTGGTGGAGGTTATTTTAACACCTTTGGCCCCGATAAGAATCGGATTTTAGAAATATACGCAGGCTATGGTGGCGGTAAAACAAACCGTGCATTCAGAACCTTCGATGATAATGATATATTAACAAATACTGATCTTGAAGAAATAACCTACAATAAAACATTCATACAGGTTAATTACAGTTCAAAGAAAAGTAATAATCTGCACTTATTTGGAACAGACTTCCCCATAAATTATGGAACAGCATTACGCATCAGCAGTGTGCAAATGAAAACCTTTATGCGCAATTCAGTAGGTCAGGTTAGAGAAGGTAATACCTTTTTAGAACCAATTTTCTTTACCAGAATGCGCCTAAGTGATGCAGTGCAACTTCAATATACATCAAGTGGTAATTTCGGACTAAATAGCCGCAAGTTTATGAGCGCCGGTAATTCAATATTTACCATTGGCGCTGTAATAAATGTTGGCGGCAAAAAGCTCAAACAATAGTTATTGCTCTTTTTTCTTTAATGAAGAAAGGAATTCAAGCAAATCAGAAAACTCCTGCTTTGTTATTGTTTCCTGTAACCCATCAGGCATCATAGAGCCTGGAACTTCTTTTATAAAATTAACATTAGCCGATTTTAGTTTTTGACTGGCTCCCCCTGGATATTTCAATTGAATATCAGATTCTGTTCTGCTCGAAATAATACCTACCAGGGTTGAACCATCTTTCATATCCAATTGCGAAGTTTCATAACCAAAGCTTACACCGGCCGATGGTCTTACAATGGCATCAAAAAGACCTTCTTTAGGTAGTTTTGCACCAATTTCAGACAAGTTTGGTCCAAAATCCAATCCTTGTCCATTTGCTTTATGGCATATAAAGCAAGCTTTGTTAAACACTGCTTTTCCTTTCAATGCATTTCCTTTCAATGCAATGATCTCGTTAAAGCTAACCATGGTGTTCTTTTTTGCCTCGTCTGTTTTAGCGCCTGGTAAATAGGTTTTTGCTTCATCGTATAATCCTTTAATACCCGATCCGCTTACGCCTTTTACTGCAAACGGAATCAAGTCATCAGACAAAGCCTTGCTTTTCAGTAAATCTAAAGTTCTCTTTTCACCGTTTCGGCTTTTCCCCAGCATTTCAGCAGCTTTCTGGCGTAATGCTTTATCATAAGATGTGCTGGTTGCCGCGCCAGAAAGTATACTTATAGATTCTTTATTACCCACCGCACCCAGAGCCTCAAAAACCGGGGCTATTTTATTCAAATCCTTGCTTTTAATAACCTCATTAATCCGTTCAGTATCTTTAAATTCAATTAAAAGGCGTGCAGCATCAACTCCGGCCGACTTACTTCCATTGGCAATTACCATTTCTAATAATTTGGCACCTTCTGTTTTAATTTGATATTTAGTTATCAGATTAATGTATTCCGGTGTTTGGGATTTTGATTCAAGTACCTTTTTCAAAGCATTTAAAGAAACAGGAGAACTTGCAACCTCTTTCGCATCCATTAAACTAAGTATAATAGAAGTTGTAGCAAGATCAGTGTTTTTACCAAGCATAGCTATTAAAGTTTTAGTTCTGTCTGCACCATCCTCAATAAAGTCAAATGCGCGGAAATATCTAAGCCTATTAGCTAACGGTACGCTTTGGTCAGATGTTAATTTTTCTAAAAAGGGTAGGGCTAGTGAAGTTCTGGAACGCCAGATAATATCTTTACCTCCAGCACCTGATAACGGATCGTTTACCAACTTTAAATATGCTGCCAGATAGCTATTCCATTGCCTATCTGCACCAATACCTAAGGCTTCAAGGTACCATCTGTCAGTTCCGTTGTGTTTTGTAGCCAGCTTGGCCCAAAGTTCAGCAGCCTCTGCAGTCTTATTATGTCTAAGCGCTATAGCACACTCTCTTAAAACCTCCATATTGGCATCATTTACCAATTGCGTCACATAATCAGTTACATTTAAATTAGTTTGTTTTACGGCTCTTAAAGCAGTAATGCGGATGTCAGGATTTTTATCCTTAATGGCCTCATCTAAATATTTCTTGGAATCAGACGATTTAGATAAAATCCATAAAGCCCTGGCTCTCATACGCTGATTGGCCGACGATTTCCATAATTTATTTAAAGCCGGAATCGCTTTTTTATCCATCTCCGTCAAAGCCAGGTAAGCATGTCGTCGCACTGCTAAATTCGGATTCTGAAGGGCTGCAATAGCGCCATTAGGCGTTTCAAAATTAAATACCGGAACAGAGTACTTTGATGCAAGAGCATTAGGAGCAACCCTGTAAATGCGCCCGCGTTCAAGGTCGCCAACTCTGTGCCCGCCAACTCCGGGATCATACCAGTCTGCTATAATTAAAGAGCCATCCGGAGCTATACAAACATCTGCTGGTCTAAACCATTGGTCTTTGTCATTATTTAATATGTTAATGATTTCTGCAGAATAGCCTGCGCCATTTTTCTTTACAGGGTATGATCTAACTACGTTATGCCCAGGTTCTGAATGTATAATCTGATTGTGGAATTGAGCAGGCAATAATGAGCCCTCATAAATCAAAATACCTGTCGGAGATCCGGAGCCTGTTTGCAAAAGGTTAGGAACCACACCCGGATCATTTAAGTGCCAATGGCGCAGTGGGATAGAGTCTTCCATATTAATACGCTCTGCAGGCCAGTATGCACCAGTCATTTCATCTTTAAAACCAAAATTACCGTGTTCCATTACATAGTTAATCCGCACACCTTTATTACCGTCATCATCATTGTCACTTTGCCAAACCGTACCGTAACTATCAACCGCAACCTCAAAAGGGTTTCTAAAATTGTGTCCTAAAACCTCCACATTAGACCCATCAGGATTACACCTGAACACCATACCTTCTTTATATTTTTTAGGGCCAATCTCATCGCCATCCTGATCAAGTACCGTTTTGTTATTTTTATCCTTTAGTGTTTCCCCCATATTCCCGAAATTGAAATATAGTTTTCCATCAGGGCCAAAAGTAAAGGTGTGTACACCATGGTCATGTTGTTCACCGCCGATTCCCTGAAACAGGATTTCTTTACGATCAGCCTTATCATCACCATTGTCATCGTAAAAAGCCCACACATAAGGACTTTGAGCAACAATAACCCTGTTGCCCAACACACAAATGCCTAATGGCGCATTAATTTCAGCTCCCTGATAAAATGTTTTGCTGGTTTCTAAAACTCCATCGCCATCCTTATCTTCTAGTATTAAAATCCTGTCGCCTTCAGGTTTAGGTTTGTTGTTGTTAATTTCAAACCTGTAATTGTAGGCTTCAGTAACCCAAACCCTGCCTTTTTCATCAACGTCAATATTGGTCGGATTTATTAATGTAGGTTCAGTTGCCATGGTTTGAACATGCAGACCCGGAAATGTGCGCAAACCGGCCAGGCTGTTACCCGGCAAATGTTTTGTTGCTTCTGTTAAAGGAGTATCAGTTTGAACCTTTAAGCGGTCTTTCTGTTCACTTACAGACGGGTTACATGTTTTAAATAATAGAACAGGTTGAAACAAAACTAATGCAACCTTGGCAGCAAATAGGGTGGTTTTGGTAAAATTAATAGCCATTCTTTGTACGGTTTAAAGCGATCTATTCTCTTCAAGTGGTTAGCCTGTTTAAATAGAACACAGGATATTTGGTTAACGAATTTAGAAAAAATATCCAATAAAGCAATCGATTGCTTAAGTTTTATTTAATTATCAGAATAGCAAAGTTTTTTCAATAAAAAAAGGCTGTATCATATTAAGATACAGCCTTTTTTGTAATAGTCATCCAACGATAACTATCGCCTTAAATAGGCTTAACTGTTACAGTTTTTAAAAGAGGTCTGTCTTTTACATCTTCATGAGCAGCTTTAACCACTATATAAACATCATGGAATTTACCATCAGTTACCGGGCTTATAGCTACACCTGAAGCAATTGAACCTTGCTTTCCAATTACCTGCCCATCTTTACCACCCAATCTGATTTCAGCGCTGTAATCAGCATTTGCATTTTCCAGATTTAGGTTAAAGGCAGCAACATTAGTTAAATCAATACCTTTTAATTTAATCCAGCCAGCTTTTTGAGGCAATATTAATGATTGAACCCCATCGGCATCTTTACGTCCGAAATCAGATATATCTTTAATATCGGCTGCATTTATAACATTGCTTCTTAAATTAAGGACCTTGGTGTTTGATAAAGGTTTTAAGCCTGCAGCTCCTAAATCAGAGTAAGTTGCTTTAATATTTAAAACAGATTTATCTTTATTGGTTTCTGCCGGAGGCACAATTTTACCTGTAGCAGGTAAAGAAGGACCAGTTGTAGATTTTGCACTTAAAGTCATGATCCATTCAGCAATTTCCTTAACATCAGCAGCTTTCATAGTAGGGTGGGCAGGCATAGGAACTTCGCCCCAAACACCTTTACTACCGTTAATTACTTTAGAAGTGATATAATCAGCAGCTTTGGCTTTTGTCTGATATTTGGCAGATACCTGCGTAAATGCAGGGCCAATTGATTTTGTAGAAATTTTATGGCAGGTACTGCAATCTGCTTTAAGCATTATGGCTTTACCCACAAGTGTTTGTGCAGCTTGCTGATGGCCCAGTTTAGCTCCCGCCATATCCAAACCTTCGGTATAAGTATTTGATACATAGATTCTGCTTTTATTTACAGCAGCACCTTTATCAGAAACCAATACCTGATAATTAATTGGTTTTCCTGGGAAATAGAAGCTCTTGTTTCCTGTTAAAGCTATATCAACCTTAGGCTCTTCATTTCCTGCGTAAACAGTTACAGTATTGCTTTTTGACGAAGCTTTATCTTTATCCAATACCTGAACACTAATTGCATATTCTCCAGATTTGGTAAATGTATGCTGTAATTCAGGTGTTGTTGTAGTTTTTTTGATGCCTTTTCCTAAGTTCCATACGTAAGTTAAAGCATCACCATCTGGATCTGTTACATCTACTTTAGCCACA
The DNA here is from genome assembly GCF_002736205.1 of Pedobacter ginsengisoli. Lineage (NCBI taxonomy): Bacteria > Pseudomonadati > Bacteroidota > Sphingobacteriia > Sphingobacteriales > Sphingobacteriaceae > Pedobacter > Pedobacter ginsengisoli. Next base: position 1,939,767 of record NZ_CP024091.1, on the reverse strand, counting down.
AGTTTATATGGCAATAAGCCACTTGTTTTTTCAATTTCAAGGTTTTTCACAACAGGAGGTCTGTTGCCGGCCATGTAATCAATTCTGGTAATACCAGCATCAGGATTTTTAGAGAACCATCCTTTACCATACTCAAGGATGTATAATTTATTATCCGGACCAAGTTCCATATCAATAGGTGCAGCTAACGAAATGTTACTTAGCATCGGCTCCATACTTACATAATCTCCCGCTGGCGACATAGTTACCGCTTTAACCCATCCACGGATCCATTCGTAAATAATCAATTTACCATCATAATATGAAGGATATGGCGAAGCACCTGGTCTTGAATAATAAACCGGGCCAGCCATTGCAGTACGGCCACCTGCACCAACCTGAGGAAATTCTTTAGATTCTCCGTAAGGATACCATATAAAAGCCGGATTAGCCGGAGGAAGGCTAGATAAACCAGTATTGTTAGGCGAGTTATTTAAACCAGCTTTAGGGTCAAATGCCTCACCATTTTTACCGTCGGTATAATCATAAGCTTTATAAGGATAGTTGTTACCTATAAATAAAGGCCATCCAAAAAATCCTGCTTTGCGGGCCTGATTTACCTCGTCATAACCTCTTGGCCCTCTTAAAGCATCATCGTTTGATGCATCCGGGCCAACTTCGCCCCAATACAGGAAGCCTGTTTTTTGATCTACTGATATTCTGTAGGGGTTTCTGTTTCCCATTACATAAATCTCAGGTTTGGTTTTTTCCTGGCCTTTAGGGAACAGGTTGCCATCAGGAATACTATAAGTAGCATCCTCGTTAACCTTAATTCTAAGTACTTTACCTCTTAAGTCGTTGGTGTTACCTGCAGATCTTCGGGCATCATACTGCTGAAATCCCTCACGATTGTCTAGCGGTGCATAGCCATTGTTTACATACTTAGATTTTGGTGCATCAAAAGGAGTGGAGTTATCGCCTGTTGATACATATAGATAGCCTTCAGGACCAAAAGCAATAGAACCACCGGTATGGCAGCATATTTCGCGCTGAGAGTAAAACTCAAGTACAACCTTTTCTGAAGCAAGGTTTATTTTATCATTTATCAGCTTAAAGCGCGATAACCTGTTAACAGAAGGTTTTACCGGACTATAAAAAGCATATACATATTGGTTTTTTGCAAAGTTAGGGTCAAGTGCTATACCTAATAATCCTTCTTCAGCATTTACATCAGGGGTATTTAATGTTTTAGAATATACTTCGAGCTTACCTGCTTCCTTAAGCGTCTTGGTGCTGTTCTTGTAAAGCATAAATTCACCACGACGCTGCGATACCAAAATATCGTAATTAGGCAATACCGCTAATTCGGTAGGTTCAGTAAGCTGCCCTTGTACAAGGCTAACTTTAACAAACCTGTTCTGGTCTGGTGTGTCAATGCTAAGTTTTGGTTTCAACTTGCTCTGCTTAAGGTTGTTCAGCAGCAAAGTTTCTGTTTTTTTTGTTCTGGTTAGCGGTGGAAGCAAGCCAAGCGCAATACCAGAAATTAACAATGCAAAAGAAGTTTTCATTAAAAGTTTAATTACTGTGTGTTGTTTCGAAGACTAAATATAAATGAATATTTCATAAAACAAATAAAATTTAGGCAATCGATTTCCAAAGCTTTTGCAAAGCGCTCCATTTAGTACCAATTAAGGAATGTTTTTAAGCTGCATGGTATCGGGATTGTGACAGTGTAGGTCAGGTTCTTCACAAGATTAGCATTTCTTCACACATGGTTCACACATTCTACACACCAAATACACAAACAGGTACCTTTTTGTGTATTTGGTGTGTAGAATGTGTGAACCATGTGAGGACTTGGTATAGTGAATATGAGGTTTGTAACCCATCTTAGTGTAAATAACACACACGGTTGTTAGTGTTATTAGTACACCTTGTTAAATAATTTATTTTACAATTCAGTAAAAGTGCTTACAAAATTGTTTGAGCAACAATTCCAAAAAATGACGTTTTTCTAAAAACTATACTTTTTTTATGACTACTAATAAATGTTGATAAATAGTTTTAGCAAAACTTTAATGGCTTATTTATTGATTTTAAGGGGTTATTGTTTATTGTAACAAAATCATTATTTTGCAATCCTTTTAAACCAACATGAAATTATATACATTTAATTTTTTTTAACCAAAAAACACAACATGAAGCTTAATTATTTAAGGTTTGGAACAACCGCCTTTATCTGGTTGTTAGGAACTGCCCTTGTGTCTGGTCAGCAGCTTGCCGATCAGTCAGAAATTGATCTGAAAGATCTTTCTTCATTTAAAACTCCGGGAAAGACCTGGACGCTTGCCGGTGGTGTTACTGCCAATTTGAATGAGGTAAACGTATTAAACGTAGCAAAAGGTACCGGTATTCTGGTAAATGTACCCTCTAAGAAAGATCATGGATCAGACCTTTTAACTATTGGTGAACATGGCGACATTGTTCTTGAACTGGATTATTTGCTTGCAAAAGGAGCTAACTCAGGAATTTATCTTCAGGGAGTTTATGAAATTCAGTTAGAAGATTCATGGGGCATCTTGAAACCTACATCTTCAAACAACGGCGGGATTTACCAACGTTGGGACGATTCAAAACCAGAAGGTCAGCAAGGTTACCAGGGTTATGCACCACGTCAGAATGCAAGTAAAGCACCTGGCTTATGGCAGCACATTAAAATTGCATTCCAGGCACCTCGCTTTGATGCATCAGGAAACAAAACAGCTAATGCAAGAATTTTAGGAATAGAACTGAATGGAGTACTTATACACGATAATATAGAATTATTTGGCGTAACAAGAGGTGCCAATGATAAAGAAAAGGCTTTAGGTGCTTTACGTTTGCAAGGCGATCATGGAGCTGTAGCTTTCAGAAACATTAAAACCTCAAAATTACCTGCCGAAATGTTAAACGGTGGTCAAAGAGGTGGTAGCGATACTGATCCTATTTATATAGATGTAACTACTACACCAAACATCCGCAGTTTTGTTGATGTTCCGGGTGGTCCTAAAGTAGTTCATGCTATCTCTGTAGGTAGCCCTACACAGGTTCACTTTAGTTATGATTTAGATAACGGTGCTTTGTTCCAGGCATGGCATGGTGAGTTTGTTGATGCAACTCCAATGTGGCACGACAGAGGTAACGGTACATCGCGTCCTCGTGGCAGTGTAACAGCTTTCACTAAAAAACCTGTTCCTACCTTAGCTAAACTTACTGATGCTCAGGGAGCATGGCTTACTGATACTACCGGTACAGGCTTTAAAACTAAGGGCTATACTTTAGATGATCAGGAACGTCCTACGTTTAATTACAATATCTATGGTACTAAAGTTTCGGATGCTATTAAAGCACTTGAAAATGGTCAGGGCCTAAGCAGAGAAATCATTCTTGAAACTCCGGTTGATAACATCTATGCATTAATAGCTGATGCATCGAGCGTAGAAGAGGTTTCTAAAGGACTTTACCTTGTAGACGGACAATCTTTTTATTTAAAATTTGACGATACCAAAGACAAACCTGTTATCAGGGATGTAAACGGCAGAAAACAACTTGTTGTTCCTGTTCGTGGCAAGTTAAATTATTCTATTTTATTTTAAAAAGGGGTTAGATAATGAAATACACTTTTAAAATGCTGGCAATGCTGGCTTTAAGCTTTAGTTTTACAACGGGGTTTGCTCAGGAAACTCCGAAAGAAGAAGATTTCTTCAAAATAAATAAGGTAAGAATACCCGAAGGACCAATTTTAGAGGTTGGTGGTTTGGTTACTTTGCCAAATGGAGATCTTGGTATCTCGACCAGAAGAGGTGAGGTTTATATTGTAGAAAATCCTACAAGTAAAAACCCTTACTTCCGTAAGTTTGCATCAGGCTTACACGAAATATTAGGTTTGGCTTACAAAGATGGCGCACTTTATTGTGCACAAAGAGGTGAGTTAACTAAACTGATTGATAAAAATCAGGATGGTAAAGCTGATGTTTACGAAACTATTTATGCATGGCCATTAAGCGGTCACTATCATGAGTACAGCTTCGGACCAAAAATCGCTAAAGACGGTTCATTCTTTGTTACCGGAAACGTGGCTTTTGGTGATGAGGAATGGTGGCGCGGAGAAAGCCGTGTACCAATGCGTGGCTGGACAATGAACATTACTGAAGATGGTAAAATGCAGCCTTGGGCTACAGGTCAGCGTTCTCCTGCTGGTCCAAACGTAATAGACGGACAACTTTATTACACTGATAACCAGGGAGACTGGTTCGGTTCTGGTGCTATCTGGCAAGTTAACAAAGGAGATTTCTTAGGTCACCCTGCCGGATTAAGATGGACTGGAAGAGCCGATTCGCCAGTTAAACTTACCACAGAGTATTTTAACTCTAAAATTGACGAAAGAAGAACAAGAAATGCTGAAGGAAGAGCTATAAAACCTGAAAACAGAGTGAATGAAAACTTCAAGATGTTATGGGAAATGAAAAAAGATTTTCCTGAGTTAAGATTGCCTTCTGTATGGTTGCCTTATGGTATCCTTGGTATCTCTACTTCAGAGCCTGTTAAAATTCCTCAGGGAGCTTTTGGTCCTTTTGAAGGTCAGATTTTAGTAGGTGACCAAGGTATGAGTATCATTTCGAGAGTATTCTTTGAAACTGTAAACGGTGTAGAGCAAGGTGCTTCATTCATGTTCAGAAGCGGTTTCCGTTCAGGAGTATTAAGAATGGCATGGGGTACTGATAATTCATTGTTTGTTGGAGAAACCAACCGTGGTTGGGGATCAGCAGGTGATGCAAACGAAGGCCTTGAGCGTTTAGTTTATACCAATAAAGTGCCTTTCGAGATGAAAGCTGTTAGAGCAATGCCTGATGGTTTTGAAATTGAATTTACTAAACCAGTTGATTTAAAATCGGCAGAAGATTTAGCTTCATATGATGTAGAAAGCTATTTATATAAATATCACCCGGTTTATGGTTCACCTCCAATCAACAAAGAAAAGTTGAAAATTAAAGGTGTTAAAGTATCGGCTGATGGTTTAAGAGCAAGACTTATTGTTGATAACCTTCGTCAGTATTATATCCATACCATTACTATTGATGGTGTTCGTTCACAAGAAAACTTCTATTCTTTAGTTCATCCAATAGCTTACTATACTTTAAATAGTATTCCAAACGGTGAGAAATTATCTATGAGCGATGTAAGTACTAAAAACTCAGCAAATGCTCCTGTAGCTAATGCTGCTCCTGGAAAAGGAACTGGTAAAAAACCGGTAGCTGGTGCTAAAACTACTGCTGCAGCACCAAAAGCTGTTGAGGGTGGCGCTAAAGCGGCAGCTCCAACTTATGCTCAGGTTAAAGGCTTATTAACAACTTATACTTGTACTGCTTGTCATAACCCGACAAAAAGACAAATCGGACCTGCGTTTGCTGATGTTGCAAAACGTAAGTATACTGCAGAAAAGATTCTTTCTTTAATTCACAACCCTCAGCCTCAAAACTGGCCAGGTTACGCGACAGAAATGCCGCCGATGCCTCAGGTTACTAAAGAAGACGGTATAAAAATAGCCAACTGGATTAATTCCTTGAATAAATAAAGGACCCGGTGCTAAAGTCCAATTAATATATCGGCATTTCCCTCGGATATCTATGGGGAATGCCGATTTATTTTATACTTTAGTTCCTCATTTCAAAAACAACCAATATAAACGATGAACAAACTAGACTATCGCGATTACATTGTATTCTTTATATACTTTATAATCGTATCAGCTTATGGATTTTGGATCTATTATAAAAAGAAGACCAAAACAGCAGATTCAAAGGATTACTTTTTAGCAGAGGGCTCATTAACATGGTGGGCAATTGGTGCTTCTCTTATAGCATCTAATATATCTGCTGAGCAAATGATAGGTATGAGCGGATCAGGATTTAAGCTTGGCCTTGCAATTTCTGCTTATGAGTGGATGGCTGCCGCTACCTTAATTATTGTAGCTATATTCTTTATGCCGGTTTATCTTAAGAACAAGATATTTACCATGCCACAGTTCCTTAGTCAGCGCTACAATGAAAAGGTGGCAATGATTATGGCGGTATTCTGGTTAATGCTTTACATTGTAGTAAACCTAATGTCTATCCTATATCTTGGAGCTTTGGCCATTAGTGGTATATCCGATCTTCCTATCACTTTCTGTATCCTTGGCTTAGCTGTATTTGCTATTATCATCACTTTGGGTGGTATGAAAGTTATTGGTTATACTGATGTTATTCAGGTATTTTTCTTAGTGCTTGGTGGTTTGGTAGCTTCATACATAGCATTAAACATCATCTCAGATAATCAAGGTATTGTAAAAGGCTTCTCTATTTTAACCAATGGTGCCTCAGAGCATTTCCATTTGATATTTAAAAAGGATAACCCTAACTATATGGATCTTCCTGGTTTAAGTGTATTAATAGGAGGTATGTGGATTGCAAACTTAAGCTATTGGGGATGTAACCAATACATTACTCAAAGAGCATTGGGTGCTTCTTTACCGGTTGCCAGATCGGGTCTTTTATTTGCAGCATTCTTAAAAATGCTTATGCCTGTAATTGTTGTTATTCCTGGTATTGCAGTTTATTATATCATAAAAGAGAAAATTCCTAATATAAGCCCAGAGAGTTTATTAACTTCTTCTGGTGTTCAGGATCCTAATAAAGCATATCCTGCATTGTTAGGTTTATTACCTGTAGGTTTAAAAGGACTTTCATTTGCAGCACTTACAGCAGCAATTGTTGCTTCATTAGCAGGTAAAGCAAACAGTATTGCTACTATTTTTACCTTAGATATTTACAAGAAAGCATTTAATAAAAATGCCGGCGAGGGAACATTGGTAAACGTTGGTAAAATTACTGTAATCGTTTCAATGTTACTTGCAGTAGTATTGTCGCTAATAGTTGGTGATGCTTTAATGGGGGAAGGAAAACAAGGTTTCCAGTACATTCAGGAATATACAGGTTTTGTATCACCGGGTATTTTTGCCATGTTTATTTTAGGCTTTTTCTGGAAAAAGACTACATCAAATGCGGCATTGTTTGCTACTATAGGTGGTTTTATTGCTTCGGTAGTATTAAAGTTCTTACCAGGATGGATAGATCTTGCTCCTTTACATGATATGGGATGGTCTGTGGCTAACTCGGCAGGTGTATTTGAAATTCCATTTATGGACAGGATGCTTATCGTATTTGCAATCTGTGTAATTGGAATGTATTTCATCAGTACTTATGAAACCAAGAAAGGCGTTGTAGCCCATGGATTAGAGGTTGATACAAAAATGTTTAGAGTATCTACATCTTTTGCAGTTGGTGCATTAATTATTGTAACTATGTTGGTAGCACTGTACTCTGCTTTTTGGTAGTATACAGGAAAACAATAACAATAAAGTAATCGAAAAAGGCGCCTTGGGTTTATCCAAGGCGCCTTTTTTACTTATTCATTTATAACACACGTTATTAAACTTTTCTTTTGTTGCACCCGTCATCCTGAATCTATTTCAGGATGACGGCATAGTGCTAGTATTTAAATACTTTACCACCAACCATGACTTCTTGTGTTGCTTCATCAAATGTAGCCTTTTGGCCGGTTCTTGCTGACGCATTAGTCATAATGTTTGCAATTGAATGATAATAACCAGCTTCAACAGGAGCATTTGTTTCCTGTCTGCTGCGAACGCATTCCATCCAGTTACGCATATGTGCTGAAGTTAGTTTATCACCACCAGTATTGGCAGAAGTTGCAACCTTTTCAGCAAGTTCAGTAAGCTTAAGCTCTGGTAATAAATTGGCTTTCATATTCATTTCGGCAGCTGCTTTTGCAGTAAGGCCACCCTTAGGAGATACTGTATTTGTATTCAGGTTCATTTCTCCGCCATTTGCATAATAAATCTCGGCAGGGTTTTCATCACCATTGTGCATTCTTGAAGTAAATACCACCTGGAATCCGTTATTAGGATCATTTGGTTTACCGTAGTCAAACACAGCAGTAGTAGTGTCCCAGTTTCTGCGACCATCTTTCCATTGATAAATACCACCATTTGCCACAACACTTCTTGGGTGTTTTAAGCCGGTAAACCAGTGTACAGTATCAATTTGGTGCGACATCCATTGGCCTGGCATTCCAGACGAGAATGGCCAGAACAGGCGATATTCTAAATATTTACGAGGATCCCATTCTTCAAATGGACGGTTTAGTAAGAAACGTTTCCAATCCGTGTCTTCTTGTTTTAATCTGGCCACAAGATCAGGTCTGCGCCAACGGCCAGGCTGGTTTACATTCCAGCTTAGTTCTACCATTGTGATATCGCCAAACTTGCCGTCTTTTATAAACTGAGAAGCCGCTTTATAATTTGCACCACTTCTGCGCTGAGAACCAATCTGTAAAATCTGTTTCGATCCTTTTACTGCTTTTAGTGCTGCTCTTGCATCTTCCATAGTTTCGGCGAAAGGCTTTTCACAATACACATCACATTTGGCATTTACAGCCTCAATTGCATGAGATGCGTGTGCAAAATCAGGAGAACTGATAATTACGGCATCAATATCTTTTAAACTATACAATTCATCATTATTGCGGCATGCAGTTATGTTATGGCCAAATTTTTCTTTTAAATGATCAACACCCAAACCGCGACGGTAATTCCATAAATCTGATACAGCAACCATATCAAAATTCAATTCCTTATGATGATTTAGGAAACAAGGTAACAGTGAACTTTTAAAACGGTCTGAAAAGCCAACAACACCAACCCTTACACGGTCATTTGCACCAATAATATTTCCATAGCTTTTTGCACTTAAACCCATAGTACCTAAATAGGTTCCGGCAGCTGCGATGGCAGATTGCTTAATAAATTTTCTTCTTGAATCTAACATGATCTATGATTAAAGTTGTTTAATTTTTATACTTCTGAATGAAACATTATCGCCATGGTCTTGAAGTAAAATATGTCCTTTAGGGGCCATACCAAAGTCTTTCCAGTCTTTATACTTACTGCCAGCAACTAAGTCAAGAAACTCCTGCGTACCTCTGGTAAATTCTACAACCTTAAAGCCATTTAGCCAGTATTCAATTTTATTGTTAGGGAATACCCTGATTAAACCTCTGTTCCACTCACCAATTTTTCTTTGCGCATTAGCGATTTTTTTACTTGCAATAAGGTCATAAAGAGAGCCAAGAGTACGGTTACCATTTTTACCCAGCTTAGCATCCGGATGTCTTTCATCATCAAGAATCTGATATTCCATACCAATTGCAGAACCTTTGTTTTTTTCAGAAAGTGTTACAAAAAACTTAACACCACTATTGGCACCTTCAGTAAGTTTAAAATCAAATTTCAATTCAAAAGCACCATATTCTTTAACAGTAACTATATCGCCACCATTGGTAGATTCTGCACCGTTAGCCTTTACAACGCTAAGTACACCATCTTTAATTTCCCATCCTTTTTCAGGGAATTTGGTTTTGTATGCGCCAATCCAGCCTTTTGTAGTTTTTCCGTCCCATAGCAAAGAAAAACCTTCAGCTTTTTCTTGCTTAGATAGATCATTTGGAACCATATTTACTACAAAAATATCGTCTATTTTAGATGGCTTAAGGTTTTCTGTCTGGATACGTACATTACGCCAGCGAATCTGCTTTCCCGGTGTATCATTTTTTCCAATACCGTGTACCTGTAAAGCGATAAAGCCAGATGGAGTCATTGCATCAACAACATTTGCAGTTGGAATACCATTTACCCATGTCCTTATAGAATTGCCAATACACTCTATATGATATTTGTTCCATTGGTCATTTTTAAAAGCGGCCTGGCCTTTAGGATTGATATCTAAAGGATATAACCATCCACGACGTGCCTCGTCATATAATCCTCCGCTCCATTTTCTATCTGATGGATCAACTTCTACCTGATAGCCATGAACCCTGCCATTATTATAGTCTGCTTTACTTTCACTTCTGATTTGTATGCCAGAGTTCATTGAATTATCAACCAATAATTCCACTTCGAGTATAAAATCTCCGTAATTTTTTTCAGTTGTTAAAAAAGAGTTAGGCGTATTTGAAACCGTTGTGCCTACTATTTCTCCATTCACAACTTCATACTTAGCCTTGCCGTTCAATTGTTTCCATCCCTGTAAGTCTTTTCCGTTAAAGAGATTTTGCCATTTTCCTGTTTGTGCCTGCAATGTAAACGGGGTGGCTCCAAGCATCAGGGCAGCAACAATCAGTAACTTTGTTTTTTTCATTAGTGTGTATTATTTGTTTTTATGTTTATTTTCCAAAATTGGCAGCTTGTGCATTCAATGTTTCGGCCGAAACTTTAGTACCAGACCCCACAATAATTCTGTATCTGAAAGTAACCGAAGCGCCTGGTTTTAAAGTAAGGTTTAAAGTCTCTTTTCCCTCGCTAAATATGGCCTGTCCAAGCGGATTGGCTGCAAACAAACCATAATCACGTGCATGCCAGTAAGTAGGGTAGCCCGGGTTTTTAGGATGATCAATTATAGCAACAGAAAGGTGCTTGCCATCTTTTACTCCGTATAAAACACACCAGTTACCTCTGGTGCCCCAGGCATCGTTGCCGGTTTTACCAGCACTGGTTAGATAGGTGCCATTGGCACCATTACCTGATGCTGATACTTTAGTTATATTTCCTTGACTGTCAGCAAATTCTTCAACCTTATTTGAAGGAAACTCAAGCTCTTTTGTAACACGGATGCCAAGCATACCATCTTTAACATCTTTAAAGTTTACAGGATCTTTTTGTGCGGATAGTGTAGTTATCCTGTCAATAACCCTGGTATGATCTGTACCCGAGAAAACAAATGTAGTTTGCTCTTTCAACAAAACATCTTTAGCTTGATTTTCCCAGTTGGCGCTATAGCTTAATTTGCCACTGGACTTGCCGTTTTCAACCTTGTTTACCTTTACATTTCTAATCCATCCGTATTTTACTTTCTTTTCGGCAGGAATAGCATAGGAGTTGTTCCAGAAGTCGAGGCCGTTAACACTTTCGTAATTAAACCATAAACCAACATGATGCGGGTGATCAACACGTTCACCTTCGCGTTTATTAAGCGGAAAGCCTCTGGTTAAAATAGCACCATCAGCAGCAAATATCGGATAGAGGATAGGCTTTTCCATATCAGCGGGATAGATAAAACTGGTAAAAGGCTTACCATCTATCAGCACATCAACCTTACGATCCTGGTCATTTCTTACAAACGACACATTTTTAGTTTGTGCATTGGTACTTAAACTAAAATAACAACAGGCGATAATCAAGTATTTTTTCATTCAGATTGTGCAGGTTATAATCATATTTGGTAAACTAATATACCGCTCTTGAAATACAATTTCCCCAGAAAAGTGCATTTGTATATAGAAAAAATACGAAAACGATTGCGAGGAATTCCTTCGGATTTCATCAATTTGCCTTATTATTGTATATAGAAAAAGCCACCAGCAATGAACCGTAAACACTTTCTTTCCTTTGCTATTACTGCCGGAGTATCTGCTTCAGCATCAAAGGTATTAGGGAATGCGAGTGTGGTAAGTAAGGCTGAAGTGCCCGAACTGGCTAAATCAAAAATACCGCCATACCTTAAACCGGGTGATACAATAGGGATAACAAGTCCGGCAAGCTATATTTCTTTATTAGATATCCAGCCATCTGTTCAATTGATGCAAAGCTGGGGCTTTAAAGTAGAAATCGGGAAAACTATTGGGACACGGGATTTTTCGCTTGGGGGTACCGATTTGGAAAGAGCAGCTGATTTGCAGCGTATGCTGGATGATCCAAATATTAAAGCAATTATGTGTGCCAGAGGAGGCTATGGCTTGGTTCGGATAATTGATAAGCTGGATTTTACAAAGTTCAAAGCCAATCCAAAATGGATAATAGGATTTAGTGATATTACAGTTCTGCATACCCATATTAATAGTAATTATGGTATTGCAACCATACATTCTAAAATGTGTAATAGCTTTCCAAATGATTGGTTGCTTGCAAAACCAATGCAAATAGAAACTATACTCTCCATCAGACAGGTACTTACCGGGGCCGATGTTAAATATACCGCAGCACCGGTAAGTTATAACCGTGCTGGTAAAGTAGAAGGTATTTTGGTAGGTGGCAATCTTAGTTTGATTGAAACACTTGCAGGAAGCAATTCTGATCTTAAAACTGATGATGCTATTCTATTTGTAGAGGATACCCATGAAGAACTATACAGCATAGACCGCATGTTCTGGAATCTTAAGCGAAGCGGAAAACTTGATAAGCTTAAAGGATTAATAATAGGAGGGTTTAGTTTAAAAGAAGAAACACCCGGCGAAGAATTTGGACGAACGGTTTATGAAATTGTTGCCGAAAAAATAAAGGAATATGATTATCCCGTATGTTTTGATTTCCCGGTAGGGCATCAAATTAATAACTTTGCACTTAAATGCGGCACTAAGCATATCCTTAATATAGATGTAAATGGCAGTTCCCTTGTATCCATCTAATCCTGCTTCCATAAAACTCTCTGAGCTTACCGGTCAAATCCAGCAGGCAATGGATGGTGTATTTGGGCAAAAGACTTTTTGGGTAATTGCTGATGTAACCAATTATACCTACAAACCGCAAAGCAACTATCATTACTTTGAGCTGGTAGAAAAAGAAAAATCATCGAATAAGATACTGGCTAAAATTGCCGGAAGAGCATGGGGGAATGCTTCTTTAAATATCACAAATTTTGAACAGGCAACAGGCCAGAGGTTTAAAAACGACATTAACGTATTGGTGCAGGTAAATGTTCAATATAATCCTGCTTTTGGCCTTCAGTTAAACCTGATTGATATTGATACCAATTTTACCCTTGGGTTATTTGAACAGCAACGAAAAGATACACTTGAAAGGCTACTGAGAGAAAACCCTGAATTTATACAAAAAAAGGGAGAGTATTACTTTACTAAAAACAGTAGCCTGCAGTTAAATAAAGTATTGCAGTATATTGCAGTAATATCCTCAGACACGTCTGCAGGTTATATGGATTTTAAACACACGCTCGAAAACAATTCTTTTGGGTATAGTTTTAAAATTGATGACTATTTTACTTTGGTACAAGGTGAGGCAAACGCCAAACAAATTCTTAATAAGATCATAGAAGTATATCAATCATCAAAATCTTACGATGCCGTTGTAATTATCAGAGGTGGTGGCTCGCAAACAGACTTTCTGATATTTGATAATTACGATCTGAGCAGGGCTATTGCTAAATTTCCCATTCCGGTAATTACAGGGATAGGGCATCAGAAGAATGAAACCATTGCCGACCTTATGGCGCATACTTCTACTAAAACACCAACAAAAGCGGCCGAATTAATAATAGCACATAACAGGGCATTTGAAGAATCAGTATTGAGTATTCAAAAAATGATGCTGATTAAAACTTATCAGATAATAAACCATCATAAAGACAGGCTTAATCATCTTAATCAGATCACTATAAATACAACCAGAAATCTGCTGAATGAGCATCACAGAAGCATTTTGAATTTATCGGGTCTGATCCTCATCAATCCTAAAATAATTATCTCAAATAAGCGCAAAGACCTCAGTAATCTAAATAATAACCTTCAATCGTATAGCAGAATGTATTTTGCTAATAAAAGAGGGTATATTGGCCACTTTCAGTCGCTGGTAAAACTAATGAGTCCTCAAAGTATTTTAAATAAAGGGTTTGCAATATTAAAAGTGGAGGGCAAGATTGTGAGTAATGCAGATAACGTAGAGGTGGGACAGGAATTAACAGTAAGACTGGCTACAACAGAAATAAAGACAACCGTAAAATCTAAATCCAGAAACAATGGAAACGAATTTAACATATGAGGCTGCCTATAAGGAGCTAACAGAGATTGCACAGGAGATAGAAAATGAATCTGTATCAGTAGATGTACTTGCTGATAAGGTTAAGCGTGCTTCGGAACTGATTGAGTTTTGTCAAACCAAACTTAGAGCAACCGAAACAGAAGTAAATAAGATTATTAAACAAATGGAAAATCAATAACCCCCCTATAACCAATTATTAGCTTTATACCACTTAACGGTATCAATTAATCCTTTTTCTAGATTAAATTGTGGCGCATAATTAAGATCACGTTTAGCATTATCAATATTGCAAGCCCAGTTAATTGCCGTAAGCTCAGCCATTTTTTCTTTATTTAAGGTAGGCGTGTTCTTGCTGTTTGTGTAAATGAAATCCATAAATGAAGCCATAGCACTTACTACAGGAACAGGCAAATGGAATTTAAAAGTCCTTTGTTTCAAAGCCTTCTTAACCAGCTCTGCAAGTGCATAACGATTATATACATTGCCATCCGAAACATTGTAATGTTTTCCGTTAACCTTAACAAAAAGAGAATTCACAATAACATCTGCAAGATCTTTTACATAGATAAAGCTTAGTTGTTGTTTAAAGCTACCTATGTGGGGCTCCAAGCCTCTGCTTATACTTTTAAATAAAATAAAAATATCCTTTTCACGAGGCCCATATACAGCTGTAGGACGAATGGTGATTAATGGTAAACCGGGTATTTCTGAAAGGTATTTTTCGGCAAGTAGTTTACTTGCACCATAATTGGTTACCGGATGGGCAGGGGTATCTTCTTTAATTTCCTGGCTAAGATCGGTAAGCGGGCCTAGTGCAGCCAGACTGCTTACAAATACAAATTTCTCTAACTTAATGCCAGCAGTAATTGCCGCAACAGCCAGGTGTTCGGTAAATTCAGCATTAACTTTATTGTAATCTGCTTTAGTTTTGGCTTTGGTAATACCTGCCGCATGAATAATATAGCTAAACTGATGCTCTTCAAGCTGTGATCTTAAACTCTCTACAGAGCTGTAATCCAGATCAACATACTTAATGTTAAACTCGCTCAGGTGAGCTTTACTGCTGCTTTTGCGAACAGCTGCATAAACCTCTAAGCCAGATTGTATAGCTTTTTCAATAAGATGATAACCCACAAAACCTGTAGCACCGGTAATTAATACCCTTTTACTCATATTGCTTTCTCGTAGATCCTGTATTTCTTATAAGGATCGCCTTTGATGGCAATAATAGCATTATTTACAAGATCGTTATGCTCTAATGTCCATCCAGCCTCTGCGTATTCGAAATTTTTAGCACGGTAAGATTTAATGATGCTACCATAAATACAAGCCTCGATACCCATTTTACGATAGCCATCAATAACACCAAGAAGTAAAATCCTGATTCCTTTTACATTTTTCTTGCCAAATAACAATTTGAATATACCGGTAGGAAGAAGCCTTCCTTTTTTAATTTTAATCTGGATCTGGTTCATGTCTGGAATGGCAGCGCCAAAACCAACAAGTTTACCATCTTGTTCCGCCACAAAACAAAAATCAGGATCAAGCACCAGTTTCAGGTCTTTAGCCTGATAATCAAATTCCTCATCATTTAAAGGTACAAAACCGGCATTTTTATCCCAGGCTTTGTTGTAAACTTCACGCAGGTTGGCAGCTTCCTGTTTAAAATTTTTCATATTGATTTTACGGATGGTGATGTTATTTCTGTTCAAACGTTCCTCTAACCGGTCCATAAGCTTTACAGAACGGTCATCGTAATTGTCGCCATTAAATTTCCATGCAATTAGGTCTACTTTCTTATTAAGCTTCCAGCCTTCCATTAAAGCAGGGTAGTAGGTTGCATTATAAGGCATCATAACCACAGGAGGAGAATCAAATCCTTCAATCAATAAGCCACAAGACTCATTGGTAGAGAAGTTTACCGGTCCTATAATTGCACCGGTTACACCTTTATCTTTCAGCCATTTAGCCGCAGTATCTAATAATAAATTGGCAGCTTCCTGATTATTTATACAATCAAAAAAACCGAAGAAACCGTCATTAGTACTATTAAAAATGTTATAGTTGTTGTTCAGTATAGCCGCAATTCTGCCAATGATTTTGTCTCCATCAAAAAGCAAAAAACATTGCAAAGAAGAATGTTTGTGAAAAGGGTGAGTTGTAAGTAAATCCTTTTGAGCTATAAAAAGCTCCGGAACATAATTAGAATCACCTTTATAAAGGTCATGAGGGAAATCAATAAACTGAGCTAACTGCTTTTTATTGCTAACTGCAACTATGTTTTTCATATAGTTACCTGCGATAAGTTAACCTGAACTTGTTTAGCAGCAGCTGCAATTTTTTCAACGGCTTCCTCAATCTGTTCAAAAGTATGTGTAGCCATTAAAGAGAACCTCAATAAAGAAGAATCTGAAGGAACTGCAGGTGAAACCACAGGATTTACAAATATTCCGTTTTTACTTAAAATATTGGTAATAAGGAATGTTTTATCGTTATCTCTGATGTAAACAGGAATGATCGGACTATCCGTGTGTCCTATATCAAAGCCTGCTTCAAGAAGTAATTTTTTTGCATAATTGGTATTGGCCCAAAGCTGATCTATACGCTCAGGCTCTGATTCAATAATATCAAGGGCAGCAATAACACTTGCAACAGCTGAAGGTGGCATACTTGCACTGAACATTAGTGAGCGTGCTCTGTGTTTCACAAACTCAATAGTCTCTTCAGAACCTGCAATAAAACCACCAAGAGAAGCTAATGATTTACTGAAAGTTCCCATAATCAAATCAACCTTATCAGTTAACCCGAAATGAGAAGCCGTTCCTGAACCGTTAAAGCCAATAACGCCTAAACTGTGCGCATCATCCATCATAATGTTTGCCCCAAATTCATCAGCAATTTTTACGATCTCTGGTAAATTAACCAGATCACCTTCCATGCTAAAAATGCCATCGGCAACAATTAATTTTGCAGCATCCTCAGGTAACCTGCTCAATTTCTTGCGCAAATCATCCATGTCGTTATGTGCATATTTTATTGAGCGCGAAAACGACAACCTGCTACCATCAATGATAGATGCATGATCGTATTCATCAAGAATAAGGTAGTCATTCCTGTCTAGCAGGCAGGATATCACACCTAAATTAACCTGAAACCCGGTACTAAAAAGAACAGCAGCTTCTTTACCAACGTAGGCAGCAAGTCTTTTTTCAAGTTCAATGTGAATATCAAGAGTACCGTTTAGGAATCTTGACCCGGCACAACCAGTACCATATTTATCAACCGCAGCTTTTGCAGCTTCTTTTATTTTTGGGTGATTTGTTAATCCCAGATAGGAGTTAGAACCAAACATCAATACCCTCTTCCCGTCTATCATCACTTCTGTATCCTGTGCTGATTCTATTGCCCGGAAGTAAGGATATAAGCCTTTTTCCTTAATTGCTGTAGCATCTTTAAAAGCTGCTATCCTATCGTGTAATTTTTTGCGCATGCTAGTACTATATGTTTAGATTACAGGGCTGGTTATTATTGATGTCGGCTATGTTCCAAGGAATGAATCCTACTCTATAAAAATACCCTTATGTAATTAGTTTGAAAAATCAACATCTATGCCAATTAAAAAAACTTTTCAAATCTAAGATCATAAACACAGAAAACAAAACTTGAACTCAACCAAGTTTCAATATATTAATTTTTAAAACAAAAATTACAATTTTCTTATAATTTAATTCCGATAGCTTTGAAAGGTTAAGAATAAAAATGGTTTTTCAGCGCAAAGGTAAGGATTATTATGATGCTAAAGTCTGACTTCAATAGTATTTTAGTCAAACAGAACTCATTTTATGTTAAGGATAGCTTGGTAGCGTAATTTTTTAACGACCGCTAGGTGACTCTTTAGCGAATTTGAAATGACTTTGGATGACCTTTTTCAGCTAAATGTCTTTTTAGAATGACAAGAGAGTTGATAGAGAAACGGGATAGAATTAAAAGGAAACAGGGATGAATCTGGCGATTATCCCTGTTATTAATAGATGGTTGGTCCACCACAGACCAACCTAAACCAAACAAACTGCATATATAACGAACGATATTGTTAAATTGTTTTCAACGAAAAAAATAAAAACAATTTCATGACAAATCTCCCTTATTAAATAACGTTTTATCATGTAACGTAATTGATAAAATCGTTAAATGATGCCATATAAACATTATATTAGTACTTATTGTTCATATTTTATTAATTATTTATGGATCAGAAAATCATTAACTTATACGATGAATACACCCATAGCAAGCTAAGCAGGAAGGAATTTATGAAAAAGCTGGCTATTATTACGGGTAGCACAGCCATAGCCTTAACAGTATTGCCCCTGCTAGAAAATAATTATGCATCGGCTTCGAGCTTTAATGATGAAACCATTACTGTCGAAAACATTAGTTATCCAGGTGCAGATGGTGATGTGAAAGCTGTATTGGCTAAACCTAAAGACAAAAAGAACCTTGGTTGCGTGCTTGTAATACATGAAAACAGAGGCTTAAATCCTCATATCATAGAGGTAACCAAGAGAGTAGCTGCCGAAGGGTTTATTGCTTTAGGTGTAGATGCTTTATCTCCATTTGGTGGAACGCCGGCAGATGAGGATAAAGGCCGGGAGCTAATAGGTAAGCTTGATCCTGCAAAGAACCTGGAGAATTACCTTAAAGGTCTTGAATACTTGAGAAAACGAAAAGATGGGAACGGAAAAACCGGATGTATGGGCTTTTGCTGGGGCGGGGGTATGGCCAATAAACTTGCTGTAAATGATCCTAAATTGTTGGCAGCTGTTGCTTACTATGGTGCTCAGGCTGCTGCAGAAGATGTTCCTAAAATTAAGGCGAGCATAATGCTGCATTATGGAGGGCTCGATGAACGAATAAATGCAGGAATTCCTGCATATGAAGCCGCGCTAAAACAAAATCACATAGACTATAAGCTATATGTATATGAGGGGATAAATCATGCTTTTAATAACGATACCTCACCAACCAGATACAATGAGGCTGCTGCAAAATTGGCCTGGCAAAGAACCATATCGTTGTTTAAAGCTAAATTGGGCTAGTTTTAAGCTGTTAGTTATAAGAATTTTAATAATTAGGGTAGTTTTTTTACAATTGGTAAAACAGAATTTTCATTTGTTTGTTATGAAAAATATTAGATAATTATACTTATAACTGACACTAGCATTGGAATTTAAGCTAAAAATGCTTAACTTTGTGCCAAATTTTTAGAAATTAATGAAGATATTTATTACAGGCCTTCCTTTAGAAGTAGGGGAAGAAGAATTAACAGCCGTATTTGGTGATTTCGGTCAAGTAAAATCACTAAGGATTATCAAAGATCGCGAAACTGGTCAGAGTCGTGGGTTTGGTTTTGTGGAAATGCCGGTAGAAGAAGAGGCAAAAGAAGCAATCAAACGCATGAATGGCGGCGATTACAATGGTAACCGTATCAAAGTTGCTGAAGCACAAGAAAAACCAAATACTGGTGGTGCTGGCGGTGGCTTTAAACGCAATAACCGTACAGAAAAAAGCTATTAATTAGCTTTTTTTATTAAAATTAGTTACTGATTCTATTTTAATATACTAGAGCAGCAGTGGTGATATACGTCATTAATTGCTGCTTTTTTATTTTAAAATTTTCAGAAAAAAGCTGTATCGGTTGAATACTAAGCCTTTATAGAGATAATCAAAGAAGTCAGGTAACGATTTGGTAACGGTGCTTATTGCTCTGCTTTTCAACGTGTTTCCGTTAGCTCATAGCAAATATTTGCAGATGAACAATTCAAGAGTTTAAAGCTTCGAGGTAAAATCCGTTTAGGTGATGTACATCTGGACAAAATGGGAGAAGAAATCAAACTACCTTTCAAACTGCATTTCCATTTAAGCCGACACACTTTTGCTACCAATGCTTTAAATAACGGTATGCGTATTGAGTATGTAAGTAAACTCCTTGACCATTCCTCTATCCGACAAACTCAGGTGTATGCCAAGGTTGTAAGTGAGGAACTGGATAATGCGGTAGATAAGTATGTGAATTAGATTCCCATTTATAGAAATTTGTATCATAATCTAAACGTTACAAAAACTGCTTAGGTTTCCTTTTTTCACCTGCACAGAAGGCAATTTCTTCAATACGTTTTTGTCGGGTTTCGGGGAGTTTGGCAAGAACAATCCAGCTTAATAATATTTTCCGTGCCGATTTACTTAAACTTTCAAAATAGTCTTTTGCTCCTTCCTGCTTTTTGAACGCTTCCTCTAAGTCGTTTGGAATGATGAGTGCTTCCACTTCATCTAAAATGGTCCATGAGTTATTTTGTTTGGCGATTGCTATGCTTTCGTAGCCAGCAGTTGTCATCAATCCTTTTTCCGTAAACGTCTGCACTTTTTCTTTGTTGATTTTTGACCACGTGCTTTTGGCTTTTCGTTTACTAAAAAACTGATGCGATATTTCGTGATCTATTTTTACTTTCTTACTGTCTATCCATCCAAAACAAAGTGCTTCATCCACTGCTTCGCTCCAAGAGATGGATTTTTTACCCGATGCTTTGCTGTAAAAAACAAGCCATACAGATTGTTTGGAAAGGTGGTTTTGAGCCAACCAATCTCTCCATTCTGTAGGGCTTGCTGGATAAAATATTTCTATTTCAGACATTGTTATTTAACAACCGTTGCTTCTAGCTCTACGGTTAAGGTAGCAAAAAGTCCTTTAACTTCAAGCAATGTCATCGCTTGTTTGATACCATATTTTTGAATAAATGGTACATAAACATCCATACAAGTGGTAAAAAAATCTTGAGTAGAGGTGGTGTAAATATTTAGTCTGACGATGTTTTTGCATTCGTAACCGGACTCATTGATGAGTTGCTCCAAATTTTGAATGGTTTGTATCAACTGCGTACGCATATCGGCATTACTCGGTATGCCATTTTCATCAAGGGCTGCCTGTCCCGAACAGTAAAGCGTTCCAGTTACATTGGTTACTGCTACTGCTTGTGCAGAATTGGTTTGCTCGCCCCATTTCCAAGGGTCAATTGTTCTTTTTTCCATTTTAATTTTGTTTGCTTTTTAAAATTATAATGCAAAACTAAATGGCGATTATGACAGCCTTATGTCAGGGGTCTAAAATGATTAGTGAAATTTATCAAAATACTCTTGTAAGGTCATTTTATGGGGTCCAAATGTATCGGTAAGCACTTCCATTTTTTTAATTCTATCTAAGCGAAAAAAGCGAAATTCTTTTCGCAAACGACAGTAAGCTACCAGTAGCCAGTTTTCTGTACTCAATAAAGCAAAAGGTTCAATCAATCGGTTACTGTTTTGGTTTTGCTCGTTGATATAATCGATTTTTGTAAGTCGAAAATTGGTCAAAGCAAATTGTAAATCCGATAAATTATTACTGTTGCGTTCCCGATTGTTGTTTTGATCAAATCGCGTTCTCTCTGCTAATAAATTGACTTTATCTTTTTGATGGTATTTCAATACCGCTTTTATTTTATCAACGGCTTCTGTATAATCTTTAATGAATGAAGTGTCTTTATTTTTCAAAACCAATTGTTCCGCTGTAATGAGTGCATTGGCTTGAGCCTCGGTAAACATCACCGGTGGAACCCGATAACCTTCCATCAATGTGTATCCTTTACCATCTTCCGTAAGAATCGGAACGCCCGCTTGTTCCAATGCTTTGATATCTCGGTAAATCGTGCGAACACTCACCTCAAATTTTTCTGATAATACCGTTGATGTTAACAGCCGATTGGTTTGCAATTGAGTAAGAATTGCAGTAAGTCGTGAAAGCCGTTTGGTATCCTTTTCATTCATAAGTTAAAGATAGATTTTTGTTTTCAGGAGCCAAAGCTCTTTTTCTTGTAGAGCATTCCTAAATATGGCTACATAAAAAAGACAGGATTTCGCCTGCTTCAAGTATTCAAAATTGTTAAAATATCTATTAGAATGGCAAATGCCCCACTATTAAAACTTGTGCTCCCAATCCATTGATATTGTTTGTTGACAAGCCCCTCTTACTTTTTTCTCCTATATTGTAACGATAGTTTACGCCAGCTTCTAAACTGATGTACTTATTTACTTTTACCCCCAATTGAACATCAGGACTAACAAATAAACCGCCTAATCTTTCTTTAGTCATCGTTTCATTATTATCGACTCCATTATTAAACTTGTATTCCATGTTTATAGATCTATAACCCGAACGAATACCTGTATACAAGTATAGAGGTTCAGTTAAAAGAAGTTTTGTATCCTGTTTGCAAACTGTATTCATACACCTGAAATTTATCTGGTTTATAAGAACTGTTTTTCCAAATATCAGCAGGATGCTGTATTGCCCTATTCTTACAAACCATTTATCATTAAAATACCTAAAAGAGATTTACAAGAACATTTGTAAACATTTGCTGCAATGATTTTACGCTCATAGTTTTAAGCGTAATTCCGGATTTATATCTAACAATAGCTTCCCAAAAATCCAAATCATAGATTTGGCTAAGACCTTCCGAGATTTGGCAAACTGAATGCTATGCATTTGCTTCAATTTTGCATCAACAAAAAAATATTAAAAATGGAATTAAAAGGAAAAGTAGCCTTAATTACCGGAGCGTCGAGCGGTATTGGTGAAGGCGTAGCAAAATCATTAGCAGCAAAAGGTGTAAAAGTTGGTTTGGCAGCTCGTAATTTGTCGAAATTGAAAAGCATTGAAGAAACAATCGTTCAAGCAGGCGGAGAAGCCTTTGCTTTTGCTCTTGATGTTACAGATGTTGATAGCATAAATGCTGGCGTGCAATTGTTGAAAGAGAAATATGGCACTATTAACATTCTTGTAAACAATGCTGGTATTATGCCTGCATCGGATGTGGATACTTTTAAAATACAAGAATGGCAAGACATGGTTAATATCAACATCAATGGTGTTTTGAATGTTGCAGGGGCTGTATTGCCTACATTTATTGAAAACCATAGTGGTCATGTTATTAATTTATCGTCTATTGCTGGTCGTAAATTGTTCAAAGGTTTAGGTGTGTATTGTGGCACCAAACATTTTGTTGCCGCATTTTCGGATATTATGCGAATGGAGCTTGGTAAAAAACACAACATTCGTGTTACGAGCATCCAACCGGGAGCGGTGGCTACCAATTTGTTCGATCATATTTCCGATGCCAATTACAAAGAGGGAATGGAAGGATTGCGTTCTCAAATGACTTTCTTAACGCCGAATGACATTGCCAACAGCATGATTTATGTTTTGGAAGCACCCAACCATGTAGATGTTTCGGAAATCTTTATTTTACCAACAGACCAAGAGTGGTAATCGTATTTTTATGGACATGATTTAATTGTAAATTGTGTCCATAAAAATTTTCAATCAATCATTAAAAATCATAAAGAAATGCAGGCTAACATCCACTTAAATAGCATTTACGATTTTCATCAATTCAGCGGACTGCCTAAGCCTGAACACCCTTTAGTAAGTTTAATTGATTATAGTTTGGTCAAATATCCACCCGAATATACAGAAATTCGCTGGATGCAAAACTTCTATTCCATAGGCTTGAAAAGAAATGTAGCCAAAAAGTTTAATTACGGTCAGTTGTCTTATGATTTTGATGAAGGCGTGCTTGCTTTGGTAGCTCCTCAGCAGGTTATTCAAATAGAAATTGATCCCAATGCCGACGCAGAACCTTCGGGTTGGTTGTTATTGGTGCATCCAGATTTTTTATGGAAAACGACTTTAGCTGCAAGAATGAAAAAAAGTGAATATTTTGGATATGCCGTTAATGAAGCTTTGTTTTTATCGGAGAAAGAAGAACAAATGATGGTTGCTGTTTTTAAAAGCATTCAGCAAGAATGCCAGCAAAACATAGACAAGTTTAGCCACAATATTATCATCACGCAAATTGAATTATTACTCAACTATACCGAACGTTTTTATGAACGTCAATTTCTGATCCGCAGAATATCAAACGACAAAATTTTGACCCGTTTAGAAACCTTACTAAGCGATTTTTTTAACGATGAACAACTTTTAAATAAAGGCATTCCTACAGTGCAAGAAATAGCTAACGAATTGCACCTTACGCCCAATTATCTTAGTACTTTGCTCAAAGTTTTGACAGGGAAAAGTACGCAAGACCACATCCACCAAACACTTATCGATAAAGCAAAGGAAAAACTATCAACCACAACATTGTCTATCAGCGAAATTGCTTATGAATTAGGTTTTGAGCATCCATCTTCTTTTACCAAACTTTTCAAACAAAAAACAAATCAAACCCCTTTATCGTTTAGGCAAGGGTTTAATTAATGTAAATATTTTGAGTATCGCATTACTTTTTACCATTTGGTAAATAAGCAAAACGGAATTATTGATACCTTTCCAAATGGATGAATTGATAGCGTATATCTTGCAATTTGGAAGCCTTAATCAGCAACAAATCGACCTTTTAATCAGCAAAGGAAAAGTATTGCATTTAAAAAAAGACGATTATTTTTCTGAAGCTGGAAAAATACCTGGACAAGTTGGTTTTGTTGTGCAAGGCGTTGTTCGTGGCTGTTATTATAATAACAAAGGCGAAGAAATTACCCGTTGTTTCATTAGTGAAAATAGCTTGGTTTGCGATTATGTCAATTTTGAAGCGAATGTTTCTTCCTCCGAATATTTGCAAGCCATCACCGATTGTCAGCTTATCGTTTTCTCAAAAAATGATTGGGAAGAACTTTCTCAAATTATTGTGGGTTGGGACAGCATCAAAAACAAAATGGTACAATTATGCATGTATCAAAAATCAAGAAAAAACCCAGTCATATCTCAGGATGCAAGCACACGATACATGGAATTTATGGAAAATTATCCGTCGCTTATCAACCGTATTCCTTTATCGCATATCGCTTCTTATTTAGGCGTAACCCAGCAATCACTAAGTAGAATAAGAAAAAATATTCGCTAATCATCTTTTTACCATTTGGTAAATGATGCTACTGTTTAATACCGGAATTTTGTATCGAAATTTAAATTAAAAGATATGAAAACAGCATTAATTACAGGAGCCAACAAAGGGATAGGCTTTGAAACAGCCAAACAGCTTTTAGAAAAAGGATTTTATGTGTTCATCGGAAGTCGCAACTTAGAAAATGGTTCGGAAGCCGTGAAAAAACTGAATGAAGCAGGCTATACAAATGTGGAAGCAATACAGTTGGAAGTAACTGATTTGAATTCCGTACAAGCTGCTCGTGAAGCCATTGGTAAAAAAGTGGAAGTGTTGGATGTTCTTATCAATAATGCCGGTATCAACGGAGGAACTGATCCATACACGGTATTGGAAGCTAAAAGTGAGGAATACCAAAATGCGTTTAATACCAATGTGGTAGGCACTGCCAATGTTACGCAAGAATTTATTGATTTACTGAAAAAATCTGAGGCTCCAAGAATTGTAAACTTGAGTACAAGTGTGGGGTCGCTTACATTACAAAGTGATCCGAATTGGCCAGCGTACCACTATGCAAAATATGGGGTCTATGCTGTATCAAAAGCAGCCTTGAATATGTACACGATACAATTAGCCTACGAATTGCGTGACACCAACATCAAAGTGAATGCGGTTTGTCCGGGATTGACCAAAACAGATTTTACCTATTTCAATGGCGGTGAAGTAAGTGTTGCGGCCAATAGAGTTATCAAATATGTATTGATCGGTAATGATGGACCAAGTGGTAAATTATTTAGCGAACAAACCAATCCTGAAACAGGCGAAATTGCTTGGTAAAGCTCTCTCAATTAAATACCATTCACAATTTGCATACATCATTCATTGATTTTCCGTTTTTCTTTGGGGCGTTCTTTTTAAGGTAAAAGAATACCTTAAACGTTGATTTTTTTGTCGTTTCCATACTCACAATTCATTAGATTAGTAGAATGAACGTGGACTATATTGCTTTATCGGTTCCTATATTCTTTATTCTGATAGGAGTAGAGCTAGCTTATTCTTTCTATAAGAAGTTAAACTATTACCGCTTAAACGATTCCATTTCCAATTTAAGCCAAGGCATTGGTCAGCAGGTAACAGGCGTTTTCATGAAAACAGCGCTCTTCTTTGGCTACATGTATATTTTTGAACA
Organism: Pedobacter ginsengisoli; assembly: GCF_002736205.1. NCBI lineage: Bacteria > Pseudomonadati > Bacteroidota > Sphingobacteriia > Sphingobacteriales > Sphingobacteriaceae > Pedobacter > Pedobacter ginsengisoli. The sequence goes on along the minus strand of NZ_CP024091.1, from coordinate 1,913,696 downwards.
TTGGCGGTTATTTGATCTTCCGCAAACCATATGGGTCTGGATCATACTTTTCATTGGGGTCGATTTTTTCTATTATTGGTTTCACAGAATGAGCCATCAGGTAAACGCACTCTGGGCAGCTCACATTGTACACCACCAATCTGAAGAATATAACCTTACCGTAGCTTTAAGGCAATCCTGGTTTCAGGGATGGTTTTCGTGGGTGTTTTATTTACCTCTGTCTTTTATTGGGTTTGATCCGATCATGTTCCTCACCTTAAGTGCTTTTAATACTTTATACCAGTTTTGGATTCATACCAGAGCTATAAAAAGTATGGGGCCATTAGAATGGATTTTAAATACACCATCTCATCACCGTGTGCATCATGGTTCCAACCCAAAATACATAGATAAGAATCATGCAGGTACTTTAATTATTTGGGATAAAATTTTTGGCACCTTTCAAAAAGAAGAAGAGGAGGTGTACTATGGCATAACCACTCCATTAGCCAGCTGGAATCCTATCTGGGCAAACGTACATTACTGGAGTGAACTTTGGAATACCGCAAAACAAAGCCCAAAATGGAGCGATAAAATAAATGTGTTTCTTAAGCCACCCGGATGGTTTCCAGCGCATTTGGGTGGCTTTAAGCCAGCAAAGGATATTGATCCTGCCAGTTATGCAAAATACAATCCTGAGTTTCATCAGAAATTTTCCGGATACGTGCTTTTGCAATTTTTGATAGGCTTAGCCACAGGATCGGCCATTTTGTTTTTAAATGCAACCTTGCCTACAGCACCCTTAATAAGTGGTTCCGTGTTTTCAATACTTACACTATTAACCTGCGGTGCATTGCTCGAAGAAAAGAAATGGCTCATTTATTTTGAATACTGCCGCCTCCTATCAGGTATTTTAATAGTTTTGTTGCTTAATTTCCCTATTGGGTACCAGGTGATATTTGCGGGCTTACAAATCGTTTCATTAGTCTGGTTCTATAATCTTAACAAACCGAATACCCATGCTCAAGAAGTACCTGAAGTTTAACCTCATATTTGCCCTGATTTTTATACTACAGCTTGTGGCAGAGTATTACGAGCTTTCGGCTTTAAAATACATTACAAAACCACTCATCGTTATCTCTTTACTTATCATGTTTGCAATAAGTACCAAACTAAAAGGTCGCTTTCATAAACGTTTGTTTACAGGCTTGGTTTTTGGCCTTATAGGCGATGTATTGCTTATGCTGGTATGGAAAAACGAAGCTTTTTTTACCTACGGACTAATTGCTTTTTTACTTTGCCATATCTTTTATATCCGCGCATTTTATCTTGATTTCTCGTCTGCACCCCAATTAGATAAAAAAGGAGCAAGGATCGCCATTGCACTTTGTGCTGTGTTCAGTATCAGTTTTTATGTTTACATCAGGCATGGGCTTGGCGCAATGAAACTACCGGTTATGGTTTATACTTTTGTGATCAGTTTAATGATGATGATGGCAGCGTTCAGAAACATGAGGGTAAATAAAATCAGCTTTAACCTGATTCTTTTTGGCGCAATATTTTTCCTGATCTCTGACTCAACACTTGCTTATAATAAGTTTGTTAAGGGCTTTGATCTTGCAGGATTGTTGATTATGGCAACTTATATGATCGCGCAATATTTGATTACCATAGGAGGCATCGAGCGTCAGCTTGTAAAAAGAGAGGATTAGTTCTTTTCCTTTTCTTTTTCCAACACAGTGAAATGCTGTACCAGCCTTTCGCCATTCTCATCAACGAGTGTTAAAATATGTTTGCCAGGCGCCGGACTAACAGCCAGCTGATGATAATTCTTGGTTGTGGCAACATACTCATTATCAATATGCCAGTAAATCTTAGCGTTAGCGTTTCTGTGGGTAGCATTTAACACAATTTTTCCTCTGGTGCCATCAAACTCAACAGGAATATAAACCGTGGCGTAGTTTCTTGGATAGATCATTTCCATTACAAAGTTATTCCCGGCATCGCCGCAACCAGGTTTAAATGGAGGCAGCTCCTTATAGTCACTATTTTTAATCTTATAATAATATTCCATAGACGGAGGTAAAATAAACCACGATTTATGCACCATGGCAGATGGAGCTTCGCATTCATCAGTTACCCTGTAAGTTCCTGTACGGTCCAGATGGACCATTTTATGGTAGGGGCAAAGACCTGTTTTTTCACCTGCAGGAGAAACCAGCTGTATCACTTTATCAGTGCAATATTCGCCAGCTTTATAGCCACTTTCTTTGCAAACCACAATTTTCTTAAGTTTACTTGTAGGGGTTTTAAACCATTTAACAACAGGTAATTGCTTAAAAATATCAAACATAACAGGAGCAGCAGCATCTATACCGGTTAAGCCCGGTCGGCCTTCGCCATCGGCATTGCCAACCCAAACGCAAACTACATAGTTCGGGTTAAGTCCAACTGCCCAGGCATCCCTGAAACCGAAACTGGTACCTGTTTTCCATGCCAATCGCTGCGAAGAGGAAAACTGTTCCCATAAACCTTCCTCGCCCGGCCTCATTAACTCCTCCATAGCATTAAATGCATTCCAGATAGAACCATGATCAATGGCTGAGTTTACTTCGGTCTCAAACTCATCAAAACGTTTATCCCGCTGTTCGTTCACATACAAAGGCTCATCGTAATCATGCGGATTGTACCTGCCTTTATAATCATTAAAATGGTTAAGCGTTCTGGCCATTCCCATATAAGTTCTTGCCAGGTCCCACATCGTTACCTCGCTGCCACCAAGAATAAGTGAAAGCCCATAATGATCGGCTGGTTTGTTTAGCGTAGTAAAGCCCAATTGTTTAAGCTTATCATAAAACCTTTGGTACTTGTAGTTCTGCAGCATTTTAACCGCAGGGATGTTTAGAGAGCGGCTCAGCGCTCTATCGGCTTGTATGGCACCATCGTAGCCCATATCATAATTTTGGGGCGAGTAGCCGCCTATTTGAGTGGGTATATCGGCTATTAAAGTTTTAGGAAGTATAAAGCCATCATTTAACATACTGGCGTACAGAATGGGTTTTAATGTACTTCCCGGACTCCTTGGTGCCTTAATCATATCCACATGACTTTCCAGTTCGGTATTTTCCGGTTGGTAGATGTTGCCAACATAACTAAGTACAGTACCTTTTTTTACATCTAAAACCAATGCTGCAATGTTGTTAATGTCGTTTGCCCGATATCGGTTGTTGTAGCGCTTCAGCAAACTGCTTACCCGTAGTTGCAAATCATAATCAAGTGTAGAAGTGATCCTTGTAGATCCTGTTTTTAAAGCCGACCGCTCTGCCTTAAATCTGTTAAGTAAATGCGGTGCGTTTTGAGGCAGTTGTTGTGGTTTGCCCGGAATAGGCTCCAGCTTAGATAGATTGGCGGTTGATTGGTCTATGATTTTTAATACCGCTAATTTATCCAGCAGATCGTTCCGTTTTTTGATCAGTCGGGGAGAGTTTTTGCCAGGGTGTACCAGTGACGGGCTATTTGGTAGCACCGCCAGTGTAGCCATCTCTCCCCAGGATAAACTTTCGGCACTGCGGCCGAAGTACCTCCATGCTGCAGCATCCAATCCAACCACGTTACTCCCAAAGGGGGCGTTGCCGGCATAGAGCTTTAAAATTTCTTTTTTTGAATAGCTGGCTTCTAGTCTGATAGCCAGGATAATCTCTATTAGCTTTTGCCAAACTGTTCTGCTTTCGCGTCTGGATAGTCTGATCACCTGCATGCTTATTGTGCTTCCGCCACTTATCACACTTTTGGCTTTAAAGTTTTGGCGCATAGCTCTGGCCATAGCAATAGGATCTACACCGGGGTGGTAATAGAAACGTTTATCTTCAAAAGCGACCAGACATTGCGCAAATTTCTCTGGTATGTTGTCGGCTACAGGGAAACGCCATTGCCCATCTTTAGCAATAGAAGCGCTTAATAAATCGCCATTTGAAGCTTCTACAACATAGGAGGTAGGGCTTACAAAAAGCTTTGAAGGCAAAGAAAACAGGAATATAAGTAGTAAAATGAGGAAAACAACATCCGTCATCCAGAGCGAAGCAAAGGATCTCTTGTTGCTGCTATTCAAGAGATCTCTCCTTTGTCGAGATGACGGAAGTCCGGTTTCAGGAAGTCCTGTTTTGGTTAATTTACAACTACTCACTTACTTTATACCTACCCACTTGCTTATTTAATAACCTGCACCCAATTTCCTGCTTCTGTTGCACTTATGCTGTTGTTATACATTGCTTCGCACTGAACAGCCGATAAATAGTACCTACCAATATAAGATGCATTTAAAAGCACTTTATAAATAACCGTTTCGTTCTCACGCAGGTTAAAATAAGTAAACACACGATCATCTCTAATATCCCTGTAAGTATATGGCGATGAAGCAATGATGCTTTCATTGTCATTTACGCGGGTATTAATGATTTCCCATCCCGATGGGAAGATCTGTGTAAGTGCCATTTGCTCATAATATCCACTCTTACCCGGATTTTTAACCACAACTTCAGCATAAAAGTCTGTGCCTTGTTTCAAAGTAGTGGGATCCAGCACCTTGCCATTAAGTAATTTATAGCTGATACTCATGTCTAACAGATCAGGGTTGTTCGGTTGGAAATTATTTTGTCCGGCCGAAGGTTGCCCCTGTAAAATTAAACGTGCAAACAACACCCTGTCGCTGGTATTGGTAACAGCCACATTGCCTTTAAACGCCAGTGGCGTGCTAACAATGTACTGGTTTGAATTTACATTGCCTTTTTTACCATCAATAGTATAGCTGTATTTAAGGTTATTTGATGAAGAATTTACACCACAAAACTTAGCGATGCCTAGTAAACTGTAAGCTGTAGTTTGTGTACTGTACCAATCATCTTTACCTAATCTGGTAGCTACCGACTGCAATAACTGCGCTGCTGTACCTTTACGGCCCAATAGAGTCAGTGTTTCCAATATCATGGCCTCATCTCTTAAATCAGAACCATAAGTGCCGCCTAGCTGATTGTAAGGTTTTATTTCAGTAGGTAAATCTTTTATCAGTTTATTGGCCGCATCTGCTTGTCCGGCAAGTTTATATGCGGCAGCCAAACGCCATTTTGCAGATACAGAAAGGTATTCGAATGCCCTTAATCTGTTCATTGCTGCTATTTCCGGTCTCTTGGCCAACGCAAGCACATATAACCTGTACGACTGAGAAAGATCACCACCATAAAAATTACTGCTATTTGGCGCCCAGTTATTGGCTTTTGTTTTTAAATAACGAACAAGTTCATCAATCATTCCTACTGGAAGGGTGTATCCTGCATTTTGCGATTCTACAAGGAAATGCCCTGCATAATTGGTTCCCCACTCATCAGACGTACCTTCGCCCGGCCAGTAACTTAAACCACCATCAGTAGTCTGGAAGCCTTTCAACCTGTTAATACCCGCTTTTATGTTTCGTTCTGTATTTGCCTTTTGCTGTTCATTTAAAGCAGTTAATTGGTTAAGGAATAACTGAGGGAATACACCGGAAGTAGTTTGCTCTACACATCCATGCGGATATTGCATCAGGTAACTTAAGCGCTTTTTAAGATTGATAGGAGGTATAGACGAAAGCTCTATAGACCCTGAATTTGTACCAGCCATACCAATAGGCGCATAGTTTAACGACCAATTGGCACCCGGTTCAACTACTGCCGATACCACATTGGTAACAAACGGATTAGGATTACGAATGTCCATCTCTATATCATAAACAGCCTTCTCGGTACCGCTTTGTGCAATGATCTTAACCTTGGCAATACCTGTAACCTCAGGAGCCTTGATTTCGAAATATGCCATCTGTTCGCCTGGTTGTTTAAATCCAAGCTGTTGTGTTTTACTACCAATTACCTGTAAATTCTGTGCCTGTAGTTGAACAGTTACGTTTTTAAGGTTATTTTCTGTAGCAAATACGGTTGCAGGTAAAGTAAAGCTTTCGCCCGGACCAATAACACGTGGTAAAGTAGCCAGCAGCATTAAAGGTTTTTTAACCTGTACAGATTTCTCTGCAAAGCCATAAGCACCATCTTGTCCGGCAACCACCATTGCTCTTACCGCGCCAATATATTGCGGAAGCGTAAACTTATGGGTTTTGCTTTCGCCTTTGCCCAATGCAAAAGGACCAAGATATTTTACCACAGGTACAAACCTGTTGGCTTTTGCCGGATTCAAATTCCTGTTTACACTGCCATCACCACCAATGCTTAAAATGCGTTCCAGATTGCCGCCCCATGCACCAAGTACATAATCGAACAAATCCCATGTTTTAACACCCAAGCCTTCTCGGGCATAAAAAGCACTATGAGGATCAGGAGTTTTAAATCTGGTCAGGTCAAGCAAACCTTCATCTACAATGGCTATTGTATAGGTCATGGCCTTGCCATTTTGTTCCGCAACAGTAATGCTATTCTCTGTTTCAGGTTTAATCTTATCTGCCATTTTAATAACCGGTTTTAAGATCGTTTCAGGATCTTCAATAAGCAATGGAATAGCTCCATACATCCTTATTGGCAAATCATTTACCGTTTGGGCATGTGGCTGAAGCAAAGAAACCACGGCAAACACATTAGGCGCCATGTTCTTTTCGGCCTTAAAGGTAAATTGTGTTTGGCCGGCTTTAGTTTCTGTCCAGAAGGTTTTTAATACCCTGCTGCCATTTTCTATAGAGATTAACGCTCTGCCGCCTTTACCCGATGGGATGGTTAATACCACATCTTCGCCAACATTGAACTTGGTTTTATTGGCAGTAAACGATAGCATAGAGGCCTCGGTAGGGTTGTTGGCCTGTTCACGTTGTGCCCAACCCGGCCAGTCAACATATACAGATTTGCCGGTTACATGGCCACCATTTACATCGCGTACCAGAATCAGATAACGACCCCATTCCGGTTCATCTATTCTTAAATTCCAGCTTCCTTTACCGTTTGATAAAGTGATGCTTTCTTTTTTAACGAGTTTATTATAAGAGTTTTGGGTAAAGTTAGCATAGGAGTTCTGGTCGTCCTGATCCCACCACCAACGCCACTGTACTTTGTATAGCTCAACCTCAACAGTTTTGCCACCTTGTACCAGTTTACCGTTCCTGTCTACATTAACAATATTAACTTTATGATCCTTGCCGGTTACCAGCATTCCGCTTAATTTCTCACCATCAGGGGTTTTAATACCGTAATAGTTGTTGTAAACATGGTAAGGGATACTAAAGTTATCAATACTGAAATTACCGCCTGCTTCAAATACCTTAGTGGTAAAGTTTGCCTTAAGCATGCCCGGAGCAGTATTGTTTTCATTTAAACTGGTATTTACAACGGCAGTTCCATTCTCATTTAATGTGCCTTCGAATATGGTTTTTACCTGCGATTGGAACGCTACTGTAGGGTTATCAAAAGTATACTCATCAAAACCCTTAAAAGTGGTTTTCATGGTATTCAGGTTCACATCAACCTTAGCTTTCAGGCTTTTACCTACAGAACCAAATAGCCAGTTTGCCGAAAGCGTAGCTGAAGATGCACCGCCAACACCTAAATAAGCCGCATTGCCTATATTGAAATTTATCTTTAACCTGTTGGGCATTACGGTTTCAACCTTAATGGTTTTGCTGAACACTGCACCACCCGCTTTTACTTTAGCAAGCCAGTTGCCTGTAGGAGCAGTGTTTTCTGTAGCGGTTTTAAAAGCATAGAATCCATTTAATGGTTTACCATTGATGATCCTTTTAATTAATTGTCCTTGAGGGTTGTATAATTCAAAAGTGACCGGATATCCGCCTGGAAGTTTTTTAAGTTTATCCTCAAGAATGAAGGATACGAATATAGAATCGCCAGGTCTCCAAACACCTCGTTCTCCATAAATATAACCCTTCAATCCGTTCTGCACCACATCGCCACCCACATCAAATCGGCTTAAAGGAAGGGAACTACCATCGTCCATTTTGAGGTAACCACGTTCATCGCCATTTTTAGCTATCAATAAGAATGGTTTCCTTTTCAGATCAAAAGTAGCCATCCCATCGCCATCAGTTTTAACCGTATGGATGATCTGGCGCTGGTAATCTAAAAGCTCTAAAGTAACACCGCTCATTGGTTTTGCCGTAAGCAGATCTGAGGTTACAACAAGCATACTATTGTCGTTACCGCGTTTGGCAATAATACCAATGTTCGAAGCCATTACGTTTCTGCTGGCCCATTTATCATTGGTATAGTAGGATGGGGTGCAAGGGTTATCCCGATCTTCCCACCTGTAATTATTAGGATAGTAACTGTTGTAACGCTCCCAGAACTCATCATCCTCATCAATTTTTTCGCCATAACCACGATAGTCATCATCAGAAGTGGCTTCATCGTTGGTTACTTCAGCACATTTAAATACATTGTACTCATTTCTGAAACCGATGGTTATGCGGTACATTGCACCCGGTTCCGTTTTGATCAGCTTATCCAGGTCTAATGTGAAACGGTTCTTTTTATGCAGGTTAAGTGCTTTATCTTCGTCTAAACGAATTGTTTTTTGAACAACAGGTTTACCTACCCTACGAATCTCACTTCCATCTTTATAGCTGTTGGTCTGGAAAAACTGAGGGATATTGTTTTCATAGATTTTGATAACTGTAACATCAACAGCCCTTAAATTGGTGGCTTCGAAAGGCAATACCAGTTTACCCGAATTTGGAAGTATGGTACCGCTGCCGGCAATAACAACCGAAGGCAATTTGTTCTCAAAAATGATATTGGCTGTTTTCCCTGCTCCAAGTTTCTTTCCGTTAATATTTTCGATACCTGAATTTATGGTAAAGGCATAATTTCCTTCCAAGGCAAGGGCCGAATACACTTTTACCTGACTGCCATCAATAGTGAACCTTAAATCAGACAACCCGCTTAAGGAGATTAAACCAGCCAGATCCTGTGCAACACCAACTGGTTCAGAAAGCTGTACCAGGGCATAATCTTCAAGGTCTTGAACCGCTTTCATGTCCAGAATCTTAAATACGCCTTTGGCAGGAACAACAACTGTTTGCTCACCTTTGCTGTCTGCATCAATGGTTTCGCCAGACCATTTTAAAGTTAATTTCGTATCCTGACCTGCTTTTTTAATACTATCTACAGTAAAGGCAGAAGTATTTTTTTCAGGATTATGTTGCCATTTTATTTTTAAAGTTTGTGGGAAATTAAGCATTAATGCTTTTTCAATTGCTTTTGGATCTTCCTGATCAGAGGTAGTAATTTCACCCTTAAGCTTCATGTAGTCTAGCGAAGTATTGTTTTGCGATACCAAACCATCCTGACTAAGGCTCATTCCCGGTCTGATAACTCTAAACCCGAATTCAAATTCTTCGAGATCTTTTTCTGTTTCGGTAACTTTGCTTAAATCAAAATTGGCTTCATAAGTTTCGCCAGATTTTAAAGGCTCATCTGGCCTGAATTCAACTGTCTGGGCATCAATCCAGTATGCTTTTCCTTTTACAGAAGGGGAGAAGCTGAATAAATCACGGGTGTCTGCCACGCCAACATCACTCATTGTTTTTACTTCGCTGGCCAAGTGTACTCTAATGAAACTCTTTTTAGAGATGGTTCCAGAGGTATAGGCCTCTATGTATTTAGAATATTTTTGATTATAGTCTTTAGGTTTTTCTTTTTTAAAGAAGAAAATTGATGCAATGCCTAGCAATACAACGGCAACAGATCCAATAATTAAAGGTTTCTTATTCCTTTGAACAAAGGAAGAGCGGGATGATTCCATGATACAGATTTTTCGTAATAAGATGTGTACGAAAAGTAGTAAAAATCATCGGCAAACTAAAACAATTATTATCAACAGAAGAAAAATCAGAAAGTAAAAGCTTTTTGGGTACTATTTGATCATCACACCCGGCATATTTACAAGAGGAACACGTATTAAGTTTTCATCTACAATGCTTTCCGGTAGGAAAATAAACTTTTTGTCGTAAATAACCCCGTCTATATAATAGCTTAACCAGTATTCGTTTGTTAAGCCGAAAACTTCTGTATCGATAGCTTCTACTCCAGCAAAAGATTTGGCGTTAATGTTGCCCAGAAAGTGTCGGAGTACAGAAGTTTTTACCAGTTTACCGTCCTTTTCTCCGTACCCTTTAGAGCTGATCAGTACATTATCTATTGGAATGTCTTTAAGATTAACAAGATAAACAGTCCAGTTTTTTACTTCCGGACTTTCATTGATTAGCACTACAGCCATCGCAACATCTTCAACTATATTTTCAGGAAGGTCTTTTTTCATATAATAAATACCTACTTCTTCGCTGCAACTTTCTTTTTTGCAGGCGCTTTAGCTGTTACTTTCTTGGCCGTTGTACCGGTTTTCTTTGCTGCTGCTTTCTTGGTTTTAGGTTCAAAAGCGTTAGGCACCTGCTCAACTATCAATTTTTTAACTTCATCTAAAGAAATTACCTCTAATTCCTCTTGAGTATATTTGTCGTTAGTAGTCGGATTTTTACGTAACTTAAGCATTTCTTTACCAAAGCGAATAAACGGTCCCCATCGGCCATTTTCGATAGCAATTTTTTCTTCAGCCCACTGCTGTATAAACCTATTGGCCTCTTTTTCTATTTTTTTACCAATCAGCTCTTCAATATCCGATTGTTTTAGATTATCAAAATTATAAGCCTTAGGCACATTGATAAACAAATCGTTCCATTTAATAAACGGCCCGAATCGTCCTTTTCCTTTGGTAACAGGTAAATTCTGGTAATGGGCAACCGGAGCATCAGCAGTAATTTTTTCGCCAATAATCTCTATTGCACGATCTCTGTCAATTGATAAAGGATCTTCATTTTTAGGAACAGAGATGTAAGCATCACCCCATTTGACATAAGGACCAAAACGACCTACACCAACAGAAACCTCTTTACCTTCATAATCTTCAAGTTGGAAAGGCAGTTTAAACTGTTCCAAAGCATTTTCTAAAGTAACCGTTGCCACAGATTGCGATTTAGATAAGCTCGCATAACGAGGTTTTTCTTCGTCGTCATTCTGACCAATTTGGACCAACGGACCAAATTTACCAACCTTAGCATAAACATTTTTACCACTTACCGGATCAACACCCAATAAACGCTCGCCATTAGCCCTGTCGGCATTTTCTAAAGTAGTTTCAACCTCATTATGGAAAGGAGTATAGAAGGAGTGAAGCATCTTTGTCCATTCCTGCAGCCCTTGCGCAATCTCATCAAATTCCTTTTCTACACTTGCCGTAAAGTTAAAATCTACAATTCCCTTAAAGTGTTCAACCAGAAAATCGTTAACAACTTCTCCTATATCTGTAGGGAACAACTTGCCTTTTTCTGCACCTGTTATTTCAGTTTTAATTTGTTTTTTGATAGCACCATTGGCTAATACAATAGCACTGAATGAACGCTGACGGCCATCACGATCTTCTTTAACCACATAACCGCGGTTTTGGATGGTCGAAATTGTTGGTGCGTAAGTAGATGGCCTTCCAATACCAAGCTCTTCTAGTTTTTTAACCAAACTTGCCTCTGTATATCTGGCCGGTGGTCTGGAGAAACGTTCAGTTGCATTCATCTCTTTTAAAGTCAATTCCTGACCTCTTACCAATGGTGGCAACATGCTGTTACCTTCTGAATCCTCAAGGTCATCATCATCACTGGATTCAAGATAAACCTTTAAGAAACCATCAAATTTTAAAACCTCACCCTCGGCAATTAAGTTCTCTTTGCGCGTGCTGATGCCTATTTGGGCGGTTGTTTTTTCAAATAAAGCCTCACTCATTTGTGAAGCGATGGCACGTTTCCAGATCAACTCATATAAACGTTGTTCAGAACTGTCGCCTGGTACAGTATGATGATTAAAATAAGTAGGGCGGATGGCTTCGTGAGCCTCTTGTGCACCTGCCGATTTAGTTTTGTATACCCTTAAGTGGTGATATTTATCGCCATAAGCAGATTTTATTTCACTTGCTGCAGCCTGTAATGCCGTTTCCGATAAGTTCACTGAATCGGTACGCATATAGGTGATTCGTCCACTTTCATACAGTCTTTGCGCAATTTGCATTGTCCTTGAAACTGAATAACCCAGTTTGCGGGAAGCTTCTTGCTGTAAGGTAGAAGTGGTAAACGGAGCTGCAGGATTACGTTTTGCAGGCTTCGTTTCTAAACTATCAACCGCGAAACCAGCATCAATACAGTCTGTTAAAAACTGCTCTGCATCTGCTTCTTTTTCAAATCGCTGAGGCAATTCTGCTCTAACAATTTCCTTTCCTTTTCCGGTCGAAAACTGTGCAGTTATTTTAAATGCTGCCGAAGCATTGAATTTATTTACTTCTCTTTCTCTATCTACAATTAAACGAACTGCTACTGATTGTACCCGACCTGCCGAAAGTGATGGTTTAACCTTTTTCCACAAGACCGGAGAAAGTTCAAAACCAACCAACCTATCTAACACGCGGCGCGCCTGTTGTGCATGAACCAGGTTATAGTCAATTGTACGGGGTGTTTCAATAGCCTTTAAAATTGCAGGCTTGGTAATTTCATGAAAAACAATACGTTTTGTTTTGGCTTCTTTAAGTCCTAAAGTTTCGTACAAATGCCAGGAAATGGCTTCTCCTTCACGGTCCTCATCGGATGCTAGCCATACCATTTCGGCCTCCTTAGCTAGTTTTCTTAACTCGGCAACAACTTGCTTTTTATCTGAAGGGACTTCGTAGGTTTGAGCAAAATTATTAGAGATATCAATTCCCATATCTCCCTTAATCAAGTCACGAATGTGACCGTAACTAGATTTAACAAGAAAATCCTTACCCAAATACCCCTCTATGGTTTTCGCTTTCGCAGGTGACTCAACTATTAGTAAATTCTTCGCCATTCAGAACGTTTTTCTGCAAATAAAGCTATAAATAAGCCTAATTTCAAAATCCGATCTAACTTTTCTGACAAATTTATTTAAAAGTGACTTGTTTTACCTGATAATGAGCAATGCCGGGATTGCTGCTTTCAGGGCATTAAATTCGACCGGCAGCGCTAAAAACTGTTTTAAACATTTTACTTAAATAATATAATTATCTATTTTTTTTGTGCTTAACTTCGTAGATATAAAAAACATAAAACCATGAATACATTACTCATCCTGTTAAGCCTTCTGTTTACGCCTCCAACTAAAAACGTTTATGATTTTTCTTTTAAAACCATTGATGGTAAGGAGATTAAGCTTTCTAAATTTAAGGGTAAAAAGATCCTGATTGTAAATACAGCTTCTAAATGCGGGTTTACACCTCAGTACGAAGACCTTGAAAAATTACAAAAACAATATGGTAAAAATGTAGTGTTAATTGGTTTCCCGGCTGGTAATTTTGGTGGCCAGGAATTGGCTACAAATAGCGAGATTAAAGAATTTTGTACTGGAAAATACAATGTTACCTTCTTGTTGTCAGAAAAAAGCAGCGTTAAAGGAGATGATATCAGCCCATTATTTAAATATTTAACCAGTCAGGAAAACCCTGATTTTACTGGTGATATTCAATGGAACTTCGAAAAATTCCTGATAAATGAAAAAGGCCAGTTGGTACACCGTTTCCGTTCCAAAGTGAAACCTTTAGATGAAGCGATTACAAAGAACTTGTAAGGTTTAATAGGACAACTGTTAACAGAATCGTTATTGGAGCCCCATTATCTGTGAACTTTCAAGATAATGGGGCTTATTATTTAACACTATTATCACTATATTTTTACATCATATTGCAATGTTTGCCGTATTTTTGTACCAAAATAAATATGGTGGAACCTATCAAATCATTCAGGAATTATTTAGCGCTATCAGTTGTCCTTTTAGTTGCTTCATGCTCTTCAGGATACCATCTTGTAAAGACCAATCGGGCTGAATACAATGTTAATAAGGAACTTACAGTTGATAGTTCAATTATAAAAACCTATTTGCCTTACAAGGCTCAGCTTGATGCTGAAATGAATAAAGTTATAGGTCATTCGGCAGCGCAGATGTCTAAAAAAAGCAGCGATACTTTACCTGAAAGCCTGCTTAGCAATTTCTTTTCTGATGCAGTTCTGGAACAGGCACTTAAATACGACCAGAATATTGATTTTGCGTTGCCATCAACAAAAGGAGGTTTACGTGTAGATTTTCCTAAGGGCAACGTTACCGTTTCCAATGTTTTTGAGCTTATGCCTTTTGAAAATCAGCTGATTATTTTTACACTGAAAGGTACTGATGTTCAACAAGTGCTGGATTATATAGCTTCTACAAATGGGCAGCCTGTGGCTCGTTTGCAAATGAAAATAATAGATAAGAAGCCTACAGATGTATTGGTAAACGGTAAACCGTTTGATGTAAATAAAACCTACAAGGTGCTTACTTCAGATTATATTGGTGGTGGTGGCGACAATGTTCCGGCCTTTAAAAATGCTATAGATCAAAAGGTTATAGGTCTTAAAATACGCGATGCATTAATGAATTACGTTATTGAAACTGAGGCTGCCGGAAAAACAATTAATCCAAAATTAGATGGAAGAATTACTAAAAACTAACCGCAGAGATTTTCTTAGAACTGGTGGTATTGCTGCAGCTGCTTTGGCCTTAAATTTAAATGCATTTGAAGCAGAGGCGGCCGGTGGGGTAACAAAGCTAACTATTTTGCATACTAATGATGTTCACAGCAGGGTAGAGCCTTTTCCTATCGACGGATCTAAATATGAAGGTTTGGGTGGTACGGCAAGGCGATCCGCCCTGATAAAAAAGATAAGAAGCGAAGAGAAAAACGTGCTGCTGTTTGATGCCGGCGACATTTTTCAGGGAACTCCATATTTTAATAAGTTTGGTGGAGAGCTCGAAATTAAGCTCATGGCTGCAATGGGATATGATGCTGCAACGATGGGCAATCATGATTTTGATAATGGTATGGAGGGGTTTTATAAGCAATTGCCTCATGCCAATTTCCCTGTTCTTTGTAGTAATTACGATTTCTCTAATACGATACTCAATAAATCGACCCTTCCGTATAAGATATTTAAAAAGGATGGATTAAAGATTGGTGTTTTTGGGGTTGGAATAGAATTGCATGGTTTGGTTGATGGCAAAAACTATGGAGATGCAGTTTACTTAGACCCGGTTGCAAAGGCTAATGAAATAGCTGATATATTAAAGAATGACTTTAAATGTGATCTGGTAATTTGCTTATCTCATTTGGGTTACAAATATAAAACAGATAAGGTTTCTGATCAGATTTTAGCGAAAAATAATAAGAGTATCGACCTGATAATAGGTGGTCATACGCATACTTTTATGGATCAGCCAGAGGATGTGCAGAATTTGAGCGGAGCAATAACTACCATAAATCAGGTTGGTTTTGCAGGGATTAATCTTGGCAGGGTAGATTATTATTTTGAAAGATATAAAGGTAAAAAGATAAAATCGGCTTCGCCTTACTTGATCTCTAATAAATTGGAAAAGAATGACCTCCAATGATCCCTACAGATTGGGCAATATATTTTTCAAAAAAGGGAGTTGTCTCCCTTAGACAGTACTTAGGGATCTAAGGGAGCACATTTTAAGGTCTTCTAGCAAAGGAAGCCGCCGCCCAACAGGTCGTTTCCTTCATAGAAAACTGCTGATTGTCCAGGTGCTATTGCTGATACATTGTGGTCAAATACTACGCGCATTTTATCGCCTTCCTGAACGATAGTGCTTAACATACCTGCATCTTTATATCTGATTTTAGTAACTACATTATCCATTGGTTCTAAAATACTTCCGTATTTTACCAGATTTACGTTGCGTACCAAAGCCTCGTTTCTTTCCAGATCTTCGGCTCTGCCAAGTACTACTGTATTACTTTCAGGCATAATTTGGGTTACAAACATTGGCTCGCCAAAGGCAATTCCAAGTCCTTTACGCTGACCAATGGTGTAAAAAGGATAGCCTTTATGCTGGCCAACTACCATTCCGTCTTTAGTGATGAAGTTACCGCCGGCAACTCTGTCTTCTAAATCTTCAACTTTATGTTTTAAGAAGGCACGGTAATCGTTATCTGGCACAAAACAGATCTCGTAGCTTTCACTTTTCTTAGCAAGTTCTTCTTGCCCCATGTCTAAAGCCATTTGTCTGATTTCAGACTTGGCAAAAGAACCCAGAGGGAATTGTGTACGTGCAAGGTTTTCCTGAGAAACACCCCATAGTACGTATGATTGGTCTTTATTTTCGTCTTTTCCTTTAGAAATTACATAACGGCCGCTATCTTGTTGTCTGATGTTTGCATAGTGCCCTGTTGCAATAAATTCGCAATCCAGTTTGTTGGCGCGTTTTAATAATGCTTCCCATTTAATATGGGTATTGCACAATACACACGGGTTTGGTGTACGTCCTGCAAGATATTCATCAACAAAGTTGTCGATTACAAAATCGCCAAACTCATCGCGGATATCGAGAATATAATGAGGGAAACCATAGTTTACGGCTAAGGTGCGGGCATCGTTTATGCTATCTAAACTGCAACAGCCTGTTTCTTTACTACTGCTGCCTGATGTTGCATAATCCCATGTTTTCATGGTTAATCCAATAACTTCATAACCTTGTTCGTGTAGCATTACTGCTGCTACTGAACTATCAACACCGCCACTCATGGCGACTAATATTCTTCCTCTTTTACTCATTTTATTTAATACTGCCTCGGGTTCAAAGCCCGGTGATTAGAAATAGGGTGCAAAAATACGTGATTTTAATTGAAGTTTTTAATTTGGGAGGTCAATAGGTTGTCAAAGTAAAATTAAGTGATCTGTTTTCGGGCTGGAACCATTTGCGCTGAAGGGCGCAAATGGTTCCGAGGCCCTCTTCCTGACACTGAATTTTAGCCGAATTGGGAGGAGATAGAAGGAGGTTTAATTGAGGGGGAAATTAGGAGCTGATGTGTACGGAGGATAGATGGTTAAAGAGAAGTGAGAAATATTTTAATCAAACGTTATAGCAATAGTAAAAAGGCTGTTTTTTGTATGATTTTTTTATACCTTAGACGATCATAAAAAAATAGAACTAAAGTTAAATATGAAAAAAATCCTCCTGTACTGCTTTTTATCAGCCCCGGTGCTGGCAAATGCGCAGCAAAGCCTGGTAAAGTATGTAAAGCCAATTATTGGAACTCAAAAAATGGGGCATACGTATCCGGGCGCTACTGTTCCTTTTGGATCTGTTCAGCTA